>CAZONM010000130.1:0-13760 GCA_964580865.1 uncultured Myxococcales bacterium | reverse complement strand
CACCCAGCCGTGCAGCACCGACTCCCAGAGGTCCAAGGCTCGCGCGACCTCCGCGACCGTGCGGCCTTCCTGCAGGACCAGGCGCACCGCCCCGGCGCTGAACTCATCCGAGAAAGACCGACGCTTCCCGTCCTGCTTCTTGCTTGCCACGGACACCGTTTACTCCGTTCAAAAGGTGTCCACCGGCCCGGGTCAATTTCACACGACGAGAGGCGTCTTGCGAGAATCGAGCGTTGGGCACTTCGCGAAATCTGCCTGGATTGTTCCGTTCAGCGCCGCCGCTGCCGCATGAAAAGAACCCTTCGCCATCCTCGCGGAGATGACGAAGGGTTCCGATTGGCGCGCCCGGTGCGATTCGAACGCACGACCTTCGGCTTCGGAGACCGACGCTCTATCCAGCTGAGCTACGGGCGCGTGGCTCGTGCGTACACGCTCCTTGGCGCGCACGCAACGCGTCCGCTGCTCGGCGGACGGGGCCGCGACCGTCGCGCAGGCGGGAGCGCGTCAGGTCCCCATCGACGCGTCAAGGATGTCGAACGCAGGCCGCAGGCCCGCCCAGCCCGTGCCGTCGACGCCGAGGAGCACGTCGCGGCTGCCCTGGGGCGGCACGTGGCGGATCAGGCCCTTCCAGTTGAGCGCCGGGAAATTGACCTCGGTCTTCTCGGCCTTGTCGTTGAGCTCGCGCAGCTTGGCGTCGAGCGCGGCCCGATCGAGGCGCGGATCGCCGACGACGGCGATGTAGTCCTTGATCATGTCGTCGACCTTGGTCTTCGACGGCCCGTCCATGTGGTCGTAGCCCATGGCGCTCTTCATGGTCTTCTGCATCTCGGCCGAGCCGAGCATCTGCGCCTGGAACTTGGCGCCGATGGCCCAGCCGAAGGCCTGCGCGAGCTGCGGGAGCGGCGTCTGCGGCGGCAGGCCGAGCATGTTGGCGACGCCCGCGGTGATGGCGGCGCCCTGCGGGCCCGCGGTCTGCACACGATCCACCAGGCGCTGCGCCAGCCCCTTGGCGATGGTCTCGCGCGGGAACGCCGTGGCCATCATGCCCTGCACCAGGCCGCCGATGTGCTGCGGCTTGACCATGAGCCCGTTGGCGTCGACGTCGGCGGGGTTCTTGTCCTTGAGCGGCGGCAGTCCGTCGAGGGAGAGCTTGAAGTGACGGTGCTGCATGTTCTGCTGCACCAGCTTGTCGTACTGCTCTTGCGTGATGAGCTTCTTCACGAGCACCGCCTTCCACCCGAGCTCGGCGGGCTTGGTGAAGTCGGCGGTGGCGGCGCGAAACTCGGCGTCCATCTTCTTCAAGTAGTCGAGCGTGCCCGCCTTCATCAGGCCCTTGTCGACCGAGGCCTGGTTGAGCGGCACCATGGTGCCCGCGTGGATGCACGCCACCACGCCCTCGGCGCAGTAGAAGGTGCGATCGCGCATGGCGGTGGCCGCGTTGGCGTCGCCCGACAGCACTTGCGTCGACAGGTCGAGGCGCGAGCCCACGTCCTTCGGCGTCAGGTCCTCCATGGGCGAGAAGTGGTAGTCGTTGAAGCCCTGGCGCGAGTCGTTGTTGGTGAACGGCACCGCCATGGCGAACAAGAGCTCGTAGCTCTTGATGGTGTCGTAGTAGCTCTTCTTCTCCGCGTCGGTGGGCGGCGGCCCGTTGAACTTCATGTCGTCGATGGACCAGCGCGACACCAGCGGCGTGTAGTTGCCGTTGAGGTGGTGGCCGTAGCCCACGGGCCAGTCGGTGAACACCACCTGCTTCTTGCCGTTGGCGTCGACGCCCACGCTCAGCGACCCGCGGTGGGTGGTGCCCTTGACGCCGCGATCCTGCGCGAACGCCGTACCGAGCTTGTCGTTCTCGGGCCCGGCCACCCACACACCCTGCTCGCGGTGGGTCATGTCCTTCACGAGGATGCCGGTGTCCTGCAGCTTCTCGAGCGCGGCGATGAGCTCCTTGTTGTCGCTGCTGTTGAGCAGGATGTTGTTGCCCATCTTGCCCGGCGCCGTGGCGTACTGGTTGGTGTGCGTCTCGATGGCGATGACGCCGCCGAGCAGCTGCGCCAGCTGCGCGTCGGGGATCATGTTCTTTGGATCGATCTCCACGACGCCGCGGAACAGGTCGGAGGGCTTCTTGACGTACTTGCCCACCTGCTCGCTGGTGAGCCCGCAGGTCTGCTCCGCGTGCTTCTTGGCCTTGCCGGGGTTGATGGCGACGTCGGCGTCTTGCACCCCCGGGATGCCCGCGATGGCCACGGGGAGCACCTTGGCGCCGGGCACCACGGGCGTTTGACCGCCGCGGATGGCGGCCAGCGTGGACGCGCCGAGCTTGTCGGCCTCGCCCTGCTTGAGGCTGCCGAGCAGGCGCGCCAGCGCGGCCTGCACCTCGGGGTTCGCGCCGAACCTGGTGACGACGTCGTCGATCCACCGCTGCTCGGTCTGCGAGAGCTTGGTGCCGAGGTTACCTTCGGCCTGGATCTTCTGCGCCACCGACTGGGCGGTGTCGTGCGCGGTGATGGTGGGCAGGCGCTGCGGCAGGCGGGTGGTGACGGGCATGGGGGCTCCGGGTGCGGTAGGGCGGTTGTTCTATCGCGTTGGGGCTGGAATTGGCCTGACCGTGGCCGCCCCCCTCGCGCTCACCTGGTACGCCGGCACGCTCGAGCTGCGTGGCCTCGACGCCACGGCAGCGCCGCCGCCGGGCTGCGCCTGGGACGAACGCGACGCCTGTCACAGAGCGCCCGCGGCGGCCTACGCGGATCTGGTGCTGTGGGCCCGCGACCACGGGGTGCCGCTCGACGACCGCGCGCGCCGGTACCAGGAGCTCTCGCGCGGCGCGCGCGGGCTGCCACCCTCGCGGCCGTTCCAAAGCGAGGCGCTCCAGGCGTGGCGCAGCGCCCGCGGCCGTGGCGTGGTGGTGCTGCCCACGGGCGCCGGCAAGACCCACGTGGCGCTGTGCGCCATCGACGACCGTCGACGCAGCACCCTCGTGGTGGCCCCCACGCTCGACCTGGTGCGCCAGTGGCACGACCTCCTCGCCGAGGCCTTCGGCGGTGACGACGGTGCGGGCGCCATCGGCGTGCTCGGCGGCGGCCAGCACGAGGTCCGGCCGCTGACGGTGTCGACGTACGACTCGGCCTGGGCGCACATGGAGCACCTGGGCGCGCGCTTCGGTCTGGTGGTGTTCGACGAGGTGCACCACCTGTGCGCCGAGAGCTACGCGCAGGCCGCGCGCCTGTGCCTCGCGCCGTACCGCCTGGGGCTCACGGCCACCCCCGAGCGCGCCGACGGGCGCGAGACGCTGCTCGAGGAGCTGGTGGGCCCCATCGTCTATCGCAAGGAGATCGACGAGCTCGAGGGCGAGTGGCTGGCGGAGTACGACGTGGTCCGCCTCGAGGTCACGCTCTCCGACGCCGACCGCGCGGCCTACGACGCGGCGCGCGCCGAGTACCGCGCGTTCGTGCACAAGAGCGGTGTACGGCTGTCGTCGCCGCAAGGGTGGAACGAGCTCGTCAAGCGCGCCGCCCGCAGCGCCGAGGGGCGCGCCGCGCTCGCCGCACACCGGCGGCAGCGCGCCCTCGCCTTCGCCGCGCCCCAGAAGCTCGACGAGGTCGAGCGCCTGCTCGCGCGGCACCCGGGCGTGCGCACGCTCATCTTCACCGACGACAACGCGACCGCGTACGCCATCGCGCGGCGCTTCTTGGTGCCGGTCATCACGCACCAGACCAAGGTGCGCGAGCGCAGCGCGGCGCTGCGCGCGTTCGCCGACGGCGCCCTGCCCGTGCTCGCGACGTCTCGCGTGCTCAACGAGGGCGTCGACGTGCCCGACGCGCAGGTGGCCATCATCGTCTCGGGCACCGGCAGCGTGCGCGAGCACGTGCAGCGCCTGGGGCGCGTGCTGCGCCGGCGCGAGGGCAAGCGCGCCCTGCTCTACGAGCTGGTCACCGCGGATACCGGCGAGGCGCACACCAGCGACCGGCGGAGGGACCACGTTGCTTACCGTTGAGCACGTGCACCTGCGGCGCCGCGGCGGCGTCGTCGAGCTGGTGGCGCTCACTGCGGCGGCGCGCGAGCGAGTGCGCGCGCTTGCCGGGTGCGGGCTCGCGGTGGTGCGCGCGCATGAGGGCATGGCGCGCGCGCTCCTCGAGGAGGCGCTCGACGACGCGCTGGCCCTCCCCGACGACGCCAGCGCCGGCGACCGACGCCTCGCGCTCGCATGCCGGCGCCTCTTGCTCGACGCGTGCGACTTCACGGTGCCCGACGGCGAGGCCCCCGAGGCGCTGCGCGCGGCGCTGTTCTCGGCGGCCGCCGACGCGCGCGCGCGCGGGACGTTCGCGCGGGCCCAGGTGATCGACGAGATTGCAGGCGCGCGGGGCCTCACCGTTGACGAGCTCGAGCGCCTGCTGTTCGCCGATCTGCCCGACGCCCACACGGTGGGGCGCAGCGACATTGACGACGTCGACGAGCTCGAGCGCCGCCACGACGTGGGGCGCCTCCAGGCTGTGCTGCTGCGCGCCACGCGGCTCACGGTCACGGTGACGGGTGCGGCGCCCGAGCTGCGCGCCTTGGTGCACGCGGCCAAGCTGCACCAGCTCCTGTTCGACGTGGAGCTGACCGACGACGGCCTCGCGCTGCGCATCGAAGGCCCGCTGGCGCTGTTCTCGGCCAGCACGCGCTACGGGCTCAAGCTCGCGCTCCTGGTACCCGCGATCCGGCGCTGCCCGCGCTGGCGCATCGAGGCGCAGGTGCGGCTGCACAAGAGCCGCGGCCTCGAGACCTTCGTCGCCGCCGGCGAGCGCGCCGGGCCCGACGCGAGCGCGCGCGAGCCGCACCCCGTGGCGGCCAAGCTCATCGGCGACCTCGAGCGCGGCGCGGGCCCGTTCGCCGCCGCCGCCGCGGGGGAGGTGCTGCGGTTGCCGGGCGCCGGCGCCCTGGTGCCCGACGTCGTGCTCACCCACCGCGACACCGGTGAACAGGTGTTCGTCGAGGTGGTCGGCTTCTGGAGCCGCGACGCGGTGTGGCGCCGCGTGGAGCTGGTGGAGCGCGGCCTGCCGTTCAAGGTCGTCTTCTGCGTGTCCGACCGCCTGCGCGTGAGCGAGGAGGCGCTGCCCGACACCGCGTCGAGCGCGCTGGTGGTCTTCAAGGGCGCGCTGCCCGCCGCGCGCGTGGTCGAGCGCGCGCTCCGCCTGACCGACGGTTGAGCGGCGCGCGAGCGGTGCTAAGGTTCCCGCCCATGACCGATCGTCGCCGCACCGATCGCCGATCCCGCGCGCAGCCGGTCGCCAGCGACCGCCGAGCCACCGACCGGCGCTCGCGCGACCGCCGCTCCGCCAGCCGCATCCCCCTCGACCTCTGGGTCGAGGAGGAGAAGGGCAACGAGCTGTACTTCCGGCGCACCGGTAACGTCTCGCTCGGGGGCATCTACTTCGAGCAGACCATCCCGCACGCGCTCGGCACGCGCGTGAAGCTCCGCTTCTCGCTGCCCGGGTCCACCGACGTGATGGAGGCGGCGGGCGAGATCGTGAACACGCCGCAGGTGAAGGATGGCCTCGGCATGGGCCTGCGCTTCACCGACGTGAGCCCGACGGTGCTGCGGGCGCTCGGCAAGTTCCTCGAGGAGAACGCGGAGTAGCGCTGCGCCTCGAAGCTCCTCGTCAGCGTCCCACCAGCCTGTTGTCGGGTCGGCGCGGCGCCTCGCTGGTGCCGCGCGGCGTGGCGCGCTGTCCCCGGAACACCGGCCCGAGGTTCGCGTTCACCTGCGTCCACAGGCCGTCGGCGCCGTCGCCCTCGACGATGGAGCCGATGGGACACGCGGGCTTGCACTTGCCGCAGTCGTTGCAGCGCGCGGGATCGATGGCCATCCACTGCTGCCCTTCGCTCGGGTAGCCCTTGGGGATGGCGGCCACGTAGTGGATGGCGGCCTCGGGGCACACCTGCTGGCACGCCGCATAGACCTCGCCGACGCACTTGGCCGTGTTCACGTGGGTCATGGCACCTCCCTCAGTCTCGTGTTGGGGTCCTGCGCGTCAGCAGGCGATCGATCAACCCCTGCGACGCCTTGGTCAGCTCCACGAAGACCACGCCCATGCCCGGGATGGGCTGGCCCGGCGGCACCACGCGCGTGACCTCGCCGATCCCCTCGACGGTCTCGAAGTCGTCGTGGATGACGGTGAAGCGCAGATCGACCTTGGTGCCCACGGGCAGCGGGTCGTCGGTGCGGATGAACACGCCGGTTCGCGAGATGTCGCTGACGTACTCGCTGATGAACTCCTCGATGGAGCGGAACTCGTGGTTGACCACCACGCGCTCGGCTTGCCGTCGGGTGGGGCGCTGCTCGTCAGTCATGCGGTGCCCTTCGCCTCGCGCTGCTCTTTGCGACCTTTGGCTTGCGAGTCGGCCGCCTCGCGGCTGGTGCCGAAGATGTCGTACTGCTCCTGATGGAACGAGCCGCGCGGACGCGCGAGGATCTTCTTGCCGCTCGACGCCTCCACGCCCGCCAGCGTCTCCGCCTCTTCACCCACCATGATGTCGACGACCTCGGGGTGCGCCTGCACCACCACCACCGGCTCGAGCAACTGCGGCGCTTGACGCTCGAGCGCGCGAAAGATGTCGTAGGCCACCGTGCGCTTGCTCTTGAGCGTGCCCTTGCCTTCGCAATACCAGCAGGTCTCGGTGAGCTGGCGACCCAGGCTCTCGCGCGTGCGCTGGCGCGTCATCTCCACCAAGCCGAGCTCGCTCATCTTGACGACGTTGCAGCGAGCGCGATCTGCCGCCAGGGCCTCCGACAGCGACTGGAGCACGCGCTCGCGGTGGCGCTCGTCCTCCATGTCGATGAAGTCGATGATCACCATGCCGCCGATGTTGCGCAGGCGCAGCTGGTAGGCCACCTCGCGCACCGCCTCGAGGTTCGTGCGCAGGATCGTGTCTTCCAGGTTGCGCTTGCCCACGAAGCGGCCGGTGTTGACGTCGATGGCGGTGAGCGCCTCGGCCTGATCGATGACCAGGTAACCGCCCGACTTGAGCCACACGCGCCGGCTCATGGCGCGTTGCAGCTCGGTCTCGATGCCCAAGTGCTCGAACAGCGGCTCCGCGCCCTGGTAGCGCTGGATGCGCGGCACCAGCGTCGGGTCGAGCAGCCCCACGAAGCGCGTCAGCTTCTCAAACGAGGTGGCGTCGTCGACGATGAGCTTGTCGATCGCGCCCGTGAAGGTGTCGCGCGTGGTGCGCAAGACGATATCGAGCTCGGGCTGCACCAGCGACGGCGCCGACGCCTTCTTCGCGCGCTGCTCGATGTCGCGCCACAGGGTGATGAGGAACTCCACGTCGGCGGCGAGCTTCTCAGCCGCCAGGCCCTCCGACACCGTGCGCACCACGAAGCCGCCCACGTCGGGGTGCTCAGCGTCGACGAAGCGCGGCCGCAGCCCCTCGAGCAGCGTGCGCAGCCGCGTGCGCTCCTCGTCGGCGGTGATGCGCCGGGAGATGCCGATGTGCTTGTGCGTGGGCATGTACACCACGTGGCGCCCGGGCAGCGACACGTTGCAGGTCACGCGCGGCCCCTTGGTACCGATGGCGTCCTTGGTCACCTGCACCAAGACCTCTTGGCCCTGGCGCAACAGCTCCTCGATGCGCCGCTCGCGGTGCGCCAGGCGTTTCTTCTTGTAGGGCGGCAGCTTCTCGGGCTTGTCCTCGGGCGGCCGCTCGGGGTCGTCGTCGCCGTCGGCGGGCGCGGGCGCCTCGTGCTCCTCTTCGTCGAGGGGCTCGTCCGGCGGCACCACGTCGCCCACGTAGAGGAAGGCCGCGCGCTCGTGGCCGATCTCCACGAACGCCGCCTGCATGCCCGGCAGCACGCGCTGCACGCGCCCGAGGTAGATGTCGCCCACGATCCCGCGATCGCGGTGGCGCTCGATGAACACCTCGGTCACGACGTTGCTCTCGAGCAACGCCACGCGCGTCTCGTACGAGGTCACGTTCACGACGAGCTGGTCGCCCACGGTGACGGCGTTACTTTCTAAGGCGCGCGGGCACAAGCGGGGGTCAGGTGGCCACCAGCTCGCCCTTGGGCGAGCGCGTGATCGACGACGTGGCGTAGGCGGTGTCGTGCTCGTGCACCAGCGTGATGCGCTCGTCGGCGCACAGCTCCACCAGGCGCCGCTTCTCCTCCATCACCACGATGGGTCGCAGGTCGTACCCCATGTGCCACGGCACCGGCACGTGCGCGCGCGTGGGGACCATGTCGGCGCCATAGAGGGCGCGCTGATCGCGCGCGCCCATGAGAGGCAAGAGCTGCCCCGTGGTGTGGCCCTCGCACACCAGCGCGTCGAGCTCCGGCAAGATGCTGGCGCGCCCGTCGCGGTCCTCTACCAGATTCACGCGGCTGCGCTCGTCGCCGTCGAGGGGCGCCCAGCACTGCGCGCGAAACGAACCTCGGTCGCGTTCGTTGGGCGCGTGCGCATGCTCCCAGGCGCGCCGCCCCACGTGCACGCGCGCGTTGGCGAAGGTGAGGCGCGGCACACCGCCGTCGTCGAGGCGCGTGACCGCGCCCGCGTGATCGAAGTGCAGGTGCGTGAGCACCAGGTCGGTGACGTCGCCAGGGGCAACGCCCACCGCCGCCAGCGAGGCGTCGAGGCGCTCGTCGATGCGGTAGATGTCGCGCTCCTTGTCGTTCCACTGCGTGCCCATGCCGCAGTCGACCAGCACCACGCGCGCGCCGTCGCGCAACAGCACGCAGCGCGTGTCGAGCGCGATGCGGTTCTTCTCGTCGGCAGGGATCTTCTTCTCCCACAGCGGCTTCGGCACGATGCCGAACATGGCGCCGCCGTCGAGCGCGAAGGTGCCTGCGGAGATCAGGGCGGCGTCCCACCTGCCGAGCTGCATCAGATGATCCCGCGCGCCCGCTTCTGCACCGGCACGCCCGCGAACGTGCCCTTGATGCGGCCCAGGCGCTGCTGATTTCTTTGGGGAGGGTCTGTCTCCAGACCCTCCCCCGCGCCGGCACTGTCTGGATTGACAGGGGCGGACGCGGGTCCCCCACCCGAGAGCCTCACTCCGTTCGGCATTGGTGCTCGCCTCCTCGGACGTCGTCGGTGCGAGGCCGACCGCTAGATGATCCCGCGCGCCCGCTTCTGCACCGGCACGCCCGCGAACGTGCCCTTGATGCGGCCCAGGCGCTGGATGCGCCGCTCGGCGAGCGCGTTGGCCGCGCGCAGCGTCGTGATCTTCTCGTCGCGCGCGATCTGGTAGATGGAGGTGATGATGTTGTAGATGCTCGCCGCCTGCTGGACGGCGCGCTCGCGGTTGTAGCCCTCGAGCTCGTTGGCGACGTTGATGAGCCCACCGGCGTTGATGACGTAGTCGGGCGCGTACAGGATGCCCTTCTTCTCCAGCGCGGCGCTGTGCTTGTCCTCGTCGCCGAGCTGGTTGTTGGCGCTGCCGGCGATGATGCCGCACTTGAGCTGCGGGATCGTGTCGTCGTTCACCACGGCGCCGAGGGCGCACGGCGCGAACACGTCGCAGTCGACGGCGTAGATCTTGTCGGGCGACACCACCTCCACCGAGCGGAAGTCGGTGGTGACGCGGCGCAGGTTCTCCTGATCGATGTCGGTGACGAAGACCTTGGCGCCGTCGCGCGTCAGGTGCTGCACCAGGTGGTAGCCCACGGCGCCCACGCCCTGCACGGTGACCCGCTTGCCCTCGAGGCTCTCGTTGCCCGTGTGCCACTTGAGCGAGGCCTTGATGCCCTCGTAGCAGCCGAGCGCGGTCACGGGCGACGGATCGCCGGAGCCACCGAGCGCGCGCGAGATGCCGGTGACGAAGTCGGTCTCCATGCGCACCCACTCCATGTCGCGCACGGTGGTGCCCACGTCCTCGGCCGTGATGTAGCGCCCCGCCAGGCCCTGCACGAAGCGGCCGTACGAGCGGAACAGCGCCTCGCTCTTGTCGGCCTTCGGGTTGGCGATGATGACGGCCTTGCCGCCGCCGAGGTTGAGGCCCGCGGCCGCGCTCTTGTAGGTCATGCCGCGCGACAGCCGCAGCACGTCGCGCAGCGCCAGCTCCTCGTTGTCGTACTGCCACATGCGGCAGCCGCCGAGCGCCGGTCCGAGGGTGGTGTCGTGCACGGCGATGATCGCCTTCAGCCCCGAGTCTTGGTCGTGGCAGAACACCAGTTGCTCGTGATCCTTCTTCGCCAGCTCCTCGAACACGCCCATGGAATCCTCCGCCTCGTGGGTCGACGCGCCGGGGGTTAGGCCACGACGGCGCCAGACACAAGCGCCCCTGGCGGGGGCGACGCGAAGCGTCAGGTCGACAGCGTGCCGTCGAAGATGTGGCGCGCGGGGCCGGTCATCCACACGGAGCCGCCATCCTTCGGAACACGGACGGCCAGCGGTCCGCCCGGCAGGCGCACGGTCACGTCGGTGTCGAAGGGCACGAGCCCAGCCTTGGCGAACGCCGCCGCCACCGCGCACGCGCCGGTGCCGCACGCCTGCGTCAGGCCCACGCCGCGCTCCCATACCAGCACGTCGATGCTGCCGTCGGCGGCGCGCATGGCCCACTCGACGTTGGTGCGCTGGGGGTAGCGCGCGTCGCGCTCGATGGCCGCGCCCATGGTAGCGGCCACGTCGAGCGGAGGGAGCTCGGCCACCTCGAGCACCACGTGCGGGTTGCCCATGCTGACCGTGGTGCCGAGCCAGTCCTTGCGCCCATAGGCCGTGCGGAAGCTCGCGACCGCGAATTGTGCCGGTTCCGTGAAGCGGGCCGCGCCCATGTCGACGCGCACGGGGCGCTCGCCCGTCGCGCTCGCGGGCGCGTCGAGCACGGTGGCCCCCCGCGCGCCCGCGTCGGTGTCGACGACGTGGGACTCGCCGGCCCGTACTGCGCCCCGCTCGCACAAGAACAGCGACACGCAGCGCAGCCCGTTGCCGCACATCTCGGCCACGGAGCCGTCGGCGTTGGTGAGGTGCATGCGCGCCACGGCCCCTGGCACGCGCGCCTTGAGCACCGTCAAGACGCCGTCGGCGCCGACGCCGCGGTGGCGATCGCACAGGGCGGAGAGCGCCGCCGGCGGCAGCGACGGCAGCTCGCGCTCGCGCTCGTCGAGGAGCACGAAGTCGTTGCCCAGGCCCTCGAGCTTGCAGAAGGCGCGCGCCATCGAGGCAGAGGTAGCGAGCCGTCAGGCCCACGTCTATGGATCTCGCGCGCCGCATGTGGAATGACCCCCCCATGCGCGCAGCGCTCCTCCTGCCCATCCTCGCCGCCATGGCCGCGGCGTGCCCCAGCTACACCGTCGTCGCCGACGCCGACCGCGAGCAGCTCGAGCGCTCCCACCACGGACAGCTGTTGTTCTTCCGCCACTCCATGTACGTGGGCCAGTTCTACGACGACGACCGCTACCGCCTGGTGCACGACCGCCGCTTCGAGGAGCTCACGTACCTGCGCACCGTCGAGGGCGATCCGATCGCACCGCCCGCCGCCGAGGGCATTATCCCCGCGGGCACGCGCGTGCGCGTCGAGCGGCTCGAGTGGCCGTCGGGCGAGGTGGTGTTCCGGCGCCCGCTGTACACGCCGCGCTACACGACGTGGGTGGTGCTGCGCGTGGCCGCCGACCGCGGCCCCGAGGTGACCGTCGAGCGCGAGCAGCGCCACATCCTGCTCTTGCCCGGCGGCATCGTCGACCACGAGTCGTTCGACCTTTGGTTCGACGCCGCCCTGTCCGAGGATGATCCGAACCCGTGGCTGCTCTCGCTGCCCGAGGAGCAGCAGCACGCCATCGCGCTCAAGCGCGCGGTGGTTGGCATGGACTACGACGCGCTCACCGCGGCCCTCGGCTTCCCCGACACCATCACCCGCGACGTCGTCGAGGGCAGCACGCGCGAGGTGGCGGTGTTCGGCGCCGTCAGCGTGGTGCTGAAGAACGGCGTCGTCGAGCGCGTGTCCGATCCCACGCCGCCCGTCGATGGAGCATAGGAGAACCGATGTCGCGCCTCGTTCCTCTCGTCTTGGGCAGCGCGCTCGCGCTCGCAACGTCGCTCTCGCTCGGCGCCCGCGCCGAGGGCCCGCCGCCCGCCGAGGCGGGCAAGGCGCCCGAGCGCGTCACGGAGCCCTGCGGCGAGGGCGGCCCCGAGCTGACCTTGGTCGAGCGCGCCGAGAAGGAGCGCCAGAAGCACACGGCGCGCGTCACGAAGCTCGAGCGCCTCGAGCAGGTGGCCACGGAGGCGAAGAACGACGCGCTGCTCGCCTCGGTGGCCCGCATGCGTGACAAGGAGAGCGCGCGCCACGAGCGCGTGCTCGCGCGGCTGGAGGCGGCGCAGGCCCAGCGCGACCAAAAGGTCGAGCGCCGGGAGGACCGGCGCGAGGAGCGGCAGGAGCGCCGGGACGAGCGGCGCGACGAGCGCGCAGGCTCGACCGGCAAGGGCAAGAAGGCCAAGGACCCGGCGGCGAGCCGCTAGGGAGCGCACCATGCACGTCGGTCACGCCCTCTTGCTCGCAGGCCTGTTCGCGCTCGGCGCGGCGTGCGGCGGTAGCGCGCCTCCCCCTGCCGCGCCGCCCACACCGGCGTCGCCGCCGCCGCCGCCGGCCACGGCCCCGGCTCCTGCGCCCGCTGCGGCCGACGCGCCGATCACGGCGGAGAACGCCGACGCCGTGGCCAAGGCGCTCGAGGCTGAGATCGACGCCGACAAGGACTGACTGCGGCTCGGCGCGCGTAGGCGCGGCGCGCTACGGCGTCACGCCGACGATCGCCACGGGCGCGAAGCCAAAGCGATAGCCCGCGCTGAACGCGTCGGGCCACTCGTCGTGGTCCATGTCGACGTCGAGGACACTGCCAAGAATGTTCGTGGTGGCACAGTAGGTCGGGATGGTGGCGCACACCGACGCGTCATCGGCGTCGCAGCCAGCGCCACCGTCGCCGGTGTTGACGTCGTTGCATTGGACCCCCCACCCGTCGTCGTCGGTGAAGGTCTCGTGCAGCACGTACACGTCGGGATCGATGCCCGCGCATTGGCAGGTGCGCAGGACGTCGTCGACGGCGTCGACGTACGCGCTGAGCGCGACCACGCCTCCAACGCGCCCCTCCGGTACCGGCGGCGCGTCGGCGGTCGCCGTGGTGCACACGCCGTCGCCGCACGCCTGCAACGACAGCTCCACGAGCACGCTGGTGGCGGGCAGCACCAGCGCGCGATCATCGGCCCAGACCACGGGCACGTTGAGCCGTGGGAAGCGCGCGCGCAGCGTGCCGTTCTCGACGACCGCGTCGTTCGCCTGCACCGCCGCGCCGTAGGGGTCACCAAAGCTCGCCGGGTTGAGCGTGACCTCCCCTGCCCCCGCACGGCGCTGTGCCGGCGTGTGCGCGCCGGCCAGGGTACCGTCGAACACGGAAACACGCGCCGCGCCGGCGGGCAACGTGAGCGCCACCCAATCGAACACGGTGACGAGGGCGCCTTCGTCGACGAGCTGGGCGACCTGCGCCTGCGCGTCGGAAGAGCCGAAGGCCGCCAGGATGGCCGCGTAGCCGCCGAGCGCGTCGTCGGGGAGCCCGTCGCCGGTGTAGTCGAAGCAGCAGTCCTCCGCAGGGTCGCGCGTTGCAGGCAGCGTCACATCGACGAGCAAGCGGGCGTCGCGGGCGCCGCGCGCAGCCAGGTACTCGGCCGGCGTGCCGACCTCGTCCACGCACCCGTTGCCGATGCAGGCCTGGTCGGTGGTGCAAGCCGCGCAGGGATCGGGGTCCCCCTCTCCTTCGCCCTCTCCTTCGCCCTCTCCTTCGCCCTCTCCTTCGCCCTCTC
>CAZONM010000129.1:0-13806 GCA_964580865.1 uncultured Myxococcales bacterium | reverse complement strand
GCGCCGACCTCGCCGGCGTGGGCGAGCACGGTGAGGCCAAGCGCGGTGAGGGCGGGGGCGATCATCGGGTACCTCCCTGGGCGGCGCCGGTGGGCGCGGCGACGGGCGCGGTCTCCGGCACGGTGACGACGAGGACGCGGGGCTTGGCCAGCCAGCGCCGCGCGGCCGCCTGGGCGCTCGCCGGCGTACAGGCGCGCACGCGCGCCAGGTACGCGGGCAGCCCGCCCGGGTCGCCGGTGTAGTGGTTCATGGTCTGCAGCCGCTCGGCACGGCCGAGCAGGTCGTCGAGCGAGAACAGGATGTTGGTCTCGGTGTCGACGACGGAGCGGCGCACCTCGTCGGCGGTGGGCCCCTCGGCGAGCAGGCGCACGACCTCGCCGCGCACGATGCCCTCCACGCGCGCGGCGTCGGAGCCGGGCTTGAGCGTCACCTCCACGGTGAACTGGCCGGTGGCGTTCATGCCCGACGGCCCCGCCGACACCGACTGCGCCAGCGGCTCGTCCACCACCAGGCGGCGATAGAGGCGACCCCAGCCGTCGGCGCCGAGGGCGTCGCCCACCACGCCGAGGTCGGGATCGTCGGCGGAGAACTGCGCGGGGCCGTGCCACGTCCACTGCAGGCGCACCAGCTTGGCGAAGCGATCCCTCAGCTCGAGCCGCTCGTTCTTGGCGAGCGATACCACCGGGAAGGGCCGCGCCACCGGCTTGGGCGGCGACAGGAGCCCGCCGAACCACTTCTCCACGAGCGCGCGCGCCGTGGCCTCGTCGACGTCGCCGGCCAAGGCGAGCGTGACGTTGGCCGGCGCGTACCAGGTGCGGAAGAACGCCTTGACGTCGGCCAGGCTGGCGCCCTCGATGTCCTCGTGCTTGCCGATCACCAGGTAGCGAAACGGGTGGCCCTCGGGGTACAGCGCCGAGAACAGCGCCATGCGCGACGGGCCGTAGGGCACGTTGTCGACGCGCTGGCGCCGCTCGTTCCTCACCACGTCGCGCTGGTTCTTGAGCGACTCGTCGTTGACGTGGGGCAGCAAGAAGCCCAGGCGATCGCTCTCGAGCCACAGCGCGGTCTCGAGCTGGTTCGACGGCACCACCTCGAAGTAGTTGGTGCGATCGAAGCTGGTGGTGCCGTTGATCATCGAGGCGCCAACCTCGCGCAGCACGGCGAAGTGCTGGTCCTCCTTCACGTGCTCGCTGCCCTGGAACATCATGTGCTCGAACAAGTGCGCGAAGCCGCTCTTGCCCGGCACCTCGTCGCCGCTGCCCACGTGCACCCAGACGTCGACGGCCACCAAGGGCACGCGGTGGTCTTCGTGGAGGATCACCTGCAGGCCGTTCTTGAGCTTCCAGGTGGTGAAGGGCAGCGACGGGTCGGCCGTGCTCGGCGCCGCCGACAGGCCGGCGAGGAGCAGGGCGGGGGGCAGGAGGGTGGCGATCATGGGGCGGAGAGGAGCGCACTTCTCCCCCGGTTGGCAAGTCGATAGACGAGCCCCATGAGCCCCACCGTCGATCCGGCCACGTTGTCCCGCCAGTATCACGACCACGTCGCGGCGCTCACCGCGCGCTACGCCGACGTCATGCGCGCCCATGGCCTCGACGCGCTCGTGCTGCACGCGGGCTCGCCGCAGAAGAAGAGCGCCTTCGACGACCAGTCGTGGCCGCTCGTGTCGGTGCCGCACGTCAAGCACTGGCTGCCGCTCGCCGTCGCCGACAGCGCGGTGGTGATCGAGCCGGGCAACAAGCCGCGCGTGCTCGTGAACGCGGCGCGCGACTTCTGGGAGGGCCCGCCCGACGAGGAGGGCGATCATTACTGGGCCGCGCTCGAGCGCGTGGAGGTCAGGGGCCCCGAGGGCGCGCGCGCCCGCCTGCCGCACGCGGCCATCGGCGCCGGGCGCGCGGCCTTCGTGGGCGAGGATCGGGCGCGCGCGGCGTCGTGGGGCTTCGTCGACGACAGGATCGCGCCCGCGGCGCTGCTCAAGGACCTCGACGCGCTGCGCACCATCAAGTCGGCCTACGAGGTCACGTGCATGCGCGAGGCCAACCGGCGCGCGGCGCTCGGCCACCGCGCCGCGCTGCGCGCCTTCGCCGACGCCCCGCAGAGCGACGTGCCGTCGGAGCTCGAGCTGCACCTGCTGTACCTCGGGGCCACCGCGCAAGACGAGCCCGAGACGCCGTACAAGAACATCGTGGCGCAAGATCAGCACGCGGCCACGCTGCACCACGTGCAGTACCGCAAGCGGCGGGAACCCGCGGGCTCCCTGCTCGTCGACGCGGGCGCCACCTGCTGCGGCTACGACAGCGACATCACGCGCACGGCGGCGCGCGGCAGCGGCGCCGCCGTCGACGTGTTCCGCGCGCTGGTGGCCGGGCTCGATCGCATGCAGCAGGAGCTGTGCGCGCGGGTGAAGCCGGGGCTGCCCTACGAGCAGTTGCACAACCAGAGCCACGAGCTGTTGGCCGCGCTGTTGCGCGAGCTCGGCGTGGCCAAGGCGAGCGCGGCGGCGCTCGTCGACAGCGGTGCCACGCGCAAGCTCCTGCCGCACGGGCTCGGGCACAGCCTGGGCATCCAGACGCACGACGTCGGGTGTCGCAGCGTGGCGCCCGAGGCGAGGAACCCGTTCCTGCGCAACACCACGGCCATCACGCCGGGGCAGGTCTTCACCATCGAGCCCGGCTGCTACTTCATCCCCGCGCTCCTCGACGAGCTGCGCGCGCTGCCCATCGCCGCCGAGCTCGACTGGACGCTGATCGACGCGCTCACGCCGTTGGGCGGCGTGCGCATCGAGGACAACCTGGTGGTGACCGAGGGCGGACACGAGAACCTGACGCGGCCCTTCGTGTCGTGACCCGCGCCGCGTCCGCGCGGTCCGTCGGCCGGGAACCTGGTAGGGTGCGCGGGCTGCGCCGGAGGAGCCATGCCCGAGATCGTCGCCTGCACCGCCGTCCACCCGCTGAAGGACGGCGAGGTGCGCCTGCTCGGCGCCATCGACGTCGTCACGGGCTCCATGGCGCGGGTCGACGTGGGCGGCAAGAGGCTGTTGGTCGACTGCGGCGTCACGCAGGGCAGGGATCCCAAGCGCCGTGAGCTGCCCGAGGAGGCCAAGGAGGCGGACGCGCTCCTCATCACCCACGGCCACCTCGACCACATCGGCAGCCTGCCGCAGCTCCTCGACAGCGGTTGGGACAAGCCGATCCTGTGCACGCGCGCGACGTACGAGATCTGCCGCATCTCGTTGGAAGACAGCCTGAGCATGGCGCGCACGCCCGAGCGAGAGATCACGGCCTTCCTGCGCCAATTCGAGCGCCAGGTGCGCACGCTGGCGTACGACGTCACCGGCACCGTGCACGGGTTCAACGGCACCATCGCGTTCCGCGACGCCGGCCACATCCTGGGCAGCGCGTCCGTCGAGATCTGCACCGACCAGAGCCGCGTCATCATGTCGGGCGACCTCGGCCGCCCCAACAGCCCCATCCTGCGCGACGCCAACGCCACGTGGAGCGGCGAGCGCGACGTCGACCTCGTGATCATCGAGACCACCTACGGCGCGCGCTCGCACGAGCACACGCACGAGGACATCGAGAAGACGCTCGAGCGCGTGGTCAACGACGCGTGGAAGCGCCGCGCCAAGGTGCTCATCCCCGCGTTCGCCATCGGCCGCACGCAGGTGCTCCTGTGGTTCCTAAGCGACCTCGTGGAGAAGAAGCGCATCCCCGAGATCCCGGTGGCGCTCGACACGCCCATGGGGCTGTTGGTGACCGAGACCTACAAGCGGGCCAAGCGCCTGTACGACCGCGAGACCCTCGATCGCATCCAGCACGGCGACGACCCGCTCGACTTCGACAGCCTGTTCGCCGTGCGCCGCGGCAAAGACTCGTTCCGCCTGCGCAACACCGAGGGGGCGATGATCATCATCGCGGGCAGCGGCATGTGCACGGGCGGGCGCATCGTCGGCCACCTCGTCGACGGGCTGCCTGATCCCGAGACCACGGTGCTGTTCGTGGGCCACCAGGGCGCCGGCACGCCGGGGCGCCGCATCCAAGAGGTGGCCGCCGCGGGTGGCGGCACCGTGCGGTTCGACGGCGAGGAGCTGCCGGTGCGCGCGCGCATCGAGGTGCTGCGCGGCCTGTCGGCGCACATGGACCGCGAGGAGCTGCTCGGCTGGCTCGGCAACATCCCGCGCGTCACGCGCGTGGGGCTCAACCACGGCGACGTGGCGGCGCAGAACGCCTTCCTCGCGTTCGCGCGCGAGCGCGGCGTCGCCAGCGGCTGAGCGCGAGGCCCGCGTGCTCGCCCTCCTCGTCACGTCGACGCTGCTGGTGGCCGCGCCCGGCGCCGACGAGCACTCCTTCAGCGTGGCCGCGGTGCCTACGGCCACCTTCAACACCGACGAGGGCTTCGGCACCGGCGGCGTGGCCACGCTCTACCACCACCACGAGGGCGTACAGCCCTACCGCGACGCGCTCACGCTCAACGTCTTCCTCTCGTCGAAGCTGGTGCAGGCCCACGCCCTCACGTGGGACGCGCTGCAGCCCTTCGGCATGGCCGGGCGTTTGTACCTGCGCGTCGGCTACTACAGCACCGTGTCGCAGAACTACTGCGGCGTGGGCAACGACGTGACCTGCGACCCCCTCGAGGCCGCCGACGCGGCGCGCGACCGCGACCTGGATGAGGGCAGCGCCCCGTGGGAGGCGTTCACGCGCCACTACTACCTGATGCGCTTCTTGCGGCCGCACGCGACGCTGCTGGTGCGCCCGTGGCTGCGCGACAAGCCCTACCGCGTCGAGCTGCTGCTCGGGTGGCGCGGCGCGTGGACCATCCCCGGCGAGCTGGCGGATCTCACGCCCTACCCGGGCAGCCGCTTCGCCCTCGACCACCCCGACGGCGAGCCCGGCATCTCGAGCGCGCCGCTCGTGGGCGTCATCGTCGACGACCGCGACGCCGAGGCGTTCCCCACGCGCGGCGTCTTCGCCGAGGCCAGCGTGCGCGGCGCGCACCCGTGGCTCGGCGCGACGTGGAGCTGGGCGGGCGCGCACGTGAGCGGCTCGTGGTTCTCGAGCGTGGCGCGGGCGCCGCGCGTGGTGCTGGCCACGCACGCCCTGGTCGACGTCATGGTGGGCGCGCCGTCCGTCGAGGAGCTGGCGCGCATCGGCGGCACGCAGGAGTGGATCGCGTTCGGCGGCCACGTGCTCGGCCGCGGCATCCGCGAGCACCGCTACCTCGGGAAGCTCAAGGCGGTGGCGCAGGCCGAGCTGCGCGCGCAGCTCGTGCAGCACGAGCTGTGGGGCGAGCGCTTCGATCACGGCGCCGCGCTGTTCTCGGACGTCGGCGCCATCGGCTGGGACGTGGCCGACCTGCGCGGCCAACCCGCCAAGCTGCTCGTGGGCGCGGGCGTGTCGTATCGCCTCCTGTGGAACGAGAGCTTCGCCATCCGCGCCGATCTGGCGGTGTCGCCCGACGAGGCCGAGGGGCCGGGCTTCTACGTCATCGTGGGGCAGGCGTTCTGAGCGGGTCGGTGGATCACTGGGTAGCGCCGTCGAGCTTTCGATCCTCGCCGGCGGGGCGCGCCTCGTCCGCGCGCGCGAAGTGCTCGAGGAGCGCGCGGTTGATCTCGGCCGCGCACTGGTGCGTGGCGCCGTGGCCGGCGTCCGCCAGGCGCACGATGCGCGACCCGGGGATGAGCCGGTGCAGACGCTCGCTGTTCTCGGGCGCCACCAGGATGTCGCGCTCGGGCTTGACGATGAGCGTCGGCGCGCGCACGCGACCGAGCTCGCGGGTCAGGTCGTGGCGCAGCACAGCGCGCAGCTGGTGCAGGCGGGTGCTGGCAGCTGCCGGCGCCGAGAACACCTCGAGGTTCGCCTCGCTGAAGCCCCGCTCGGGTGTGGTGGTGGCGAGGTACGAGGGCGTGTAGAGCAGGCGGCGCAGCGCCGCGAAGCGCCGCTCGCCGCGCAACGTGTTGGCGCGCAGGAACAGCGACACCGCGCGCGGGCCCGGGAGCGTGAAGCGCAGCGAGCCGCCCGGCAGCGTGGCGATGAGCGCGACGCTCGCGACGCGATCGGGGTGCAGGAGCGCCACGTGCTGCGTGACCATGCCGCCCATGCTGACGCCCACCACGTGCGCGCGCGCGAAGCCGTGATGGTCGAGGAGCGCCACCACGTCGTCTGCCAGATCGGCGAAGCCGTAGGAGCCACGGCTCGGCTCGCTCTCGCCCACGCCGCGGTTGTCGAAGATCAGCGTGCGGTGATGCTCGCGCAGCGCGGCCACCTGCGGCGCCCACGCCCGCCCGGAGATGCCGAAGCCCATCACCAGCACGACCGGCGTGCCCAAGTCGCCTTGCAGGTCGAACCACAGGCGGTGGCCGTTCACGGTCGCATGCATGGAGCTCCTCGCGGCGGTGGCCGGGTGCTCGTCGACGGCGTGGTCATCAGGGGGCCAAGCCGCGTACCGACAGGCACACGACGCCGATGGCAGCGGCCCACAGCGCCAACGTCAGCCAGCCGATGACGCGCGCGGCGATGACCATGCCGACGCCGCGCGGCCGCAGGTCCTCGGGCATGGCGCGCAGGCGTCGGTGCACCACGCCGCCCACGGCCACGGCCACCACGGGGCCGCCCAAGGTGGTGATCCAGAGGATGCCCGCGAAGACGACGGCGAGCGTGAGGCTGTTGCCGATGAGGTCATCGCCGGGGACCAACGCATCCACCGCCCACAGCGCGGCGAACGTGAGCCACGGCAAGATGGCGGCCGCGAAGGCCACCGCCGCGCCCGTGGCGAACGGCGGCAGCCCGTCGGGCCGGCGCAGGCGCAGGTGCGGGCCCCGGGCGGGCTCGGTGGGGACGCGCGCGGTCATGGCTCATGGTAGCGCCGCGCGCGGGCGGATGCGCGCCGCGGCTCACGTCTCGCCGGCCTCGACGCGCGATGAGCGCGCGCGCGCCGGCCCCGCTACACTGCGTGCGGCGGGAGGACTCATGCGCTGGGCGCGCCGCGCCATCTCCACGGCTTCGTCGACGGCGCTGGTGGCGCTGACCGTGGCGTGCTTCGACGCCACCGTGCCCGACGACGCGCAGCTCTTGTGCGCGCGCGACGCCGACTGCGTGGGCGAGCTGGTCTGCAACACGGCGCGCCACCTGTGCGTCGACGCGAGCGCCGACGCCACGGCCCCCGCGCTGCTCGAGGCGCGCTTCGAGCCCGCGGCGCTTGGCGCCGGCGCCGCGCGCCTGGTCGTGGTGGCCGACGAGGCGCTCGGCGCCGCGCCGCCCGTGCCCACCTTCGCGCCCGGCAGCGCGGCGCTGACGTTCTCTGCCGTGACCGTGGAGGGCGACACCTGGACGCTCTTGACCGACGTCACCGATGCGCTCGAGGGCGTGTACCCCTTGGAGCGCGTCGCGCTCGAGGACGTCGCCGGCAACCCCGGCGAGGGCACCCCCAGCGGCGTCGCGCTGCGCGTCGATCGCACGCCACCCGAGCTGTTCGACCTCGCCGAGGTCGACGCGCCAGCGCGCGGCGTGTACAGCGATGTCGCCGGCGACGGTACCAGCAGCACGCTCGCCCTGCGGGTGCGCGCCAGCGAGCCGCTCGCCGTCGCCGCCACCGCGCTGCGCCTGGGCGCCACGCGCTCGGCGCCCGGTGACTGCGTGCTCGACGAGGCGGCGGGCTCGCTCACCTACCGCTGCGCCGTGGCGGTGGCCGCCGCGGGGATGGTGGAGGGTGAGAACGACGCCGTGCTCGAGGCGGTGGACGCCGCCGGCAACGCCGCCAGCGCCGCGCGCCCCGTGCACGTCGACGTGCATGCGCCCGCGTTGGTGCTCGGCTCCACCACGCTCGCCATCAGCGCCGGCGGCTACGCCACGCCGGTGGCCGGGCTCAACAGCACGCTGCGCCTCGGCTTCGTCGCCAGCGAGGACCTGGCCGCGCCGCCCGCGGCCGCGCTGGTGGCCGCCGGCGCCCGCGTGCCCTTCACCGTCGACGTGGCCGTCGGCCGGCGCTACGAGCTCGTCGCCTTCATCGCCGCGCCCGTGCCGGCGGGCGCCTGGCCCATCGAGGTGTCGCTCGCCGACGCGTTCGGCCACGCCGCGCTCGCGCTGCCCGTGGCGCTGCCGCCGCCCTACGCCGACGGCGTCCCGTTCGTCGACGGCGGCGGGGCCGTGTGCCCGGCACCGTCGCCCGTCGCGTGCCTCGACGTCGACGGCGACGGGGCGCCGCAGTCGGCGGCCTGCGCCAACGGCGGCGACCTCGACGACGTCGACCCGCTGGTGTTCCCCGGCGCCTTCGAGGTGCCCGGCGACGGGCGCGACAACGACCTCGTGGGCGGTGACGCGCCGCTCGACGACGCCGCCGGCCTGTTCGTCGACGCCGACCTGGGCAGCGACGCGGCCGCGGGCACGCGCGCGGCGCCCATCCAGACGCTCGGCGAGGCCCGGGCCCGCGTGCAGGGCGGCGCGCCCAGCGTGATCGTGCTGGCGCGCGCCGCGGCGGGCTACGTCATCGACGAGCTCGACTTCGACGTGATCATCGGCGGCCTCGACCCCGCGACGTGGCTGCGCACGGGTGAGCAGAGCCGCATCGCCGTGGGCGGCTACACGGACCTGCACACCTACACCGAGGGCGTGCACATCCAGGGCGACGCGGCGCTCTACGTCGTGGGGGGCACCACGAACCGCGTGACGGTGGCGAACACGGCCACGCGCGTCACCGAGGCCGCCACGCTCCTCGAGACCGCGCTCTACGACGTGGAGGTGCGCGCGTCGGCGTCGGGGACGCGCATGCTGCGAGGCACCGTGACCGGCTCCACCGCGGTGCAGGGCGCGCTGACGGTGGATCGCTCCACGTTTCTCGGCGAGGTCGACGTGGACGGCGCCTTCGGGCGCCTGCTCGCGACCAACAGCCGCTTCGACAGCGATGCCGCGCCGATCAACTGCTTCAACTGCGCGAGCGTGGAGCTGCACCACTGCACGCTCCTGGCGCGCACCGCTGGCATGGCGCTGTTTCTCTCGAGCAGCGGCGCCGTCGCTCGGGTGACGAACAGCGTGCTGTTGTCGTTCGTCGCGACGCCGCTCGTCGCCGACGGACTCGCCGCCATGGAGCTCGATCACTGCGTGCTGTTCGGCCCCTTCGAGGCGGCCGACATCGACGGCGTGTCCGTGACGCTGACGGAGCTCGAGGCGCTGCCCGCGCCCGTGGCGGCCACGGGCAACCTCTTCGTCGACCCCGAGCTGCAGCTCGCCACGCTGCTCCTGAACCCCTCGTCGCCGGCGGTGGACGCGGGCGGCGGTGCCGTCGCCGCCGGCGCGCCGAGCACCGTGCTGGTCGACGCCGAAGGGGAGTGTCGCTACGGCGACGGGCTGCCCGACATCGGCATGGACGAGGTCCGCTGAGGTCCGCTGAGGTCCGCGCGGGCGCGCGTGCAGATCTCGACCGCCGCCCGCGCCGTGCGCAACCACCAGAAATTGCAGGTGCTTCTGGATGTGCTGTCGCACACCGCAACACATCCACCCACCCCGCCGAAAACGCCCACATCGCGGAGGCTCCCATGGCTGTCACCAGCGTCTCGTCGGCCCGTCAGTCCCAGCACACGCGCGCCATCGGCCGCGCCATGAACCTCGCGCTCGACGACATCAGGAAGGTGCAGCGCCGCCTCACCGAGGAGCTGCGCGTGGAAGACGCCGTCCGCGACCTCGAGCTGCACGGGCGCGAGGTGCACGTGCTGGTGGACGACAAGTACGGCTTCAAGCCCGACGGCCTGCGCAACCTGGTGAAGGGCCTGCTCGCCAAGCACGGCGCCCCCGGCGCGCGCGTGGAGCTGCACAGCGCCAAGCCGCGCGTCACGCTGACCGAGGCCGTCGCGGCCGCGCGGGCGTCCATCGCGCAGGTGCAGCGCCGCCTCACCACCGACCTGCGCGCCGAGGACGACATCGCCGGCGTGAGCGAGCGCGACGGCCGCGTCACCGTGGCGCTGCGCGCGCACCCGCACTTCGACGACGCCGCTATCAAGGCCGCCGTGCTCGAGCACCTGAAGAAGGCCGGGCTCGCGAGCGCGTCCATCGACTTCGTGCGCCCGGCCATCGATCCCATGCGCCCGCCGAGCCGCCCCATCGGCGGCGTCGCGCCAACGCCGGCGGCGCCCATGAAGAAGGCCGTGGCCGACTTCGCCGCGCACATCGCCACGGTGCAGCGCCGCCTCACCGAGGAGCTGCGCATCGAGGACGCCTTCGCCAGCGTCACGCTGAAGGGCGCCAAGGTGCAGGTGAAGTACTTCAAGCTGAGCCCGTTCGGCGAAGACGCCATCAAGGACTTCGCGCGGCGCGAGCTCCTGAGCCGCGGCGTCACCTTGCCCATCGTGTTCTCGGTCAAGGATCCGCGCGACGTGTGAGCGCGCGGCGCTCCGCCTCCCCATGCTCACGCCCGCGCCCTCGATCGTTGTCGCCGCCGTCAGCTGTGCGCTGATGGCCGGCTGTCCGCCCGCCGCCACGCCGGGTGACGACGCCGGCGCCGGTCAACCCGACGCGGGCGACGACCCCGACGCCGGTGTCACCGGCGACGACGCCGGCCCCAACCGCGACGCGGGCCTCACCGACGATGATGCGGGCCCCGAGGACGACGACGCCGGCATCGGCCACGATGCGGGCCCCGGCGATCTCCTCGGCCCCTATGACCGCGCCGGCCCCGCCGCCGTCACGCTGGTCACGCGCACCATCGACCTCGGCGGACTCGGCGACACCGAGCTCGACGTGTACCTGCCGAGCACCGCGGGCCCGCGGCCGGTGGTGAGCCTGTCGCCCGGCCTCTTGCAGCCGCGCGAGGCCTACCGCCCCTACGGCGAGCGCCTGGCGAGCCACGGCGTCATCGTGGTGGTACGCGACGATCCCGGCGTGCTCACCGACACCCAGAGCGTGGCCGACGACGTGGTCGCCATCGCCACCGACTGGCTCGCCGCCGAGAACGCCGACGATCAAAGCCCGCTGTACGGCCGCGTCGACGCCGCGCGCCTCGGGCTGGCCGGGCACTCGCGCGGCGGCAAGGCCTCGCTCATCGCCGCCGAGCAGGGCCTGCACGGGGTGGCGCGCGCGTGGTTCGGCCTCGACCCCGTGGACGCCTCGGAGCTGGCCGGCGGCGCCATGGCGCGCGAGGACTTGCCCGACCTCGGCATGGCGACGGGCTTCTTCGGCGCCGAGGTGTCGAGCACGTGCTCGCCGGCCGACGACAACTACCACGTGCTCTTCCAGGTGGCGCCCGCGCCATCGGTGGAGCTGGTGGGCCTCGGCGTGGGACACACGCAGCTGCAAGACCAGGCCCACTGCGTGGCGTGCGGCGCGTGCACGCCCGCCGGCAGCGCCGACAGCGACGAGGCGCTGGCGCTGGCCGTGCGCTACCTCACGGCGTTCTTCGCGCGCGAGCTCCTCGACGACGCCAGCGTGGGCGCGGGGCTCGACGGCGCGGGCGCGAGCGTCGACGTGGCCGCGGGGCGTGTCACGCGCGCCGTGCGGTGACAGCGCGGACGCGGGGCGGGCGTCCGAGGGCCAGCAGCGTGGTAGGGTCGTGGTCCACGTCGTCGACCATGGATCGTTCGCTCCCGCCCATGTCCTCGCGTCCGCCGGCTCGACCATCGACGACGGGTCGCCGGACGTCGCGGCGCTCCTGCGCAGCGGTGTGGCGCGCCACCGACCCGGAGTGCCGGCGGCGTCGCCGCGGTCGCGCGGCGCCACCGGCGGCACAGCCATGATCCTCGCGCTCGCCCTGCTCGTGCCGCTGCAGGCGCCCGCCGACGACGCGTACCCGATCCTGTCGTCGTCGAGGTCCACCCCCGGCCCGGACGGCAACGTCGCCGTCGAAGGTGTGCTTCGTCGGCGGTTCTGCTTCTCCGCGCCCACGTCGATCTGCGTGCCGGCGGGCAGCACGGTCTTCTACACGGCGAGGACGGCTCGCCAGCGACCGGGCGTGACGTCGACGGCGGAGCCGTCACCGCCGGTCCTTCGATGGGTCAGCGCCACCGAGCCCATCACGGCGTTCGGCCTCACCTTCGCCCCGCGGCGCGCGCCGCCGCGTCGTCCCGCCCAGGATCCCGCCGACCGTGTCGTCAGCCTCGAGGTGTTCGGCACCCACGTGAAGGGCATGCTGGCGGATCCGCTGACCTTCGCCGGCGTGGTCATTGGCCGCGGCGCGGTCGAGCTGGAGCTCGATGGTGCCGGCGCCGTCGCCGGCATCGCGACGGGTGCGCTTGCCGCCGACGCCACGGCTGGGCCGTTCACGGTCCCTCGCGGCAGCGTGGTCAGCGTCTGTCCCGACGGGATCCAGCACGCGCGCGCCCCGCGGGCGTCGGCGCCGGGGCGCGCGGCGATCGCCGCGGGCGAGGAGCGCCACGACGAGATCGCTGCCCGCCGCGAGGGTGACGGGCAAGGGCAGATCGCGCAGGTGCCATGGGTCTGCGCGCGCAAGCTGCTCGGCTGGGCGCCGGTGGCGCACGCGCCGGCACCGGCGCACGAGGCGCCGTGACTCTTGTGAAACGCGCCGCGCCGCGGTCGCGCGCGCCGTTCGGTGAACACGAGCGGAGGCCCGCCACGGCGCGGGCCTCCGCGCGACGACGTCACTGCGCCTGATAAGCGAGCACCACCGGCAGCTCGCTGGGCGCCAGCTCGGCCACCGCGTCGACGAACGCGTCGCTCTTGGCGAAGCGCGGCCCGCTCCGCTCGTCGAGCGTGAGCGCGGCCGTGCGGCCGTCGCCGCAGTACACCTCGACGGTGGACGGCTGCCACAGCACGTTGCCCACGATGTTGCCGAGCACCGCGTCGACCACGTTGCGCTCGATCTTCACGGTGGCGTTGCCCGACGGGCACACCGAGGTCACGTCGATGGTCTCGTCGCCCACCGCGCCCGCGATGAAGTGGTGCGCCCACTCCGACTTGGCGGGCTCGCCGCCCAGGTCGCCGCCGGACCCGATCTTGACCGCGTAGCGGTAGCAGCCGCTCGCCAGGAACACCGCGCACAGAAGCGCGGCAGACATCACCATTCGTCGCATGTTGTTCTCCTTGTCAGTTGCTGGATCGCAGCACCGCGCTGCGTGCGCACAACGTGACAGGCGATCACGCACCCGAACACGACATGTGTCGGGACCACGCGCACTGGTGATGGCGCTCACCGGAGGCGGTGAAACAGCTCGAGGCGCTCGGGATCGGCGTGGGCCTCGAGCGCCCCCAGGTCCGTGATGCGCACGCGCCCACCGTCGCGCGCGAGCCACCCCTCGGCCATCCAGGTGGCGAACGCGCGGTCGACGCTGCGCGTGGTGGCCCCCAGGCAGCGCGCGAGCATCTCGTAGGTGAGCGGTACGTCGATGACCACGCCGTCGTCGCAGCGGGTGCCGTGCGCGGCGGCGAACGACAGAAGCACGCCCGCCAGGCGCATGGGCACGGGCTGAAAGGCCAGCGCGCGCTCATGGTAGGCGGCGATGCACAGCCGGCGCGCCACGTCCTTCAGCATGGCGTAGGCGAGCGCGCCCTCGCTGCGCAGCGCCTCGTGCAGCTCGGCGCCGCGGATGCGCACGGCCACCACGGGCGTGAAGGCCTCGACGTACTCGAGGCGCGGCAGGCCCCACAGCAGCTCCATCTCGCCGAAGATGGCGGGGGCGCCGAAGATCTTCACCAGCACGTCGACGCCGTCGTCGGAGGAGTAGAAGACGCCCACGGTGCCGCGCACGAGCGCGAAGCACGCGTCGCTGGCGGCGCCCTCGTCGAGCAGCCGCTCGCCGCGCTGCCACGCGCGGGCCTCGCTGTGGGCGGCGAGCACGTCGAGCGTGCGCGCGCCCGCCTGCGCCAGCACCGG
>CAZONM010000128.1:0-13814 GCA_964580865.1 uncultured Myxococcales bacterium | reverse complement strand
GTGAAGGCGAGGGTGAAGGCGAGGGTGAAGGCGAGGGTGAAGGCGAGGGCGAAGGTGAAGGCGAAGGCGAAGGTGAAGGCGAAGGTGAAGGCGAAGGTGAAGGTGAAGGTGAAGGCGAAGGTGAAGGTGAAGGCGAAGGTGAAGGCGAAGGTGAAGGTGAAGGCGAAGGCGAAGGCGAAGGCGAAGGCGAGGGTGAACCGGATCCCGGCTGCTCGCTCTCCATGACCGTCGTCCAAGAAACCGAATGCCCATCGGCTGCGCGCGCGCCGGCGTCGGCGACGTCAACCGACGGCGGCGGTCTCTTCGGGTGCTCGGCGTCGGGCACCACACCTGCCGCGTTCGGTGTCCTTGCGCTCGCGCTCGCGCTGGTCCGGCGACGCCGCCCGCGCTGACGCCACGGCCAGGCTCGTCCGAGGTTTCGGGGCGCCAACGTTGCGCCCGGCCTTGCGTCTCGCGCATGCTCCCGATCCCAGAGGGCACTCCCATGCGCCGGTTCTCGCTTGGTCACCGCCACATTCGTCGCGTCACGCGCTCGGTGACGGCTCACGAGGCCGACCCGGGCCCGCTCGGCGCGATCCCGCGCTGTGCGCCCGCGCTGCCGTGGCGATGCACGTGACCCCGCGGACTCGGACGCACGGAGCTGGCATGGCAATGCTTGCTCGAACGGCCTTGATCGCGGCCCTGGCGTCGTCGCCGGCATTGGCCGCGCGCGGCGAGGCGTCGACGGCGGCCCTCTTGCCGATCATGGCGCCCGATCTCCTCGAGCCGCAGAAGCGCGCCATCGAGGAGCGTATCCGAGCCCTCGCGGCCGAGAACAGCGTGACGCTGCAGCCCGCCGCCGAGACGCGCAAGGGGCTCGACGACGCCAAGAAGGCCGGCGCCGCCTGCAACCTCGAGTCCGCCAGCTGCCAGGCGCAGATGGGCGTGCTGATGGGGGTCTCGCTGGTCATCGTGGCGCGCGTCGCGTCCGACTGGTCTGGCGATCGTTTGCAGGTGCGGGTGCTCGACGCCCTGCGCGCAGCAACCGTGCGCGAAGCGGCGCGCCTGCTCCCCAAGGAGCCCAAGCTGCGCGACCGCGTCGTCGACGGCGTGATCTTGGCGACCTTGGCGCCGAAGAAGACCGGCTCACTCGACCTGAGGGCCGGGGCGGGCGCCGTAACCCTCGACGGGGTGCCGCTCGACGCCGCCGTGGTAGGCGCCCGGATCGATGGCCTCGCGCCTGGGCCACACGAGCTCGAGCTGCGCGTCGAGGGCCAGGCGCCCGTTCACCAGCAGGTCGAGATCAAGAGCGGCCAGGCGGTCGCGGCGACGCTCGGGGAGATCAAGGACGATCCGCCGCCGCCGCCGCCGGAGGGCCCGCGGCTTGCCCCCTGGCTCGTGGGCGGTGGCGCGGCGCTGGCCGCGGCCGCCGGCGCCACGGCAGGCGGCCTCCAGGCGGCGCTCGAATACGCGGCCATGGAGCGCGGCACGCGCGACGCGCTGCGCGTCACCGGCATCAGCCTGCTTGGCGCAACAGCCGTGGGTGTGGTGGTCGCCGGCGTCGGCGGCGTCATGATGGCCACCGAGGGAACGCCATGACGTCGCGCCAGGTCCGCCTCCTCGTGCCGTTGCTTGCGCTCGTGATCACCGGCGCGTGCCGTTTCTTCGTCGACGAGGGCGCGCTCTGTGTCACCGACGCCGACTGCCTCGACCGCGAGCTGTGCAACACGGCAACGGGCAGGTGCTCGGTCTTGATCGTGGGCGAAGGCGAAGGCGAGGGTGAAGGAGAGGGCGAGGGTGAAGGAGAAGGCGAGGGTGAAGGGGAAGGCGAGGGTGAAGGAGAAGGCGAGGGTGAAGGAGAAGGCGAGGGTGAAGGGGAAGGTGAGGGTGAAGGGGAAGGCGAGGGTGAAGGAGAAGGCGAGGGCGAGCCGTGCCCTGGCGATGTCTTTGGCGCCAACGTCGATGACGACTGCGCCGCTGACGTGATCATCGGCTCGCCGGCATCGGCGGTCCCCGTGGGCGACTGGGGCACGACCTCGACGCCGTCGGGATCGTGGTACATCGCGCGCGGGCTCGGTACCGGTGCGTTCGCGGCGCCCCTGCGCTTCACCAACAACCCCGCCGGCCAAGAGACGAAGGCGGAGCTTGGCTACGCGATTGCGCTCTCCCCAAGTGCCGCGGCCGACGGCTCACGCTACGTCTTGGTTGGCGAACCTGGGGCAACTCTCAACGGCGTGGGCGGCCCCGCGCCGTCTGGGCTGGCCTGGCGATTCACGCCCGTCGGGACCGAGTTCACGTTCGTGTGGAAGACCATCGGCGGCTCGACACGCGCGCTGAGCGCCGTGGCGCTGACTGACGGCAACGCTGGGCCGCGCGCCGTCTTTCACGACAATCTCGGCACCTCCAGGGTCGTTGCCGCTGTGGTGGACCCCACCAATTTCCTGCAGCAAGCCGCTGCGTTCGGAGCAACCAATGTCGGCTTGGACGGCGTACCCGACGTGTTCGGCGAGACACTGCGACGCATCTACGACATCGATGAGGATGGGACCCCGGAGGTCGGCGTGTCGACGGTGGGCATGTCTCGCGGCGGGGCTGGCATCGGTCTGATCGCTGTCTCGGTCGACGAGGTCGTGTCCGACGAGGTCAATATCGTCGCCCTCGTGGAGTGGCTGACGCCAACTGGCGCAGATGGCTTCGGCACTGCGTTCGCGACCGCCGGCGACCTCGTCGGCGGCGCCGACCCCGAGCTCGCCATTGGCGCGCCGTTCGAAGGCCCGGGCCGCCTCTATGTTGCGGACGGCGGGGACTCCTCGCCCGTGGCCAGCTACGACACGGTCGATGCGCCAGCCGCTCTCTCGGTGCAGGCGGCGTTCGGCGGCGCGGTCGAGGCCATCGGCGACCTCGACGGCGACGCCATCCCCGAGGTGATCGTCGGTGCGCCCTTCCACAGCCTCGGCGGTGACGTCGCCGCGTGCGACGCCGAGCGGGGCGCGCCTGCCAGCTACGCCGGCGACTGCGCCGGGGCCGTCGCCGTCGTGCGTGGCGCCAGCGTCGGAGCCGGGACGCCCATCGACGCGAGCTGCGTCCTGGTTGGCACCGCCGGCGAGCGCTTCGGCGCTGCCCTGCGCGCGATCGAGCAACGCGACGGCCGCGTACGCGTGGCCGTGGGGGCGCCGGCCCACGCGGCGAAAGCCGGCAACGTCTTCATCACCGCAGTCGCGATGAACGGCTCCGGCGTTTGCACCATGAGTCGAACGCCCTTGCCAAACCGAGATGCCGCGGGCGACCGCTACGGCTTCGCCCTCGGCATGTAGCTGGTAGGCGTTGTCTCGAACGCGGCTACGGTTCGAGGCTCACCTTGCGACGCACTCCGGGACCCGGCGTCGCGCCCGCTGCGCCGGCTCGCCCCACGCACCTCAAAGGCATGCCTGGATGCAAGCGCCGATGCTCTTGCGAAAACCCTCGAGCTCCACCGCCCCGGGGGTGGTCTCGAGCTGCCCCACGATGCGCGCGACGCAGGGGTCCTGACACGAGCTGCGGCGCAGAGCGTCGACGTGCTCACGCGTGCGCGCGATCTCGCGGTCCACGTTCGCCGAGGGCTCCGGCTCGACGAGCTCGGGTCGCTCCTCGGGCGCGGTGGGCTCGCCGCGATCGCGCGGCCCTTGCGACGACCCGGTGGCCTTGCCCGTGCCGCGACCGTTCGCGGACTTGGGGCCCGAGCGCGGCGCGAAGGCAACCTCGGGCCTCCCCACCGCCTCGTCGACGGGCTCGGCCGCCGGAGGTGCGAGGGGGGGCACGTCGCTAGGGTTCGGCGCGCCGGAGGTCGGCGGCGTCGGCGCGTCGTCGACGAGATGGGCCGGCGGGTCTGTCGTATCCGGCTGCTCGGACGGCGTCGCGAGCGCGATGACGACGCCGACGACGGCGCCTGCCGCCACCACCACCCACGGCCACCGTGGGCGCTGCCGCGCGGGATCGAAGTCGAGCTCGTCGTCGTCGTCGTCGTCGCGGGCGCGCGCCAGGCGCTCCGTCGCTTCATCGCGGCCAAGGTTCGGCCGTGCCGCAGACGCCGCGACGGCAAATGCGGGCCGTGAGGGAACGCGCGCGGCGGCGGGTCTGGCGCCAGCGCCGGCCGGGGTGCGCGGCGCGTCGAACGCGTCGGCGTGCGCCGCCAGCACCTCCTCGGTGCCGGTGGTCGGCGGCGCCAGCAGCGCGGCCGCCGCGTCCTCGAGGCCCGAAGCGGGCCCGTCGACGCTGGGCGGCGGCATGAAGCGCAGCGAACGGCTGTCATCGTGGTTGCGGCGCTCGAGACCGGCGTCTCCCACGACGACCCCGGCGTCGGGCACGGCGCTGCCGGCGGGCCCGCTCGACGCCTTGCCGGACAGGCTGAGCGCACGCGCGTCGGGCTCGGTGGGAGGCATCTCCCAGCCTTTGGGTCGCTGGTACTGCCCCGAGGCGAGGCTCTCGGCTGCGCTGGCCGATCCCTTCACGGCCTCTCGGACCTTCGAGCCGGTGACGTCCTTGAACTGCGCGAGCAGCCCGCGCTCTTCGGTGCGGTAGTCCTTGAGCCACGCGTCGAGGAGATCGCGCAGCTGCCGGCCGCCGGTGGCCGAGTGGTGCGCGGCCATGTACGCGCCGAGCGCCTCGCGGAAGTCGCCGCACGTGGGGTAGCGGGCGTACGGGTCGTTGCGCAGCGCGCGCTCCATGATGATCTGCAGCTCGCGCGGCAGCTTGTTCCAGCTCGGCGGGGGGAAGTTGCCCATGCCGGCGATGGCCCAGATGCCGTGCATGGGCAGATCGCCGTGGTAGCGCTCGCCGACGAGCATCTCGTACGTCACGACGGCAGCGGCGAACTGGTCGCACGCCGGTCCGACGTCCTCGCCGCGCGCTTGCTCCGGCGGCATGTACGCGATCTTGCCCATGACCGCGCCCGTCGCCGTGTGCTCGTCCTTCATGGCCGAGAGCGCGAGGCCGAAGTCGATGAGCTTGATCTCACCCGCCCAGCTCACCAGGACGTTTTGCGGCGAGACGTCGCGGTGCACGACGTGCAGCGGCTCGCCGCTGAAGGGGTGCGTGTGCTGGTGAGCGTAGTCGAGCGCCTCGAGCACGCCGCGCGCGATGTACAGCGCGACGTCTTCGGGGATGGTCGTGTCGAGCTCGGCGGCCCGCGCCATCAGGCGCTTCACGCTGATGCCCGAGACGTACTCCATGGCCAGGTAGTACTGGCCCTCGATGCGGCCGATGTCGAAGACGTGGCTGACGTTGGCGTGGTTCAGCTGCACCACCACCTTGGCCTCGTCGACGAAACGGTTGACGTACTCCTTGTCGTTCGTCAGGTCCGCGCGCAGCTTCTTGACCACGCACAGGCGGAACGCGCCGGCGATGCTGCCGTTCATGGCGAGCATCAGCTCCCCCATGCCGCCTTGCGCGAGGCCGGCGAGCAGGAGGTAGGGGCCGAAGGGCCGAGGGAAGCCGTTCGCCTCCCCCGTGATCCACGTACCGTTGAGCGACGAGCCGGCCACGACGCCGACCATAGCGCGGTCGACGAGCGGTTCGCCAAAGTCCGGCGTTGTCGGGGCGTCGCGGGCGCGCGCGCCGTCGTGCCGCGGCGCACGGAGGCGGGTCGCAACAGCGCACGGGCCGGTCGGCCGCCGCGGCCCGTGGACGCCCCTGCCGACGCCTTCGGCCGCACGACCGCGCCATGAGCGCCCGCGACGCTTGACGGCCGCGCGCCCGTGACCGCGGCGCACGCGGCGTCGCCACGTCGAGGACACCCCGTCACGTCAGCACGGCGACGAGCGGGTCGCGGTCACTCGGGCTCACTCGTGCTCGAGGATCACGAACATGTTGAGCGTGAGATACCGTGCCAGGCCGGGCAACTTGGCCGCAGCGCGAACGAGCTTGCCCTTCAGCGAGTACACCGAGTTCGTCTGAAGGCTCGCGATGCGCAGGCCACTCTCGCGGAACATCCGGTGGTACTCCGCAATGGTGAGCTCATTCAGGTTGAGGTAGGGCCAATCGTGCGTCTCGGTCAGCGTGCGACCGTGCTGCGCGCTGAGCCTGCGAAACGCGTACCTGCGCAGGAGCAGGTGGCCCCAAGGCCACGACAGCCAGCGGTGACCGGGCAACATGGCGCGCAGCCACCCGTGGTCCCCGTCCGGCGCTTCATACGGGGGGCCGAAGCCGATGTAGGCCTTTCCCCTGGGCTTGAGGTGGTTGCGGACCTCCCGAAGGAGTCCCGGCACGTCCATGACGTGCTCGAGCGTGTTCTCGCTGATGATGGTGTCGAAGCGCTCATCGCCCGTCGACGCGATGGTGCCGTGGGTGAATGAGACGCTCTGATGCCACGACGCAGGTGCCATCTGCGCGAGCGCCTGGTTCGCCTCCGCGACCGCCTCCTCGTAGGGGTCGACGCCGAGCACGCGCCGCGCGCCGTGTGCCCTCACCTCGAGACAGCGACGACCGCCGCCGCTGCCCACCTCCAGGACGGAAAGGCCGTCGAACCGCGGACATCCAGGAAGGCCGAATCCCTTCCAGAACTTCTCGTCCGCGCCAAAGGACTGCTCTGGCGTCGCCTGGTCGCTGGGAGCAGTGTGCGTTTGGTTGGTGTCCATCATGCTCGATCGCCTCGGGGAGATTTCTGTCCCATGTTGGAGTGCGGTGGGTTGCTACCGCGCGGCGCCTTCGCGCCGTGCCCTCATAGTCCGCCGTGGCGCCGTGGCCCAGCGAGGAGTGCGTGCGCTTCCCGCTGGCGGCCCTCCCGATGCGCGCGCGAGGCAGTGCCTCCTGGTGCGCCACACGCTCGCCGCGCCTGCGAAGCTCGACGTAGCGCGTGCCGCGCGCGGCGCGGGGCGGCGCATCGTCGAGTTGGCACGCTCGGCGCTGCCGTGCGCGCGGCACGCCGTGACCGGGTGCCGCGCTCCTTGTGGCGGTCGTTGGCGCCGCACGCGCGCTCGTCACGTCGTTAGGGACAGGGGGCCTCTTGCACGATCTCGATGCGGATGGAGCAGCTCTCGTCCGGCTGACCCTCGCCCTCGCCCTCGCCCTCGCCCTCGCCCTCGCCCTCGCCCGCTGGCGGCGCAGGCGGCCTCGTGCACGCGTCGCACGCTCCGAGCGAGACCAGGGCGAAGACCGCGCACGACCGCAGCATGTCGGGAGCATGATCCCCGTTGGCAGTTGAACGCAACGTAAAAGAGAGCATGCCCCTCTAGGGTCGGTGCTCGCGAGCACGCGTGTGCCAGCGTGGTTTTGGTGTCAGGGCTCCACGGCGCCCGCGGCGCACGAGGCTGGGTCGCGCGGCTCGCCCCGCTGATCGAACGCCGGGCAGGTGGTGCCGCGCCCCACCGCGGGGCCGCTGGCCGACGGCACGAGCGTGGGTGTGGGACCGCCATGGTCGCCGAGCTCACCGAGCTCGGGATCGCCGAACGTGGTGCCCTGGGCGCACGCGGCCCCGCTTGGCCACTGCAGGTTGTGATCGCCGTCCATCGTGCGATCGCAGCTCGACCCCACGACCAAGGAATTGCGCAGGGTGAGGTCGCCGGCGAGGTCGCTGTCCACCGAGGTAACGTTCACGAGGGTGCCGCCGCCACCGTCGATGGTGAGGCCGCTCGGCTGGTTTTCGTGGAAGGTGCAGTTCTCCAGATCGACGCTGCCATCGACGACCCACAGGCCGCCGAAGGGCCCGCCGATCTCCTCGCCCGCGACGTTCACGCCGCTGCGATTCCCCGCGAAGGTGGACGCGCGCACGACCAGATCGTTTTGCTTGATGAACGTTACGCCGCCCATGCGCGCCGTGTTGCCAGTGAAGGTGCTGCGCTCGATGCGCATGTCGCGCAGCGACACGTTGGGCGTTCGGAACAACGCGCCGCCGAGCTCGTTGGCGCGGTTGCTCGTGAAGGCGCTGCCGCACACGGTGTAGGTCACGCCGTCGTCGTTCATGCCGTCGAAGTACAAGGCGCCGGAGTTCCCTCCCGCGCCGCCCTGCTCATCGTGATTGAAGCTCGGACAGCCGGGCTCCACGTAGTTCATGCCCACGCCCTCGGCGGAGTTGTCCTCGAAGACTGAGTTGTAGATGCCCGGGTTCGCCCACAGGAGCCCGACCGCGCCGCCATTGGCGCCTCGGTTGCGTGCGAAGCGTGTGCCCGAGATGACCACCTCGGGCGCGCCGAGCGCGTAGATCGCGCCGCCCCCCACGTCGGGGCCGATGAGCGCCGCTTGATTGTCGCTCAGCTCGCTGTCGAGCACGTGCAAGATCATGTTGCGCACGTAGATCGCGCCGCCGGAGCCTTCCTTGTATCCGTACGCGCACTCCGGGTGCCCCGGATCCTGCGCGAAGTACTGGCCCGCGGGCGCCTTGCCGTTCACCAGTCGCAGCCGCTGGACCACGAGCCGGGAGGTGTTGTTCATCCAGTCGGGGTGCGAGGCCGCGATGTGCCGCGTGACGCCACCGGCGTCGAGTGTCATCAGCCCGCCTCCGTCAATGATGGTGTCTTGATTGATCGGTGGCGCCAACGCCGCGGTGAGCGTGATGGTGGCGGGGCTCGTGCCGCAGTCGAAGGTGATGACACCGCCGCCAGCCACTGCCGCTCGCAGGGCGGTCTCCTCGCAGCTCGCGGCCGTGCCATCGCCGACGACCACCCGAGGCACGCTCGTGTCGTACAACGACACGGGCGCGTCGCAGTGCTCCTCGGGAGGATCGATGGGACCGGCGTCGACCGGATCGGGGCCGCCGTCGGTGGGTGGTTCCCCTTCGCCTTCACCCTCGCCTTCACCCTCACCCTCGCCTTCGCCCTCACCCTCGCCCTCGCCCTCGCCTTCACCCTCGCCGGACGGGGTGCACGAGCCCACGAGAGCGAGGAGGGCTGCGACGGGCCATGCGGCGTGTCGTGCGTAGGTGGTCAGCATCGTCCCCCCCTGGGTGGAGCGCACAGGATCTCTCTACCACCGATCGATCCCCGCTGTATGGTCCCCGCGCTGCGCGCAAGCGCACCCGCGGCGGCGCAGTTCAAGAAACTCGCGGACGGCAAGGCGAGGACGCTCGCGCCGTGGTACGGCGAGAGGCTCGGCATCCTGGTGTGCGACCGGGGCACCGCGCTGACGTTCTGGGCCATGGAGCGGCGCCAGGTTCGCTGGGCCCATCTCCGGCGCACGTTCGTCTCATTCTCCGAGCGCACCGGCCGCGCTGGTGAGAGCGGCACGGAGCTCCTCGACTACGTCGGCATCCTGTTCTCGTACAGGGACGAGATGAAGCGCGGCAAGCTCAGCCGCGCCGAGCTCCGCGCGCACATGAAGCCGCCTCGCAGAGCCGTTCAGTGAGGCCGGCGACCTCCGTGGGCGGGCGCCGCCGGCCCCAGGTCTTCGCCGACGGCGCCGAGCTCCTCCTGGGCGACATGGCCGCCGGGGTGAACGCGCGCTCGACCGCCGCCGCCGCGGCGGACCGCTGCGCAGCGAGGTGTGCGCGAATGAGTTGTTCGATCTGGTGGCGGAGATGCTCGGTGGTCTTCGGTGTCATGCCGCGGCCGTCGCGGGCGACGGCGCCACGTTCAATCCCAACCCTGAACGGCTACCGTACCTCGTGGTAGGGGCCGAGGACGCGTCGACGGGATCGTGGCAAGGACCAAGCCCGGCGACCATCAATGCACCTGACCTCCGCTGTTGTCCCGTGAGCGCCATCCCGCTCGGCGCGCTTTTGGTCGCTCGGCCCGACGACGGTGCCATGGGCGTGGCCCCTGCGATGTTCGAGCGCGGCCCGTTCACGACGCTCCTGATCCCGGGCTGCTTCTTGCTCGCGTTTGGCGTCGTTCACGCGGGCGCGCTCGTGGCGGTGGTGCGAGCGCGGCCAGACGCGCGGGCCCGAACGTCCTCGTTCCTGCAGCCGGCGTTCGTCGCCACGCGTCTCGCGGCGATCGCGCTCGCGCCGCGGGAGCGAGCCCAGTCGCGCTCGTGACGAGCGGTGCGGAGGCCCCGTTGCCGTCCGCACCGCGCGCCCGCGCCCCAAGACCGACCCGCGGTCACTCCGGCGGAAGCGCCATGTCGATGAGCGCGCCGATGAAGCCGTCCTGGCAGATGGTCGCGGCCTCGAACGCGCCGGGCCGCAGCTCGTCGCGCAGCTGGAGGTACCGCCGCGCGCCGTCCGCCGTGCAGCAGGCGTCGCCGTCGAGGAGATCGGGGTCGCAGGCGTTCCCTGCGCTGGTGTAGTTCGACAGCCCGCCGCTCTCGAAGCACTCGTTCTCCACCACGCCGCCAAGGTCGACGCACCCGTCGGCGCGGGCATCGGGCCCGTCGCCCACGACGCCGGCGATGATGCCCACGCGCACCCAGGCCTCGCGCCCCTCGCCCTTGAGCGCGCGCAGCGTCGACGCGTAGTGCGCCACCGGGGTGAGCTCGCCTGCGCGCGAGTAGCAGAGCGCCGGGTCGTTGCCGATCAGCGGGTCGAGATCCTCACCGCACTGGGTCGAGACCACGTGCGTGAAGGACGCGTTGGCGTCGGCGGCGCTGCAGTCGTCCTCGTCGGACACGAAGATGACCAGCAGCTCCGCATCGTCGCGCAGGAAGCTCGCGCGATCGCCCTCGCAGCCGTCGCTCACCCAACTCGCGCCGGTGAGGAAGATCTCCGCGGCGTCGAGCCCGCGCTCGACGGCGGACCCGCGCGTGCCGACGTCCGTGAGCAGCGTGACGAAGGCCGTCGCCAGGTCGGGGGTGTCGGGCGTCAGTACCTTCTGCTGGGTCTCCGGCACCGGCTGCAGGCAGCCGCGCTGCGGGCGGAACGCGGGCTCGCCGTCCTGCGGCTCCCCGAGCAGGTTGTCGCACGCGTTGATGTCGGTGGTGATGACGCCGATGTGGAAGTCGCGCTGCAGCGAGGCCAGGATCTGCGCGAGCCCACACAGGCTCGCGAGCTCGTCGAGCATGTCGGGTCCCGGATCGACGAGCCCCTCGGGGACGTTCAGCAGATCTTGGATCGGGCACTCGTCGCGCATGAGCGTGCGCGCCAGCGCCGCCTGCTCCTCGGCCATGGAGCCGCTGTTGTCCACGACGAAGAGGATGTCGATCGGGCTGCCGCGCGCGGGGCCGTCGAGCGCACGCGAGCGCACGCGCGAGCCGACATCGAGATCGATGGTGCACGCTGCGGGGGTCAGCGTCAGGCAACCGCCGATCGCGAGCAGCGCGCTGACGTGGGAGAAACGACGTGTACTTGCCATGATGGTCACCTCAGGCTGAATCGGGGCCGCGGGGGCGTTTCCGTCACCGGCCGCAGATCCGATCTCGCCGCCTCACGGTGCCAGCGACGCGTTCACCATGTCGCGGAAGATGCTGTGCGGGTACCGACGCAGGAAGGCGTCGGCGGATCGGCGCGCCTGCTCGGCGTCGCCGCTCTGTGCCCACGCGACCACCGCGAGCGCGTCTCGCTCCTCGCGGAGCTGCGCGGTCGCGCCGAAGCGACGCTGGTGCTCGCGCAGGCGACGCATGGCTTGCGCACCGTCTCCCAGTCGCAGTGCCGCGCGCGCGGCCTCGAGCAGCTCCGCCTCGGCGGCGCGATCCGTGCGCGGCGCGCTCGCCTCCGACGGTGCGATCACCGGCGCTGCCTCCGGCTCCGCGGCCGACGCGCGCACGGGCGCCACGGCCTCGACACGTGCCGGCTCGACGTCGACGGCCGGTGCCACGACGTCGATGGAGCTGGTACCAGGTGGCGCAGCCACGTGCGGAGCCGGCTCGTCCGCGTGCGCCATCGCCGTCGTTGTGACGGTGGCGTGGTCCGGGGCTCGGCGGGTGGCGCCCCACCAGATGCCCGCGCCGAGGGTGGTGGCCACCACCACACCCACCACGGGCTTGAGCACCGCCAGCATCGCGCCGGCGCCCACCGCCACCGTGCCGGTCACCTTGGCCAGCACCGCCGCCTCCACGCCCGGCGGTGGGGACGGCGCGTGGACGGCCGCTTGGCGCAGAAGCGCGCTCACGTCGTCGGGCAGGGGCGGAAGCTCGTTCATGGGGCGCCTCGCTCATGGGTTCGCGGCGCGGCGCCGCCAGGCTCTGCCGCGAGCGCGCGCACGAAGGCGACGCGGGCCAGGCGAAGACGCGAGTAGAGGGTGTTGAGCGGCGCATCGATGACGCGCGCGATCTCGGGCATCGAGAGGCCCTCGAGCTCGTGCAGCACGAACACGGCGCGCTGCTCCAGGTCGACGCCGGCGAGGGCGCGCATCACGCGGTCGTGCGCTTGGCGCGCATCGAGCGTCGCCTCGGGGCTCGGCGTGGCGGCCGCGACGCGCTCGGTGTGGTCGGCGTCGGGCACCTCCCGGTGCGTTGACGCCTTGCGGCGATGGTCGAGCGCGACGCGGAACGCGATGCCGAACAGCCACGGCTTGACGGGTCGGCTCGCATCGAACGTCGAGAGCTTGCGATGGACTACCACAAACACGTCATGGGCCAGGTCGGGGGCGTCGGCGTCGCGCGCGCCCAAGCGCAGCAGCGTGCGCCACACGTAGGCGAAGTGCTCGCGGTACACCGCGTCAAACGACATCTGCGAGCCGCGCGATCCGGGCGCCACGGCGACCGCGTGCGTTCCGGGGGTTGCGCCGCCGTCCACGCCCTCTCTTTGGGCCCCTGGCCGCAGATCCGTCACGACAACCCCGCCAAGCTCCATCGTCCCGAACCCGATCACCACATGGCCAGCGCGACGCCGAGCCCCCCGCTCCACACCATGGGCTCGGCCACATCGAGCACCTCGCCGGTCTGGCCGTCGATGTAGCGAGGGCGCACGAGGGGGAAGAGCGCCTCGAGGTCGAGGGCGAGCGCCAGGCCGCGCGTGACCTCGATCTCGAGCCCGCCGCGCGCGCCGACCGCCACCCAGGGGGCCAGCGCCTCCCGCACCTCCGAAAGCCCGACGCCGGCGGCGCTGAGGACGCCTCCCTCTGCCACCGCGCCGCCACGCAAGCGCGCGACATAGCCCCTGAGCGTGCCACCGGCGGCGGCCTGGAACGTCAGCGTGCGTGCGTCGATGCTGCCTGCGCGATTGCCGAAGACCATGCGCGCCGGCGCAGCCGCGCGCACGTCCATCGACCCGAAGAGCGCGCGATGGTCAACGGTCACACCTGCTCTGAGCCCCGGCGCGAGCGGCGCCGTCTGCCCCGTGCTGCCGAGGAGCTGTGCGCGCACGGACCAGCGGGCGGCGTCGGGAACGGGTGCTACGGCGCCCGTCGTCGTCGACGACGTGGCGATGGGCACGCGTGGCGGCGCCGTGTCAGTCCCGGCCGGCAGCGCGGGCGACGGCAGCGCCTCGGGTGGCGCCGACGCCGCGTGGTTGTCGTCGTCAGCGGCCGCGCCGTCGTCGGTGCCCGCGGGTGGCGCGCGCAGCAGCAGCAGCGGATCGATCGCGATCGCCACGGCCAGCGTCAGCTCCTCGGTCAGCGCGGCGCAATCGAGGGCGCCACGCAGCTCGCGGTGGCCCACCACCGCGCCGCTGGCGTCGATGAGCTGCACGCGCGCGCGCAGCCGGTGCTCGCGCTCGGGCACCAGCTCGACCACCACGCTGCGGCGGGCCACGGAATTGCGCGGCGCGAAGGGCTCGCTCCCGATGCGCTCGCGCACCCGGTGGGCCAGCGCGTCGTGATCGGGGCACCCGGCCGCCTCAGGCGCGCGGCGCACGTGCAACGTGACGCGGTCGGCCTCGGCCAGCGTCGCGAGCATCGTCACGATAGCGAGCGCCGCATCCATGCCGCCGTCGTCCTCCACGCGGCGAGCATCGCACGAACGCTCGCCGCGCCGCGCATCACCACTCCTGGGCCCTTGGCCGGCGTCGACGCGCCGGCTTCGGCCCCGCGGCGCGCGGGCGTCGTCGTGCGCAC
>CAZONM010000127.1:0-13857 GCA_964580865.1 uncultured Myxococcales bacterium | reverse complement strand
CGGCTGAGCCCGCCGCGCCCGCCGCGCCCGTCGCCGCTGCGCCCGCCGCCGGTGACCCGGCGGCCGAGGCCGAGCAGATCTTCTCCACCCGCTGCACCGTGTGCCACGGCGCCACGGGCAAGGGCGACGGCCCCGGCGCCGCCGCGCTCAACCCGAAGCCGCGCGACTACGCCGACGCCGCTTGGCAGAAGAGCGTCACCGACGACGTGCTCGCCAAGGTCATCGTCGAGGGCGGCCAGGCCATCGGCAAGAGCCCGCTCATGGCGCCGAGCCCCGACCTCAAGGACAAGCCTGAAGTGGTGAAGGCGCTCGTGGCCAAGGTGCGCTCGTTCGCGCCCAAGGGCTGAAGAGCCCGCGCCGCGCCTACAAGTCCTTCGGCGCCACCGCGTACAGCGCGCGGTACGACGCCGGAGGACAGGCCTCGAAGCGCTCGGCATGGAACAGCTCCGTCAGGAGCTTCCGGCCGAGCGCTTCCTTTTGCAGGTGCAGGAACACGGCCGTGATGGCCTTGGCGTCGCCGCCCTTGCCCACCACCACGCCGTCGCCGGGCACCTCCGCCGTGACCTCCAGCGCCTCCAGCGTCGTCGACGAGCCCGGCAGGTGGGTCTCGAGCGCCTCCACGACGCTGTCGGGGTTGCCCTTCTGCGCATGCACGGCGGCAATGTCGGCCTTGTTGTCGACGAGCGCGCGCAACGCGGCCGGGTAGCTGCCGAAGAAGGTCTGCGACGCAAGGTGCACGTCTGGCTCGATGCGCCGCGCGGTGCGCAGGTGCGCCACCGGCAGGAGGTAGCCGGCCACCGAGCGCGGGTCGACCCAGGCCGCGCGCAAGCCCTTGGGGCGCGACAGCGACGCGTCACTGCCGACGCGGCGCACGAACGCCGAGCCGTAGGAGGCGCGGCCATGGCGCACGGCGCGCGCCGCCACCGTGAGCCCCTGCGGCTCGAGCTGCGCGCACACGAAGGGCGGCGCATGCGCGGCGTCGACGGCGCCGGACAGCAGGTTGCGCGTGAGCGCCTCGTAGGTCTGGCTCACGGTGACGTCGACCGGCATGACGAGCAGGTCCTCGAGCGCCGCGCGCAGGCGCTGCGTGTGCTCGACCAGGCGCTCGGCGCCGAGCGACGGTGGGAGCGCGAAGCGCAGCACGATCACCCCCGAAACGCCGAGTGCCCAGTGAGGAACTGCCCGATGACCAGGAGATGCACGTCGTTGGTGCCCTCGTACGTCGACACGGTCTCGAGGTTGTTCATGTGACGCATCACCGGGTACTCGTCGGTGATGCCGTTGGCCGCGAGGATGTCGCGGCACGTGCGCGTGATCTCGAGCGCGCAGCGCACGTTGTTCATCTTGGCGACGCTCACCTGCACCGGCTCCAGGCGGCCCGCCTCCTTGGCACGCGCCAACGACAGCGCCAGGAGCTGCGCCTTGGTGAGCTCCACGCTCATGGCCGCGAGCTTGCCCTGCACGAGCTGCATGGCGGCGATGGGCTTGCCGAACGCGACGCGCTCCTGGGCGAACTCGATCGCGCATTGCAGCGACGCGGCCGCCGAGCCGCACACGGCGAACGCGATGCCCCCCCGCGCCTCGAACAGGCACTTGAGCGCGCTGCCCAGGCCCTTGGTGCCCGGCAACAGCGCGTCCTCGGGCAAGCGCACGTCGTCGAAGGTGAGATCGGCGGTGTCGCTGCAGCGAAACGAGAGCTTCCGCTCCATGGGCGTCTGCGTGAAGCCGGGCGTGCCGCGCGGTACCAAGAACGCGCGGATGGAGCTCGCGTCGTCGCCGGTCTTGGCCCACACCACGGCCACGTCGGCGCGCGTGCCGTTGGTGATCCAGCGCTTGGCGCCGCTCAGCACCCAGCCGCCGGCGGTCTTGGTGGCGCGCGTGCGCATGGCGGCGGGATCGCTGCCCGCGTCGGGCTCGGTGAGCCCGAAGCAGCCGACGGCCTTGCCCTGCTGCAGCGCCGGCAGCCAGCGGTCCTTCTGCCCGTCGCTGCCGAAGAGCGAGATCGGCACCATGACGAGCGAGGTCTGCACGCTGACAAACGACCGGATGCCCGAGTCGGCGCGCTCGAGCTCGCGCAGCGCGAGCCAGTACGCCGTGGCAGGCATGCCCGCGCAGCCGTGCGTCGCGATCGGCGCGCCCAGGAGGCCGAGCTCGGCGAAGGCGGGCACCAGGTGCCACGGGAACTCGGCGTTGCGGTACCACTGGGCCGCGTGCGGCAGCACCTTGTCGTCGACGAAGCGGCGCACCGAGTCGCGCACGGCCCGCTCCTCGGCGGTCAAGCTAGCGTCGAGGTCGAACAGGTCGAGGGGGGTGGCCGGCATGGCGCGAGACGAGCATGAGGAGGCCGGGGCGTCGACGGGGTATGCTCGGGACCTATGACCCGAGGAAACACCCACGGGGTGCTCGCGCGGGGTGTGTGGCTCGCCGTCGCGGGTGCCCTCAGCTTGGCCTCGGCGCCCGCGGCGGCGCAGGCCGCGCTGTGCATCGACTCGTTCCACGACGGCGGCAGCGCGAGCTACCAGTCCGGCTTTGGCGAGGGCGAGGGCGCGGCGGTCAAGCTGAGCGCGCCAGCCGACGGCTACCCCTTCACCATCCATTCCCTCCAGTTCCTGTTCGGCGACGACGGCACCACGGCGGGCCATGGCTTCGGCCTCACGGCGCGCGTCTATGACGACGATGGCGACAGCATGTTGGGAGAGCCTGGCTTCCCCGGCACGCAGCTCGGTGACGAGGTGGGGGCATCGGTCCTCTCGTCGCCCGACAGCGTCAGCGAGATCCCGCTGCCGGCCCCGGTCACGGTCGCCGACGGCAGCGCTTGGGTGGCCCTGTTCGTGACGCACGACGGACCACCAGGCATCGCCCGCGACGACGACGGCATCCATGCCGGCCGGAACGCGCTGTACTCGAGCAGCGCGTGGGCCGACTCCACCTCCTATGGCCTCACTGGTGATTGGATCCTGCGGGCTGTCGTCTCTACTCCATCGACGGCGACGGACCCGGCGTGCTCGTTCGCGCTCTCGGGTGAGGGTGAGGGTGAGGGTGAGGGTGAGGGTGAGAGTGAGGGTGAGGGGGAGGGTGAAGGTGAAGAGGCGCTGTTCATCTCGAGCGTCAACCCCGCGACGGGAGTGGCGGGCACGGAGACGCGCGTGACCATCACGGGCGGGGGCTTCGCCGACGGGCTCGCGTTCCGCGTGGGCTCCGTCGCCACCACCACGGTCACCGTCGAGAACGACGGCGCCGCGCTGGCAACTGTGCCGGCATCGCTCGAGCCCGGCACGCACGACGTGATCGCGCAGCTCGGCGCCACGACGTTCGTGTATCCGAGCGGGTTCTCGGTGACGCCCGGCGGGTGCGGCTCGTGTGGCGCCGACGGCGCCGCGTGGCCCTCTGGGCTCCTCGCAACGCTCGTGCTGATGCGTCGCCGTGCGCGGCGCGGGGGTCCTCATGACTGACGACGGGGTCGGGCGGCTCGCGTTGCTCGGCGGCATCGCCTTTCTCGCGGCCGGGCTCCTGGCCTCGTGCGGCTACGACTACGTCGTCGCCAGCGAGCACTTTCAGCGCCTGTGGTGGTGGCGCATCGCCGCGTCCGCCTCGTTGCTCGGCGTGCTCGGCGGCGCGTACCTCCTGCCAGCCAAGCGGACTTGGTGGCTGGCGGCGGCCGGCGCCGTGGCCAGCGCCGCCATCTGCGCAAGCGCTCACATCTTGCCGTCGGGGTTCGGTTACGCCACGGGCGGTCTCGTCGTGGTGGCGCTGGTGGTGGCCACCGCCGCGCCCGGCGGGCGCTCGGCCGCCGTCGCCGCCGTGGCGACCATTGCCGCCGGCGCAGCGGTGCTCGTCGTGCTCGGCACCACGCGATACTTCGCGTTCTCGGTGGCGTTCTTTGGGGTCCCGGCGCTCGGCGCCGCCGTCGCGGCTGGCGCAGCGTCGGGGTTTCGCGTGCGACAAAGGCGCGCTCGCGAGGACGAGCTGGCCCGCCTGCGCGACGACCTCGAGCGCTTCGGGCGCACCGACGAGCTCACGGGCGTGCCCGACAAGAAGCAGCTTGACCGCCTGGCGCGCCGCGAGCTCGCTTTGTCGCGGCGTCGCGGCGTCGCGCTCTCGGTCATCAAGCTCGATATCGACGGGCTCGAGCGCGTCAACCAAGAGCACGGTCGCGCCATCGGTGACGAGGTGCTGCGCGCCGTGGCGTCGATGTGTCAGGGCACGCTGCGTGAGACCGACATGATCGCGCGCGTCGCCGGCGACGAGTTCGTCGCCGTCGTCATGGACGCCGACGACGCTGGCGCGGCCGCGCTGTGCGAGCGCCTGCGCGCCAAGCTTAAGGACGCGCCGCTCCTGGCCGGTGACAGGTTGCTGAACGTCAACGTCACCGTGGGCGCGGCCACGCTACGCGATGGCGACAACACCGTCGACGAGCTCATCGCGCGCGCCGAGCAAGCGCTGTACTCGGCGCGCACCGCCGGCAATGGCGCCGCGGATGGCACCGGCGCGCCCGGCGGCGCCACAGCGTGAAGCGCCCGGGCAGGTCTTGGCGCACCACCTCGAAGCGCTGCGGATCGGCGAGCGCCCGGCGCGCGCCCTCGCCCAGCCGCGGCAGCTCGGCGTCGGACAAGAGCACCCACGTGGCCTGCAGCTCGTCGAGCGCCGCGGGGTCCATGCGCTCGAGCGCGCTGCCGTGGGCGCCTTGCAGCGCACGCGCGCGCGCGAAGTCGACGATGTGCCCGTTGGCGTAGCGGCGCGCATCGAAGCCCGGCGCCGCCAGCCCCGTGACGCGTGCGACGTCGACACCGGCCACCACCACGCGCTCGCGCGCGCCCACGAGTGATCGGACGTCATCGCCCAGGGCCATGAGCTGCGCGCTCGGGCGCCAATCGGCCTTCACCGGCACCCCGAAGCGCCCCTGCAGCACGGTGCGCGACGCGAGCCACGCGAACGGGAACTCCACCGTCACCAGCGCCAACGCCACGACGGCCACGCGCACGACGACGACGCGGCCGGCCCACCAGCGCGCCAGCGTGTCGGCGCACGCCACCGCGGCGAGGAAGCCACCGGCGCTGTACAGCTTCACGATGTCCCAGGTGTGGCGGTAAACGACGACGTTCGGCAGCGCGAATCCCACGACCGCGCCGAGCACGACGGCGTACCGGAAGCCGACGCGTCCCGTCAGCGCGGCCGGCAGCAGCACGAGCGGCACGCCGAACACCACCACGTGGCGCACCACCGACTCGGTCGCCGAGGCGGTGCGGAAGAAGTCGATGCCCCACTGCAAGGTGGCGCCGGTGCCGGCGCCCGGTGCGAAGAAGCCGCCGAGCGCCGGCGCGCACGCCGCGGCAGCGGCCAAGAGCGCGAGATCGATGGCGTCGCGGCGCCGATGATCGCCACGCGCCAGCATGACGATGCGCGCGCCGGCGAGGCCGAAGCCGAGCACCAGGAAATGCACGGCCTGCACCAACGAAAGACACGCCAAGAGCGCGGCGCCCGTCGCCACGCGCCACCGGCGGCGCTGCTCGTCCTCAGCCGCGCGCTCGACCGCCACGAGCGCGAGCACGGCGAGCACCAACGGCATGGCCAGCCCCTGCGGGTGTTGGAAGAAGTCGGCCGTGAGTGGCGGCGGCCGCTGCGTCCACTCGCGCCACGCCGCGGGCCATGGCGAGGTCACGGCGAACGGACCCAGGTCATCGTGCAGCGGCTGCGCGAGGACGCCGCCAGCGAGCGGCACCACGATGGGCGCGAGCGTGGCGCCAACCCGGCCCGCGGTGAGGGCGCCCAGCGTCGACGCCGTCCACAGTAAGAGCGCGAACGACCCCACGGTGACGACGTCGATGGCGCGATCGATGGGCAGCCCGGCGACCGCCAGTTGCGCGTACAGCGCGTCGACGCCCCAGTGATAGGGCAGCACCTGCCCGGGCAGCAGCGGGTGCTCGGGCGGCGCCACGCCGTGCGCCAGCGCCAGCGCCATGGGGACGTGGTGCTCCTCGTCGAAGAAGTTGCGGAACCAGGCGCCGTGCGCGACGCACGCGAGCGCCGCGCCGCCCACGACCCACGCGGGCCACGCCGGACGCGACGGCGGCTCCGCGGGCGCCGGCGCCGCGCCGCCGCGCTCGCGCAGCAGCGCGAAGATGGCGACGAAGAGCACCCCCGCGAGCCCCATGGCCACGACCAGGCTCTCGGTGACGCGGCACAGCTGCCCCGGCACCACCGCCATCATCCCCACGGCCACGCAGCACGCCAGCGAGCGCTCGCCCACGCCAACGCGCAGCAAGAGCGCGCGCGCCGTGACCAGCGCGGCCAGCCACGAGCCGAGGAGCAGCACGGCGCCCACCATCACTCCATAGCGCGCCGTCGCTACGGTGCGCACCGGGCACTGATCGCTGCGCCACGGCGGGCGGCGCTCACGCCGAGCTTGCCGCCCGCGCGCCGAGCCGATCGCCGGCGAGGGCGTCGCCCACCCGGCGCGCCAGCGCATCGACGAAGCGGGGATCGGCGTTCACGCACGGCACCAACGTGAAGCGCTCGCCGCCGGCCGCGAGGAACTGCGCGCGCGCCTGCACACCGATCTCCTCGAGCGTCTCGAGACAGTCGGCCACGAACGAGGGGCACGCCACCGCCAGCCGCCTCACGCCCGACCGCGCCAGCGCCGTGATGGTCTCTGCGGTCGACGGCCCGATCCAGCGCGCGCGCCCGAGCCGCGACTGAAACGACGTCGAGACGGGCGCGTGGATGCCGGCGGCGCGGAGCCGCTCCTCGAGCGCGCGGCTCGTGGCCACGCACTGGGCCCGGTAGCAGCCCCCGTTGGCCGCGCCCAACGAGGCGCAGCACTGCCAGGCGTCGTCGCCGCCGCACACGTGGCCCGGGGCCACGGTACGCTGCACCTGCGACACAGGGACGCCGTGGTAGCTCAGCAGCACGGCGTCGACCCCCGCAGTCGTCGATTCCACGATCATCGAAGCGACCGCGTCGAGGAACCCGTCGTCGTTGAACAGCGGCGGCACCACCGACACCGCGGGCACGCGCGGCGCAGCCCCGAGCACGCGGTAGGCCTCGGCCAGCGCGCTGCCCGTGGTCGCCGACGCCTCCTGCGGGAACAGCGGCACCAGCACCACGCGACCGCGCGCGCGCCGTAGCGCGGCCGCGAGCGTGGGCTCGCCGTAGCGCATGGCGAGCGAGACGCGCGCGCCTGGCAGGCGCGCCTGCAGCGCATCGACGAGCGCGCGCCCGTGCACCAGGAGCGGCGAGCCCTGCTGCGTCCAGATGGCCCGGTACAGCGCGGCGCTGCGACGGGGGCGCAACGGCAGGATCACGAGGTGCAGCAGTAACCAACGGGGCAGCGCCGGGAGGTCGATGACGCGCGCGTCCGACAGGAACGCGCGCAGATACCGGCGCACCGCGCGCGGCGTCGGCGCGTCGGGGGTGCCGACGTTGATGAGCACCACCATCGGGGCGTCGTCACCGCCGTCGACGACGGACAGCGCCGTGCTCATGCAGCGCGCGCGCCGGTCACGCCGCGCTCCGCCGGAACATGTAGCCGCGGCCGCGCACAGTGACCAGGTGGACGGGGTTCTCGGGGTCGGGCTCGAACAGCCGCCGCAGGCGCAAGACGAAGTTGTCGATGGTGCGATCCGTGGGGAACGCGTCCATCCCCCACACCTCCTCGAGGAGGTCGGCGCGGCTCAGCACGCGGTTCTCGTGCGTCACCAGCTGCTCCATCAGCCGTAGCTCCTTGTCCGACAGCGTGACCTCGCCCTCGTTGGTCTGCGCTTGGCCGGTGTCGAAGCGAATCCAGTACGGGCCCCACACGAAGCGCGGCGCCGTGCTCGGCCGGCGACCGGCGCGCCGCAGGAGGGCGCGCACGCGCGCCAACAGCTCCGGCACGTCGAAGGGCTTGGTCATGTAGTCGTCGGCGCCGCTGTCGAGCCCGCGCACCTTGGCCGCGGTCTCGCCGCGCGCCGTCAGCATCACCACGGGACAGGCGACGCCGGCGGCGCGAGCCTTGGCCACCAGATCCATGCCGTCGCCACCCGGCAGCATGACGTCGACGAGCGCGAGCTCGAAGGTCGCGCGCGTGATGGCGGCGAGCCCCTCCGGCCACGTGGCAGCCGTGCTGACGTCGTAGCCGGCGTGGCGCAGGTTCAGCGCCACCAGGTCGCGCACCAACGGCTCGTCCTCGACCACGAGGATGCGCGCGCCCGCGCCCGTGCCGTCCTTGTCGTCGCGCTCAGCCACGCTCACCTCCCGTCACCGCCAGGGTCACGGTGAAGGTAGCGCCTTTGCCCGGTCCGTCGCTCGATGCCGACAGGTCGCCGCCCATGGCGCGCATCAGCTGGCGCGAGATGAACAGCCCGAGCCCCGCCCCCGTCTGCACGCCACTCTTGTCGTCGCGCTCGAAGGGCGCGAATAGCCGCTCGGCCTCGCCGGGCGCGAACCCCTCGCCGTGGTCCTTCACCACGAGGTGCCAGCGCTGCTCGTCGGCGCGCGCCGACATCTCCACGTGGCCGCCGCCGTACTTGCGCGCGTTGTCGAGGAGGTTCTCGAGCACCACGCGGAAGGCGTCGCGATCGACGCGCACGTCGGCGCTCTCGAGCGCGCCGAGCGTCACCTCTTCGTCGCCGAAGGTACGGCGCCGCTGCTCTATCAGCTCGCGCAGGAGGGGCTCGCTGGCGCTCCGCATCGGCTTCAGGCGCGCCTTCGCCGTGGCACGCTGGAACGCGAGGATCGTGTCGGCCAGGTGCGCGAGCCGCTCGGTCTCGAGCACGCCCTGCGCGAGCAACCGCGCGCGTTGCTCCTCGGGGATCGAGCCGAGCTGCAGGCTCTGCAGAAGCACACGCACGCCCGCGATGGGCGTCTTGAGCTCGTGCGTGGTGAACTGCAGCAGGCGCACCATGCGCCGCCCTGCGTCGCGTCGCGCGCGCGCCACCAGGAACAGCGCGCCGGTGCACACCAGCAGCATGGCGGCGAACACCGAGCCCTCGCCGATCAGCATGAAGCGCTGTCGGTCGGCGCGCGTCGCGGCGTCGGCCAGCGCGTGCGCGCGCACCACGTCGTCGCTCTCGAGGCCGGCCAGCGTGGTCGACAGCTGCGCCACCTCGCCCACGAGGCGGCTCGCGAACAGGCTCCACCAGATGAGCAGCGTCGCCACCACCAGGGTGGCGATGATGAACACCACCGCCTCGGCGTTGTCGACGAGCGCCCGCCGCACTGCGCCCATGGCTCCTCCGCCCGCCATCAGCCGCCGGTCAGCGCGTCCACCAAGGCGTCCACGTGCTCGGGCTGGTGCGCGGCCGACAGGAAGCCTACCTCGTACGCCGAGGGCGGCAGGTAGATGCCGCCCTCGAGCCACCCGCGATACCGCGCCTTGAACACCTCGACCGCGGCGTCGCGGATGTCCTCGGCGCGGTGCGGGAGACTGCCGCCGTCGAGCACGGGCCAGAACACGCTGCCCACGCGCGCGAGGGTCACGCCGCGCGCCTTGGCGCGCTCCGACAGGCGCGCGCCCAGCGCCTCGAGGTGCCGATGCACGGCGCCCCCGCGCAGCTCGCGCAACGTCGCCACGCCGGCGGAGAGCGCCACCGGGTTCCCGGCCATGGTGCCCGCCTGATAGACGGGACCGAGCGGCGCGAGCCGGTCGAGGATGACGCTCGGCCCCACCACGCCGCCCACCGGCAGCCCGCCACCGATGATCTTGCCGAGCGTGGTCAGGTCGGGCCGCACGTCGACCACCTTGCCGTAGCCGTGGAAGCCGAAGCGGAAGCCGGTGATGACCTCGTCGAAGATGAGCACGCTGCCCGACGCGGTGGTGAGCTCGCGGAGCGTCTGGAGCCACGAGCGCTCCTGCTCGAGCAGGCCGTTGTTGGCCGGCAGCGGCTCGAGGATGGCGGCCGCGATCTGCGAGCCATACGTGCGGAACACCTCGCGCAACGCCGCCACGTCGGCGAGCGGCGCGACGATCGTGTCGTGCGCCACGGTCTCGGTGACGCCGGCGCTCTCGGCGAGCCCGAGCGTGGCGACGCCGCTGCCGGCCTTGACCATGAGCGCGTCGACGTGCCCGTGGTAGCAGCCCGAGAACTTGAGCAGGAGGCGCCGTCCGGTGTGTGCGCGCGCCAGGCGCACCGCCGTCAGCACCGCCTCGGTGCCCGAGACCACGAAGCGCGCGCGCTCAGCCCAGGGGAAGGCCTCGAGCACGAGCTCGGCGAGCTCAGCTTCGCGGCGATGGCAGGTGCCGAACGCAAGGCCGTCACGCGCGGCGGCCACGGTGGCCTCGAGCACCGCCGGGTGCGCGTGGCCGAGGATCAGCGGCCCCCAGGCCAAGCAGTAGTCGACGTAGCGGTTGCCGTCTTCGTCGACGACGTGGGCGCCCTCGCCGCGCTTCATGAACACCGGCGTGCCGCCGACGGACTTGAAGGCGCGCACCGGGCTCGACACACCGCCGGGGATCACGCGCTGCGCGCGCGCAAACAATGACGCGGACGCGCTGTGCGCGTCAGAGCGAGCGCCAGAGGGGGATGGTGCGGGTGAGCTCATGACGGGGCTCCTGTTGACGATGAAGCTCGGCGAGCGCGTCGGCGAGCTGGTGCTCACCGGCGACCTGCGTGACCAGCGAGACCCAGCCCGCGGGGCGCGCCAGGCCAAGGTGCGCGCGCTCGGCGTCGACGTAGGCGCCGAACGGCGTGGTGCAGCCGCCCTCGAGCTCGCGCAGGAACGCGCGCTCGAGCGCGGTGGCGGCGCGCGTGTCCTCGTGGTCGATGGCGGCGAAGAGCGCGCGCACGGCGTCGTCGGCGGCGCGGGCTTGGACGGCGACCGCGCCCTGCCCGGGCGCCGGCTGCCACGCGCGCGGATCGAGGCGCAGCACCTTGAGCCCCGCGAGCGAGAGCCCGAGGCGCGACAGCCCCGCCTCGGCCAGCACGATGGCGTCGTAGGTGCCGGCGCGCAGCTTGTCGACGCGCGTGGGCACGTTGCCGCGCAGAGGCAGCGACGTGCACGAGGGCGCGAACGCCTTCAGCATGGCGTCGCGCCGCAGCGACGACGTCCCCACGCGCGCGCCGGCCTTGAGGGGCAGGCGATCGGGACGCTCGTCGTGCCCGTCGTAGGCGCCCGGCGCGATCACCAGGAGGTCAGCGGGCGACGCGCGCTCGAGCACGGCCACGAGCGTGAGCCCCGCCGGCATGCGCGTCGGCAGGTCCTTGAGCGAATGCACGGCCCAGTCGATCTCGCCGGCATGCAGCGCAGCCTCGAGCTCGGCGGTGAAGAAGCCCTTCTCGAGGGTGCCGGCCAAACGATCCGCGAGGTTGACGTCGCCCTGCGTGGTGATGACGCGCACGTCGACCGCGAGCTCGCTCGTGCCGGCCTGCTCACGCAGACGCTGGTTGACGTGATCGGTCTGCCAGCGTGCCAACGCGCTGCCGCGCGTACCGACGACGAAGCGCCGACTCATCCACCCTCCTCACCGCGCACGCGCTCGATGATGGTGTGCGCGAACAGCGAGCACGCGCGCCGCAGCTCCTCGGCCTCTCCCGGCGGCAGGCGCTCCAAGAGGGGCGGCAGCGTCTGGTGCAAAAACACGCGGCGCTCCTCGTCGATGACGCTGAGCGCGCGCCCGTCGTGATCTTGGTGGAAGCGCGCGGCGCCGTCGCGCACCAGCTCCACCAGCCACGCGCGCGCATCGTCATCGAGCAGGCGGCGCGGGCGGCTCAGCAAGTCCTCGAGCCCCACCGAGCGCCAGCCGGGGGCGGAGGCGAGCTGCGCGGGAACGCCTACGTCGACCACCAGGGGCTCGTCGCGGCGCTCGGGCAGCGTGACCCAGGCGGTGGGCCCGCCCGTGCACACCACCACGGCGCGCGCGGCCTGCGCGCGCGCCATGGCCTCGGCGAGCCCCGCGCGCCCGAAGGCGAGCGCCGCACGGAAACCCGCGTCGTGCAGCGCCGACAGCGTGGCGCGCCCGATCTCACCCTGCCCCACGAGCACGATGGGCGCGGCCGGTTCGACGCCGCGCGCGACCAGCTCCTCCACCACGAGCGTCTGCACGCCGAGGCCCTGCTGGACGATGCCGCGACGTCGACGCTCGCCCACCAAGCGCTGCACGGCGCGCCACAAGAGACGCAGCGTGCGATCGGCGCTGCCGTCCTTGTGTGCGCGCTCGAGCGCGATGACCATCTGGCGCCCCACCGCCGGCTCGCCCTCGGCCACGGAGTCGAGCCCCATGGCGACGCGCAACAGGTAGTGCACGGCAGCGGCGTTGGTGCGCTGGTGCAAGCGCGTGCCGGGCGCGCGGCTCATGAGCTGGCCCTTGAGCAGGTCCGCCACCCAGCGCGGCCGCGTCGTCGACACGATCCACTCGACGCGTGAGCAGGTCTGCAAGACCACCACGCCGTCGGCGTAGCCACCGCGCAAGAGCGCGCGCGACGGCGCCTCGTCGCCGCGCTCGAGCACGCTCAGCGCCGCGCGCTGCTCGGTGGTGGCGTCGCGATAGCTCGCGCCCACCACCGCCAGCGCGCCGCGCTCGTGCGCCTCCGCTACCACGCCGCCTCCGTCACCGCGCGACAGAGCGCGCTCACCGCGTCGACGGTGGTGGGCGGCAGGATGCCGTGGCCGAGGTTGGCGATACAGCGGCGCCCGCCGTCGTCGGCGCGCATGTCGGTGAGCAGCGCGCGCGTCTCTGCGGCCACGGCCTCGGGGCCCGCGAGGAGCGTGATGGGATCGACGTTGCCCTGCAAGACGAGGCGCGGGTACAGCGCGCGCGCCTCGCGCCACGGGGTGCGCCAGTCGAGCGAGAGCCCCTGCACGCCGGTCTCGCCGAGCACGGGCAACAGGTGCTGGCCGCCGCGCACGAACAGGATGGTGCGCGCCGCCGTGCCCGACGACGAGGGCAGCTGCTCGACGATGCGCCGGATCATGGGCACCACGTGCGCGCGGTACAGGTCGCGTGGCAACAGCCCGCCCCAGGTGTCGAAGATCTGCACGGCGTCGGCGCCGGCCGCGAGCTGCGCGCCCAAGAGCGCGGCGGCGGCGTCGGCGAACACCTCCATGGCGCGACGCGCGAGCGCGGGGTCGGTCAGCAAGAGCGTGCGGGCGGCGCGGAAGTCGTCGGAGCCCTGCCCCTCGGCCGCGTAGCACAAGAGCGTCCACGGCGAGCCGCAGAACCCCAAGAGCGCGCGCTCGCCGATGGCGCGGCGCAGGTGGGCCACCGCGTCGACGGCGAAGCCGAGCTTGGCCGGCGCACCCGCCAGATCCCACTGGTCGACGTCGGCCGCGCTCCTGAGCGGCCGACCCACGCGCGGGCCATCGCCGGTGCCGAAGGTGACGTCGAGGCCGAGGGCGTCGGGGATGGTGAGGATGTCGGAGAAGACGATGGCGGCGTCGAGCGGGAACAGCGCCAGCGGCTCGAGCGCCACGCGCGTGGCCAGCGCCGGCGTCTTGCACACGTCCCAAAAGCCGTGCTGCGCGCGCACGGCGCGGTAGTCGGGCAGATAGCGCCCCGCCTGGCGCATGAGCCACAGCGGAGGACGGTCGAGCGGCTCGCCGGCAAAGGCAGCCAAGAAGCGATCACGCGAGGTCACCAGTGAAGCCATGCCAACATCGTGCCGTGGAGCGCGCCTCGGTCGGTCACAGCTTCGTCATACACGTTTCCCTCGGGCGCTCAAGGAGGCACGCTGTCGACGTGACTACGTGGATCGTGACGCGCGAGGGCCGTGACGCGGAGCAATCCGTCGCCGCGCTGCGCGCGCGCGGGCTGCGCGCGCGCGCCCTGCCGTGCATCGCGCGCGAGGCGCTCCCTTGGCCCGGGGAGCTCACGCCCCGGCGCGACGTCGCCGGCACGCTGGTCATGTGCACGAGCCCGTTCGCGGCGCGCCTCGTCATCGACGC
>CAZONM010000126.1:0-13887 GCA_964580865.1 uncultured Myxococcales bacterium | reverse complement strand
GCAGCCCGCGTCCACCACCTCGCCCTGGGGCGCCAGGCCCGCGCCGTCGAGCGCGGCCGCGGTCGCGCACACCGCGCGCGGGCCGAAGTACGCGAGGTACGCGAGGTCCGCGACGTCGTCGCCCGCCACGGCCTCGTGCGCCTCGGTGTAGCGCTCGGACAGGCGGCGCGCGGCGTCGGCCAGCGCGCGACTGTGCTCCCACCCGCGCGCGCGTTCGTCGAGGAACGCCTCGAGGCGCTGGTAAGCGCGCGCTACCGCCGCGGCCGACGCAGCGCTCACGCGATGGGCCGCAGCCCCGGCGCCACCGAGAACGAGCACGCGGTCGCCGCGCGGATCTCGTCGACGGACACGCCGGGCGCGTGCTCCACCAGCGTGAGACCAACGCCGCGCTTGACGTCGAAGACCGCGAGGTCCGTGATGAGCAGGTCGACGCAGGCGCGCCCCGTCAGCGGCAAGGTGCACGCCTCGAGGATCTTCGGGTCGACGGACGCGCCGTCCTTCGACCTGGCGACGTGCTCCATGGTGACGATGACGCGCGGGCTGCCGGCCACCAGGTCCATGGCGCCGCCCATGCCCTTGACCATCTTGCCGGGGATCATCCAGTTGGCGATGTCGCCCTTCTGCGACACCTGCATGGCGCCGAGGATGGTCAGGTCCACGTGGCCGCCGCGGATCATGGCGAAGCTGTCGGCCGACGAGAAGTAGCTGGTGCCGGGCACCTCGCTGACCGTCTGCTTGCCGGCGTTGATCAGGTCGGGGTCCTCCGCGCCCTCGAACGGGAAGGGCCCCACGCCCAACATGCCGTTCTCGCTCTGCAGCACCACGTCGATGCCGGCGGGCACGAAGTTGGCGACGAGGGTCGGCATGCCGATGCCGAGGTTGACGGTGAAGCCGTCCTTCAGCTCCTTGGCGGCGCGCTGGACGATCTGGTCACGGGTGAGGGGCATGGGAGCTCCTGTCGCGCGCGCGGGCGCACGCGCGCGAGTACGGCGTCAAGCTGCGGGGCGGGGGCGGACGGTGCGCTGCTCGATCCAGTTGGCCTTCGCGGTCACCTGCACCAGGCGCTTGGTGTAGATGCCCGGCACGTGCACGGCGTCGCCGTCGAGGGCGCCGGCCTGCACGATGTGCTCGGCCTCCACGATGGTGACACGGGCGGCCGCGCACATCATGGGGCTGAAGTTGCGCGCGGTCTTGCGGAAGATCAGGTTGCCGAGCGTGTCGGCCTTCCACGCGCGTACCAGGCAGAAGTCGGCGAACAGGCCGGTCTCCATCACGTAGGTGCGCGGCGCGCCCGTGCGCGGATCAGTGAGGGTGCGCGTCTCCTTCGGGGACGACGAGACATCGACGGCGCCGTCGGCGCGGTACTTGAGGGGCAGCCCGCCGTCGGACACCGCGGTGCCAACGCCGGTGGCGGTGTAGAACGCCGGGATGCCGGCGCCGCCCGCGCGGATGCGCTCGGCCAGCGTGCCTTGCGGGTTGAGCTCGACCTCGAGCTCGCCGGTGAGGTACCGGCGCTCGAACTCCTTGTTCTCGCCGACGTACGACGAGACCATCTTCTTGACCTGGCCCGCGGCCAACAACACCCCGAGCCCCTTGTCGGTGGTGCCGCAGTTGTTGGAGATGATCACCAGGCCGCGCGTGCCCCGGGCCGCCAGCGCGCCGATCAGGTTCTCGGGGTTGCCGCACAGGCCGAAGCCGCCGACCATCAGGGTCGCCCCGTCGGGGATGTCGGCGATGGCGTCCTGGGCCGAGGGATAGAGCTTGTTCATGTCCCACCTGCTCGCGCGCGCCGGCGACGGCGTCAACACGTGTCCCGCGCCGTTTGACCGCGGCCGCGGAGGTGGGGCAGAGTCGCCGCGAAGGACCAGCCGTGCACGTTGTCGCAGCCGGAAAGACCGACGTCGGTCAGAAGCGGGACCACAACGAGGACTCGATCCTCCTCGACCCGTCCGTGGATCTGTACATGGTCTGCGACGGCATGGGCGGGCACGCGGCCGGCGAGGTCGCCTCCCAGCATGCCGTGCGCACGGTCCAACGCGTCATCAACGAGAACCGCGCGACCCTGGAGGAGTTCAAGAAGCGCGGCGACGTCGGTGAAGCGCGCGAGAAGGTGACCGGTCTCCTGGAGATGGCGGTCAACGTCGCCTGCTCCGAGATCTTCGGCATGGCGACCACCGACTCCGGCAAGGCGGGCATGGGCACCACGCTGGTGCTGATGCTCATCGCCAACGGGCGCGGGCTGATGGCGCACGTCGGCGACAGCCGCCTGTACATGGTGCGCCAGGGCCAGATCCACCAGCTCACCGAGGACCACAGCTACACCTCGGAGATGATCAAGCGCGGCAAGATGACGCGCGAGCAGGCGCGCCAGAGCCCCTACTCGAACGTCATCACGCGCGCCGTCGGCATCCAGAAGAACGTGCAGGTCGACACCCTGGTGTTCGACATCATCCCGGGCGACACGTTCCTGCTCTGCTCCGATGGCCTGCATGGCTACGCCGAGGATCCGAACGACCTCGCCGACATGCTCTCCGACGCCGATCTCGACAAGCTGCCCATCAAGCTCATCGAGATGGCCAACACCCGCGGCGGCAAGGACAACATCTCCGCCGTCGTCATCCGCGCCGTGGCCGACCCCGAGGACAAGGCGCTGGAAGAGCAGCGCGCCTCCGAGGTCAACCTCAAGCTCGACACCCTCAAGAAGATCCCGCTGTTCCGCTACCTCACGTACCAAGAGCTGGTGAAGGTGCTGAACATCACCTACCTCGAGACGTACGAGGCGGGCACGCCCATCATCAAAGAGGCCGAGAACGGCGAGGAGCTCTACATCATCCTGGCGGGGCGCGTGGTCGTGTCGCGCGGCAGCCAGGAGATCGTCGAGCTGCACCCGGGGGTGCACTTCGGCGAGATGGCGCTCGTCGATCAGAGCCCGCGCTCGGCCACGGTCACCGCCAAAGACCCCACCCGCTTGCTGGTGGTGCAGCGCCGCAGCTTCTACACGCTGATTCGCAAGGAGCCCGTGCTCGCGGTCAAGCTCCTGTGGAGCTTCGTGCAGGTGCTGTCGCGCCGCCTGCGCGAGACCAACGAGCAGCTCTCGGGTGTGCGCTCCGCGCTCGAGAGCCGCGACATCCCGTTCATGGAGATCGAGGACGTCGACGAGAACGAGGACACGCGCCCGCGCGCGCCGTCGCTCGCCACCACCTCGAACCCCACACCGCAGACGCCGCAGCCCGCGCCCACCCTACCGAACGCGCCGGCCGTGTCGCAGTCGGAGATCATCACCGCGCCCCAGCCGGTGCCGCTCGGCATCCGGCCGCCCGGCGGCCCCAAAGAATAACGTCGCTTCCCTATGTCGACGACCCGCGACCCGGACAAGACGCGCGTCTCGCAGGTGAGCCGCATCGCCGACAAGCGCCCGACGGGCACGCCGTGCTTCGTGCAGATTTACGGCAAGGACTTGGGCAAGAAGTACGCGCTCGACAAGGTGCAGATGACCATCGGGCGCGGGCCCGACAACGCCATCGTGTGCGACATGGACAACGTGTCGCGCACGCACTGCAAGATCTACGTGAGCGCGGGCGGCAACTACGTCGAGGACATGGGCTCGACCAACGGCACCTTCGTCAACGACGAGGAACTCACGAGCCGGCGCAAGCTCAAGAACGGTGACTTCATCAAGGTCGGCGGCGTCATCTTCAAGTACATCGACGGCGACAACATCGAGAACCTCTACTACGAAGAGATCTACCGCATGGCCATCATCGATGGCCTCACGCAGATCTACAACAAGCGCTACCTGCTCGAGTTCCTCGATCGTGAGATCGCGCGCTGCGCGCGCTACGCGCGGCCGCTCACGCTCATCATGTTCGACCTCGACCACTTCAAGCGCGTCAACGACGAGTTCGGACACCTCGCGGGCGACTACGTGCTCAAGCGCGTGGCCGACCTCATCCACAAGAAGCACATCCGCAAAGAGGAGTGCTTCGCACGCTACGGTGGCGAAGAGTTCACCATCGTCCTGCCCGACACCCCTGCGGATCGAGGCGTCATCCTCGCCGAGAAGATCCGTCAGCTCATCGAGGAGTCGCGCTTCGAATTCGAGAACAACGTCATCCCCGTGACGGTGTCGATGGGCGTCTCAGAGATGAAGAAGGGCGACGCGTGCGAGTCCTTCATCGTGCGCGTCGACGAGAAGCTCTACCTGTCGAAGCAGCACGGCCGCAACCGCGTGTCGCTCGGCTGATCGCCGCGGTCACGCCGCGCGCGCCCCGCGCAGCGCGCCCAACGCCGACAGCGCTCCCCCCACGACGACGCCGAGGGCGACCTTGAGCGCGAGCACGCTCGCGAACGGGAGCGTGGGCAGCAGGGGCGCGGCCAACAGCAGCGCGACCCCGAGCGCCAAGCCGGGGACCAACGGGCCGGGCGTGGCGCGCGCGGGCAACTGCACCGCCACCACGCGGTGGTGCACCTCGGCGTAGCCCTTGACCGCGCCGCCGAGCCCCAGGAGCAGCGCGTACAAGCACGTGGTGCCGCCGAGGTGCCGCGCCAGCTCTCCCGGCGGCACCACGTCGAGCGCGTGCAGGCGGAGCCAGAGCGCGCACGTGCCTGCGCCCGCCGCCAAGAGGCCCGAGGGCAGCGCGTGCCACAGGAGCAGCCAGCGCCAGAACCCAAGGGCGCGCGTGGTGCGCACAGCGCCCACCTCGCGCAGCGCGATGGCCGCGCCGGGCACCATGGCGGCCGCGCCGCCGAGCGCGATGGCGAAGCTCGCATAGCCCTCGAGGGCCACCGCGAACGGCGCAGCCACACCGGCGCCGAGGGCGCCGGCGACGAGGCCGCTGAGGAGCGTGGTGCGCGCATCGCCGGTCGGCGCGATCGTGATCATCCCTCGACGCACGAGCGCCACGCGCAGGGCCGAGCGCGTGACGTAGCCGAGCACCAGGCCGAGGCCACCCAACGCCACGGGCAGGGCCGGTACCGGTGGCCGCGTCACCAGCGCGGCCAGCACCGGCAGCGCGAGCAGGATGGACACGGCCCGCAGGAGCGCGACGCGCATGGCGCAACCTACGGCGCGGGCACCGCGCTGTCGACGCTCCTGTCGACCGCGCGCCGCCACAGCGCGACCACGTCGGGCGCGCCCGTGAGCGCAAGGAGCGCGCGCTCCACGCAGCCTGGCCGTCCGTCGCGCGCCGCGTCCTCGAGGATGCGCGCGAACGCGCCGGTACCGTGATCGCGCACCACCAATGCCGCAAGCGCATGCGACGCGCCGTAGGCGACGTCGGGATCGTCGGTGAACCACGCGACGGTCAGGGGCAGGGCACCTGCGGCGCGCGCCACCACTGCGCCCAGCGGCAGTCGCGCCTGGCCGGCGACCACCGAGCACGCGCCCTCGGCGAAGAAGCGCGGCACGCGCGCCGCCACGGCCGCGGCCTGGTCGGCGAACGCATGCAGCACGGCCGCGTGACAGAGCTCGTGGGTGATGCGCTCGGTGCGCGTGGCCTCGCTGTCGTCTCCCCACCGGCGCGGGTGCATGAGGTGCACGGCGCTCCACGTGGTCCAGGCGCGCAAGGCTGGCTCATCGTGTCCCGTGGCCGCGACGAACGACGCGGTGGTGTCGTGGACCACGAGGCGCGTGGCGCCGGCCGGGAGCTCGAGGTCGAAGGCGCGCAGCTGCTCGCGCGCGCGCTCCACGTGCGGTGCGGTCCAGGCCGCGGGCTCGGTGTGGCGCGCACCCGGGTCGGCGGGCGTCGCGGTCCGGCACGCCGCGAGGTTCAGCGGCAGGGCGCTTGACCAGCACGCCAGCAGCCAAGATGCTCGGCGCCGCATGGCTCCCCGTGTCTTTGTCATGACCGCCGCGATCCTCGCCTCCTCGTGCGCCACCGACAAGGCCGCGCAGACCGGCGCGTCGTCGACCTCGGCCGCCGCCGCGGTGGCCGGGCCGCTCGACGCGCCGCCCGCGGCCGTCCGCGTCGTCGACGCGCCCGGCCTCAACGTGGAGGACCTGACGGCGCGCGCGCGCGACGCCGTGGCGCAGGCCTCGGGGCTCGAGGCCGTCGACGAGCTGAGCGTGCGCCGCGAGCTGGCCGCCTGCACCGAGGCCCCGTGCCCCGACGAGCTCGCGGTGCGGTACCGCGACGCGCGCTTCCTGGTGGCCTCGTCGGTGTCGCGCCTGGGCGGCACGTTCCTCGCCTCGGTGCGCGTGCAAGACGGCCCCAAGGAGATCGCGCGCGCCAACGCCGAGGACCCCGACGCGCGCCGCGCGCTCGCCAAGGCCGCCGCGGCGGCGGGCGCGCAGGTTCGGCGGGCACTGGTCGCGGCAGGGGTCGCCGAGCGCGTGCACCTGCCCGACCAGGGCGGCGACGCCGGCACCGGCACCGAGCGCGCCGAGGGCTCGTCGGAGCCGCCGGGCTGAAGGTCGAGGCTCGCGGTCGTTACGCCTGCGCGCCGCCGGGCACGATCATGAACGCCGACGGGGTGACGCCCAGGCGTCGGTAGGCCTCATCCCACCGCTGCTCCATGGGCACCTCGAAGAGCAGCTCGGGGTCGAACGGCGCGTGCAGCCACGCGCCGCGCTCGAGCTCCTCCTCGAGCTGGCGCGGACCCCAGCCGGCGTACCCGAGCATCAGCTCGAAGCGCCCCGGCAGGTTTCCCTTGGCGCCCGCCTCGAGGATCTCGCGCGACGGCGAGATCGAGATCGAGGGGCTGACGTCGATGCCCGGTCCCAAGGGGCGCCCGTCGTCGTGCTCGTAGAGCACGAAGCCCGAGGCCCCCGACACGGGCCCGCCGATGAGCACGGCGCGGTCTTCGACACCGGCGCCGATCTCCAGGTCGGTCAAGAGCTTGAGCAGCCGCAGCTCGCTCGTGCGGTTGACCACGAAGCCCATGGAGCCGGCCTCGCCGTGCACGGCGAGCAAGACGAGGCTGCGATCGAAGTTCGGGTCTGTCAGCGGTGGCGGCGCGAGCAGAAAGCCCGGGGCGAGCTGGTCCGTGGGCATGTCGTGATCCTAGGCGGTAGCGAGGACCCGCGCCACGAGCAGGGTGGGTGGAGGGCGCACCCCCGCGAGCGTGGGGTGGTCGGCGCCGGGCGCCAAGCGCGCGAGCACCTGCAGGCGCTTCCTGCTCTTGGCCGCGGCTTCTTGCAGCGCGGCGGCGAACGTCACCTCGTCCACCGTGGGCGAGGTGGGCTGCGTCGCCAAGATGCCGCCTTCGTCGAGGAGCTTGAGGCACAGCGCGCCGTGCTCGGTGGCGCGGGCCAGCGCGGCTTCGTCGTCGGCGTCGACGGCGGGCGGGTGAAACACCACCACGTCGAAGCGCGCATGCTCGTTGGAGCCCGCGCGGAGCCACGCCAGCGGGTCGTCGGCGACGCGCAAAAAACGCGCCTCGATCTGGTTGTGGCGCGCGTCGTCCTCGAGTGTGGACGACAGGATGGGCGGCACGTCGACCACCGTGACCTCGCGCGCGCCGCCGTCGGCGAGCTGCAGGCCGAAGCCGCAGAAGCCGGCGTACAAGTCGAGGCAGCGCCCGCGGGCCCAGCGCCGCAGCGTGCGCTGCGCCTCGAGCTCGGAGGTGATGCGGCGCGTGACCTGCGCCGCCAGGTCCACCGTGAGCTCGAGCCGCCCGTGCAGGAAGCGCACACTCGAGGACTGTCCCTGCAGAAGCGTCACCCGGTCGCGCGTCGCCAACGCCACCACGGCGGCGTCGGTGCGACGCACCAGCGGCGGCAGCAGCACGTCGACCACGGGGACCATGGCGGCGGCGTCCACCGACACCAACAAGCCCTGGCCGAAGCGATCGACCACGAGCCCCGGCAGGCCGTCCGCCTCGCCGGCGCACAGGCGGCCGGCGTCGGCGCCCGCGAGGTCGACGTCGCGGCGGGCCACCGCGCGCTCGAGGCGCGTCTGCATCAAGCCCACCGGGTCGCGCGTGCGCGCCGACGACAGGAGCCGGACCGGGGCGGGCCCGTGGGGGTCCCACAGCGCCGTGCCCATGGGCAGCGAGGTCTCGTCGACCAGGTCCACGAAGGGGCCGCCGTCACCGTCGTAGTCGACGATGTCGTCCTTGGACAGCCACGGCCAGCCGTGCCGCGCGCGCCGCAGCCCCTTCCGCGTCACGATGGCGGTCCCGGTCACCTCGATGGTCAAGCGCGGCGTCCTTTCGCTGTCGTCATTCGGCAGCATACGTCGGGTCGAGGGTCGTGATAACCAATGCCGGTGCTGCTGCGCACCCTGCGCGACCACTGGGCGGAGACCGCGCCGCGCTTGTACGGTGCGTCCGCCGAGCTCTTGCTCGACGCGCTGCCGCCGTTGCAGCCGCACTCGCGCTTCCTCGAGGTGTGCGCCGGGCCCGGCATGCTGTCGCGCGCCTTGGCCGAGCGCATCGCGGGCCTCGGGCGGCTCATCGCCGTCGACGAGGACGCGGCGCTGGCGCGTCACCTGCCAGCGGTGCGCGGGCGCTCGTCCCGCGCCGTGGCCGCCGCCGATCGCCTGCCGTTCGCGCCCGGCTCCTTCGACGTGGCCTTGGGCAACCTTGCGGTGGGCGACCCTGCCAGCGACGGCGCCCGGCTCGCCGAGCTGCGTCGCGCCTTGCGCCCGGGCGGCTGGCTCCTGCTCACGGCGTTCCTCAAGGGGTCGTTCGACGAGCTCCTCGACGTGCTGACCGAGGCATGCGAGGCCGAGTCGCTGCCCGACGCGCGCCAGGCGCTCCTCGACGTGCGCGAGAGCCTGCCCGACGTCCCGGCGCTCACTGCGGCCTTGGCGGCGGCGGGCGTGCCCCCGGTCCACGTGGGGGTCGAGGAGCGCGCGCTGTTCTTCCCGGGCGGCAGCGCGGCCTTCGCCGACCCGCTGGTGCGCGAGCTCTTGGTGCCGTCGTGGCTCGTGGACCTGGAGCTGCCCGAGCGCGCCTGGGACGCCGCGGCGCGCGCCGCCGAGACGTACCTGCCGGGCGCCCGGTTCGCCGTGCGGCTGCGCACCGCTATCTGCACCAGCCGGGTCGAGCGCAAGCGCGAGGGGCCGGCGCAGGTGTAGGCCGGCGTTACGAAACGAGATCGGGGGCTGGAACGTTGCTAGGCTTGCCGGGGGCGTCCGCGTGCGCACGGTACCCGGCATGCGCGCCTTCGCGCCGGAGGTAGGATGTCGATCATCAAGGACATCGTGATGTCGGCGAGCGTGGCGGTGGGCAACGTCGCCAGCCGCGAGCGCGATCGTGAGCTCGAGACCACGCACGAGGACGGCCGCCCCAAGGCCCTCGGCGAGCGGGCGCGGCAGCGTGTGCAGGCGATGGTGGGCGAGGGCGCGGCCAAGGTGGTCGTGTCGCAGACGGCCCACATCGGCGCCAAGGAGATCGCCAAGCGCGTGTCGGGTGAGGCGCTGAAGAAGGTGTTTGGGGCGCTCGCCAAGCGGCCCGCCGTGGCTGCGGGCGCCGCGCTCTTCGCCTTCGACACCGCGCGCGACGGCGTCCGGCTGGCCCGCGGCACCATCGACGGCCACGAGTTCGCCGAGCGGCTGGGCGGCAACGGCGTGGGCCTGGCGGGCGCGGCCGGCGGCGCATGGGTGGGCTCCCTGGTGGGCACGCTGGCGATGCCCGTGGTGGGCACCCTCGTGGGCAGCGTCGTCGGCGGCGTGGTCGGCGGCATCGGTGGTGACACCTTCGGCCGCCGCCAGGTTCGCAAGTGGCTCGGCGCCGACGACGAGTACGAGGACGACGAGGACGACGAGGACGACGAGGAGTGATCGGCCGCCCGGGTGCGCTCCTGTCGGTCGTGTGCGCCGTGGCCGCCGCGGGCTGCGGCGATGGGCGCACGCCTCGCCTCGGCGGGCTGCACTTGGACGGCCAGGCGCCCGACTCACCCCTCGTGCTCCTGCTCTCGTTCGACTTCGTCGACGACGACGGCGACATGGCCGACGGGGTGCTCGACACGTTCATCAACGGCACGCCCACGAGCGCGGGGCCCATGCCGCTCCTGCCCATGTTCGTCGCCAGCGACCTCGAGCCCGGCGAGACGCAGGGGCACCTCGAGTTCGTGCTGGAGCTCTCGTTCGCCGACCCGCCGCCGCCCTCGGGCGCCAGCTTCACGCTCGGCGCCCGAGCCACCGACGGGGCCAACAACACGAGCACGACCCAGGAGCTTCGCCTCAAGTTGGAGTATTGAGGGGGGATGGTGAGCGACAAGCCCTCCGACCCCGACCTGCCCGACCGCGCTGACGACGACGAGCCCGCCGAGCCGCCGCACGAGCGCGGTGGCTTCGCCGCCAAGGTGCTCGGTGACCTGGCGCGCCGGGCGCTCACCACCGGCATCGGCGCCGTCTTCCTCTCGGAGGAGTCGCTGCGCAGCCAGCTGGCGGAGATGAAGCTCCCCAAAGAGGCGATGGCCTACGTGGTGTCGCAGGCCGATCGCACCAAGCGCGAGATCGTCAACGCCATCGCGCGCGAGACGCGCGAGTTCCTTTCCCGGCTCGAGGTCGACAAGGTGCTGGCCCGCGCCCTGGTGGGCACCACCGTGGAGATCCAGACGCGCATCCGCATCCTGCCCAAGGACGACGGCGTGCAGCCCGTCGTCGAGGAGTCGACCACGCGCGTGGACCTGGGCGACGAGCCGAGGAAGCGGCGCAAGAAGAAGCGCGACGCCGGCGACGAGGTCGAGTAGCCGCCGAGGGCCCTCACTCCGGCAGCGCCACCGCCTCGTCGCGCAGCTTCTTGATGCGCGAGGTGACGGTCTGATCCGGGATGAGGTTCACGCGCACGCCCTGGACCTGGAAGAACTCGCGCACGCTCTTCTCGTCGACCGACTCGATCTTGCCGAGCGTGCGATCGAAGCGCGACAGCACGCCGTCGAGGCGCTTGGCCGCGGTGCGCAGGTCGGCCATGGCCGTGCGCATGTCGCCCGTGATGTGGTCGATGTTCTCGGCCGCCGGCCCCACGCGCGCGGCCGCGTCCTCGATCATCTTCGGGTCCACGCCCGCCAGGATCTCGTCGAGCCGCGCGCTGGCGCTCTCGAGGCGGTTGGCCAGGCCCGGGCCGTGCTCGCGCGCCATCGCGATGACGGCGGCCACGTCGTCGCCGCTGCCCTCGACCAGCTTGGAGGTGCCGCGCACCAGCACGCGCACGTCGTTGAGCGTGGCCACGAGCTGGTCCTCGAGTCGCTCGCCGGCCTGGCCCTCGAGCATGTGGTCGACGTGAGCTAAGGCGCTCTCGAGCGGCGGCGTGATGCGGTTGAGCCGGTCCACCAGCACGGCCACGTCGCGGATCACCTGGTCGATCTCCACGGTGGGCACGTTGTTCTCGAGGACCGCGCCGGGCGCCAGCAGCGGCGCGGGCTGCGCGCCCGGGTCGAGGTCGACGTACTTCTCACCCAGCAGGGTGCGCTGCCGCAGCGCCGCGCGCGCGTCGGCATGGACGGGCACGTTGGGCGCGATGGCGACGGTGACGCGCGCGCGCCGGCCCTCGACCCGGATGTCATCGACGATGCCGACCTTGACGCCCGCCACGGCCACGGCGTTGTCCTCGGTGAGCCCCAGGGCGCTGTCGAGCAGCAGCACGTAGCGGTGCGCGTCGCGTGGCGCGGCCCCGCCCACGGCGAACGTGAGCCACAGGAAACCGGCGAGCGCGGCCACGACCAGCGCGCCCAGGGCGACCTCGGCCTTCCAGCTCCCCGGCTCCATCAGCCGTGGAGGGTAGGGTTCCCGACGTCAAACCTCAAGATCGCCGACGGGAGGGTGGGCCCCGGGACCTTCCCCGGTGGGCGCGTCGCTCGCGGGAACGCGGTCGAGGAACGCGCGCACGGCGGGGTCCGTCGACGCCCACACGTCCGAGGTCGTCCCGAAGGTGCGGAGCCTTCCGTCGACGAGCAGGCCCACGTGGTCGGCGATGGCCCCGGCGCTGACGATGTCGTGCGTGATGACCACGAAGGTGGTGCCGAGGCGCGCCTGGGTCGCGCGCAGCAGGGCGTCGATGGAGGCGCTGGTCTGAGGGTCGAGGCCGCTCGTGGGCTCGTCGAACAGCACGATCTCGGGCTCGAGCGCGAGCGCGCGCGCCAGCGCCACGCGCTTCTGCTGCCCGCCCGAGAGCTGGTCGGGCCGGCGATCGCCCAAGGCCCCGAGCCCCACCTGCTCGAGCAAGGCGAGCGCGCGTTGGCGCGCCTCGGCCGCCGGTCGGCGCGCCACCCGCAGCAGCGGGAACGCCACGTTCTCTGCGACCGTGAGCGACTGAAATAGCGCGTTGTCCTGAAAGAGCATGCCCATGCGCCGCCGCAGCGCGAGCAGGCCGCGGCGCGGCAGCGCGAACACGCGCTCGCCGAGCACCTGCACGTCGCCGGCGTCGGGCCGCACGAGCCCCGTGACGAAGCCGAGGAGCGTGCTCTTGCCGCTGCCCGAGGGCCCGAGCAGCGCGGTCACGCGGCCCCGCGGTATCGCGAGGGTGACGTCGTGGATGACCTCGCGATCGCCAAAGCGCTTGCGCACGCCCGTCAGCTCGATGGCCGGCGCCTGCTCGGGCGGGGACTCGGTGCGCTCGCTCATCCGGCGAGCCTCCCGTAGATCGCGCTCGAGAGCGCCAGGCTGGCCGCGGACACCACCACGAGCGCGCGGATGACCGCGCGGTTGGTGGCGCGCCCCACGCCGCGCGCGCCGGGGCCAGCCGCGAGCCCCTCGCGCGCGCTCACGGCGCCGAGCATGAAGCCGAGCACCACACCCTTGACGGAGCCCACGACGAGATCGGCGCCCACCACGCCGCTCCACAGGTTGGTCCACATGGCGCCGCGATCGAGCCCGAGCTGCCACACGCCGATGGCCTGGGCCCCCAGCATGCCGGCGGCGCACCCCACCAGCACGCACACCGGCGTGCCCACCACGGCGGCCACCACGCGCGGGCCCACCAAGAGCCGCAAGGGGTCGAGGCCCATGACCTCGAGCGCGTCGGTCTGCCGGGTGGCCTTCATGGTCGCGAGCTGGGACGCGATCTCGGCGCCCGAGCGCGCCGCCACCGACGCCGCCGCGAGCAGCGGGAACACCTCGCGCACGCCCCCGAAGCCCACGGCGATGCCGGCGAGCGCGCCGCCGCCGAAGGGCGACAGCGAGGCCGCAGCCTGCACCGTGAGCATGGCGCCCGAGAAGAAGGTCACCACGAACACCACGGGCACCGACGTGACCACGAGGCGCACCGTGAGGAGCAGCGTGTCGAGCGCGGGCGGACCCCGCAGGGTGGCCGCGGCGGCCCTCGGCCAAAACGCGGCGGCCCCCGCGAGGTCGCCGGCGGCGGCAAGCAGGCGGGGCAGGGGGCCGGTGGAGCTCACAGCGCTACCGCGCCGCCGCGCAGCCCGAAGATGGCGGTGTTCGACAGGTAGTTGAGCGCCAGGATGAGGATCACCGAGGCCACCACGGCGCGGTTGGCCGCGCGGCCCACCCCGGCCGCCGAGCGCTCGGCGAAGAAGCCCGCGGTGGCGCACACGGCGCCGAGCGCGGCGCCGAACACCACGGTCTTGGCGCCTGACAGCCACACGTCGGCGGCGCTGACACCGTCGAGCGCGGTGTCGACGAACAGCGTGTGGGGAACGCCCAGGATCGGCACGGCCATCGCCCACGCGCCGAGCACGCCGCTCAGCATGGCGAGGCCGTTGAGCAGGGGCGCCGCCACGGCGGCGCCCACGATGCGGGGCCCGGCTACCTCGGCGCGCGGGTCCACGCCCATGACCTCGAGCGCGTCGAGCTCGTGGGCCACGCGCATGGCGCCGAGCTCGGCCGCGATGCCGGCGCCCCCCTGCATGGCCACCACCACGGCGGCGAACCCCGGCGCCAGCTCGCGCACGATGGTGGCCACGCACAGGGGCGCGATGGCGCGCTCGACGCCGAAGCTGCGCATGAGCGTGAGGCCCTGCAGCGCCAGCATGGCGCCGATGGG
>CAZONM010000125.1:0-13893 GCA_964580865.1 uncultured Myxococcales bacterium | reverse complement strand
CAGCGCCGGCGGCCGCCGGTGCAGCCGCCGCGCCGCCGCCCTGGCCGCAGGCCGCCGACGGGACACAGCCGATCGGCAGCCTGCCGTCCGACGCCGAACGCCCGGCGTCGCCCGAACCGCCGGGAGGCAAAGAGGCCTAGTGGACGAGCGCGAGTACTCCCTGATGGAGCACCTCGGCGAGCTGCGTAAGCGCTTGGCGCACGCGCTGGTCGGCGTGGCGTTGGTGGCCATGGCGGCGTTTGCCATCTCCGACCAGCTCCTCGAGTGGCTGCGCGCGCCCATGGAGCAGATGCTGCGCGAGGCGAACGGCGCCAGCGCGAAGTTCGTGGTCATCGCGCCCGCTGAGTACATCGTCTGCCAGCTCAAGGCGTCGTTCGTCGCCGGGCTGTTCATCGCGTCGCCGTGGGTGCTGTACCAGGTGTGGCAGTTCGTCGCGCCCGGCTTGTACGCGCACGAACAGCGCTACGCGTCGTGGTTCGTGTGGGCGGGCGCCGTGTGCTTCTGCGGCGGCGCCGCCTTCGCGTACTTCGCGGTCTTCCCCACGATGTTCCGTTTCTTCGTCGAGAGCCTGCCGCCCGACATCGCCATGACCCCGAGCATCTCTGACCACTTCTCGTTCACGCTCAAGATGCTCCTCGCGTTCGGCGTGGTCTTCGAGACGCCCGTCGTCACCGTGATCTTGTCGCTGGCCGGCATCATCGACCCCGGCAAGCTCGGCAATTACCGCAAGTACGTGGTGGTGGTCGCGTTCATCGTGGGCGCCGTGTTGACCCCGTCACCTGACGCGCTCTCGCAGCTCCTCCTGGCGGGGCCGCTCTTGGCGCTCTACGAGCTCGGCGTGCTGGTGTCACGCGGTGTGGTGCGGCTCAAGGGCACGCCGCTGTCGCGCGCCGCCAGCGCGTCGTCGAGCCCGGCGCCCGCGGTGTCCACCACGCGCGAGCCGCGCTCGTGATGGCCTTGGCCGCCGCGCCCCTTGCCGCGTGGCTCGCCGCCGGCGTGCTGGTGGAGGGCGCCGCCAGCGCCGAGCTGCGCGCGGGCGGCGCGCAGGCCGACGGCGAGGTCGATCCGCTGGCCCAGCTCGACGCCGTGACCGCAGTCCAGGCCACGCCATCGCTACGCGCGGCCGTCGAGGCCGGCGCGAACGCGGCGCGCGCGAGCTACGCCGTGCAGCTCTCTGGCATCCCCGCGCCGGCCTCGGTGGCGTTGTTCCACCGAGGCGACGCGGGGTTCGAGTTGCAGCTCGCGCCGCTCGTGCGCACGCGCGGGACACTGGCGGTGAGCGGCGGCCAGCTCGATCCTTTGCAGGCCCAGCTCACCCTCGTGGACACCGGCACGGTGGCCACCGATCAGGCTGCCTTGCCGTACCTGTCGGCGGACGCGGACGTGGTGGCCGACCTGCGCTTGACCCGTCGTGTGCGCCTCGAGACCGGCGTCGAGGCGAGCACCGTGACCATCGGTGACTCGGCGCAGGCCATGCATCAGGGCGCGGTCCGTGTCGCCACCATGGCCACGCTCAGCCGAAACGACGAGGGGGTGTTCGCGGTGACGGGGCTCGCGGCGCGGCGCGGAGCCTCCGACGACGGGGACTTCGACGGAGCGCAGGGGGCGTCAGCCACCGCCGGCCTTGTGCATCGGGTGCTGCGCGACACCAACATCGGCGCGGAGCTCGGCGCCGTGGCGCTGGCCCTCACCCGCGGCGACGAGCTCGGCGCCACCGTCGTGCGTCCCATCGGCGCGCTGCGCGCGGCGACCCTCTTGGGGCTCGGTGGCGAGCGGGCGCTCGTGGCCAACGGCGCGCTCGCGGTTGACGTCGCGCCGAACCCTGGCGGCGGTGTGGCCGAGACGCGCGTCACCGCATCCAGCGAGGTCGAGGCGCGCCTGGCCACGGGGATCGCCGTGACGATCAGCGCGTCGGGCTTCGCGCCGGGGCGCGTGGTGGGGGGCGCGCCGCTCGCCATGGTACCGCTCGGTCAAGCGGCGCTCGCCGGCGCCTGGTCCGTCAGCGACCACGTCCAGCTCGGCGGCGCGCTCGTGGTCACCGGCTCGGCGCTACCGACGGGGGCGCGCCTGGAGGGGATCGTCGCGACGCTCGGCGTTCGCGGCAGCGCCGAGCTGTGGCACGCTGGCGGGCGTCCGCGCGGCGCCTCGCCCATCGTCGGCGCCGAGCTCGGCGTCGCGCCGGTGGGCACCACGGCGGCCCCGGGCATGGTGACGCCCCAGGAGCCCGCGCCACCCCCAGTCGTCGAGACGCCGCCGCCAACGCCACCCGAGCTCGTGCCGCCAGCGGTCCAACAGCCGATGACGCCGCCGCCGCCGCCGCCGCCGGTTCACCTTCCTCCCGCCAAGAGGAAGCCGCGCCCTTCGCTCCTACCCGCTGCCCCGAGCGACGATGTCACCGATGGCCGGGCGCGCGACGCGGCGCGCGACGTCGCCCCACGCGACGACGATGGCAGCGACGCTGCAGACGGCGATGACGATGACGATCAACCACGCTGACCAGGTCAGGCAAGCTCGCCGGAAAGGGAGAGCGGCGAGGCGCGCGTGACGAGCACCCGCACCAAGCTGCCCACCAACCTGTCGCTGCCGGTGAACGCGACGATGTGATCGCCGCGGGTGCGCGCCGTGAGACGCACGCCGGCGGGCACGCGCGCACGGCGCGTGATGGACACGAGCCCCTCGCTCGTCGAGGCGCCGCCGTCGGTGGGATCGAGCTTGGCGGTGCCCTCCACCAAGACCTCGAGCGTGCTGCCCACCAGCGCACGGTGATGCTCGAGCGAGATGTCGTGCTGCACCGCGAGCATCTCTTGGTTGCGCGCGCGCTTGACCTCGTCGGGGACGTCGTCGGCGTCGCGAGCGGATGAGACCGTCCCCGGACGTGGCGAGTACTTGAAGACGTACACCGTCTTGTAACGGACGGTGCGCAAGAGCTCGAGCGAGGCGCGATGGTCCTCGTCGGTCTCCGACGGGTAGCCGACGATCATGTCACCGACGATGGCGAGGTTCGGCACGGCCGCGCGCGCGCGCGCGATCAGATCGAGGTACTGCGCCACGGTATAGCCGCGGTTCATGGTCCTGAGCAGCCGGTCGCTCCCCGTTTGCGCGGGCACGTGGAGGAACGCGCAGATGCGGGGGCGCGCGGCCATCGTCGCGAGCGCCTCGTCGGTGAAGTCGCGCGGGTAGCTGGTGAGGAAGCGCAGTCGCGCCAGCTCGGGCACCTCATCGTGCACGCGCGCGAGCAGGCGCGCGAACGTGGTGTCACCGTGGCGGTAGTGGTTGATGGTCTGACCGAGGAGCGTGACCTCGACGGCGCCGGCGGCCACCAGGCGGCGAACCTCGTCGATGATGGCGTCGGGCTCCCGGTGCACCTCGGGCCCGCGCGTGAACGGCACGATGCAGAAGCTGCACATCTTGTTGCAGCCCCGCGTGACGCGCACGTAGCGCTGCGCCTGCGCGCCCTCAGGCTCGACCATGCGCCCTTGATCGAGCGCCTCGAGGCGGTCCATGGCGGCGTCGAGCGTGCGGCTGCGGCGTACCGCGTGACCCGAGAGCGCCCGCACCTGCCCTTGCCCCGCAGCCACGTGCTCAAGCAGTGCCGGCAGGCGATCGAGCTCGCTCGGGCCCACGACTACGTCGAGGTGCTTGAGCGCCCGTTGGAGCTGCTCGCCGGTGCGCTCGGCCATGCACCCGAGCAGCCCCACCACGAGGTCCGGGCGCTCCTTCTTGCGTTTGGCGAGCACGCCGAGCCGCGAGAGCACCTTCTGCTCGCTGGCCTCGCGCACGGCGCAGGTGTTGAAGAGCACGACGTCGGCCAGGTCGGCCTTGGGCGCCACCGTGAACCCGAGCGAGACGAGCTGGTCGCGCACGAGCTCGCTGTCGAGCACGTTCATCTGGCAGCCAAAGGTCTCGATGAAGACGCGCTTGGCCGCGCGCTCGCTACTCGACATCGGGGATTATCCCGGGCGCCACCAGCTCAATGGCGGCCAAGCCCCCGAAGAGCGCGACGGCCAAGGGGATCACCACCGCCAGCGCGATGCCCACGGTGGTCCACCACCGACGACGACCGGCCCGTTCCACCAACACCTGGGGAAACACCAGCCGCGCCCACTGTGTGGCGCCGACGGCGAGGCCGATGTTGATCGGGCCGCTTGGCAGGCGCGGCAGCACGAACCCCGAGACGATGAGCAGCACCAAGATCGCCGCGGCCGCCACCACCGGCTGCCAGGGCCGGGCGCGGCCCAGGCGCAGCAAATTGGCGCGCCACAGGATGGCTCCGGCCAAGGGAGTGCCGAGGAACGTCGCGAGGCCGATCTGCGCGCCGGAGAACAGCGGCCCGGTGGGCTCGCCGACGTTGGCGGGCTCGAGCGACGGCTGCGGGATCGACGACGAGGAGCTTGGGTTCATGGCGAGCGGGCGCGTCCCCGGCGGACGCACCCGTCGGTGTAGAGCACCGAAGCGGCCACGGGAAGGCCTGGTGTCGACTGGTCTGGTAGCCTCGAGGCATGGCGGGCGCACGGGACGGGAGCGGGCTCAAGGGGATCATGATCCTTGCGATGGTGTTCGTGTTTGGCGGGGCGGGCTACGTGGCGCTCGCCGACCTCCGGTCCGACCTGTGCGATCGGTTCCTCGTCAATTCGAACGTCATCCGCCGCGTGGGGGAGGTGCGCTCGTGCAGCATCGCGCCGCGGCAGTCGCTCGAGGCCAAGCAGGTGGTGCTGCGCCTTCGCGGCGGCATGGGGGAGGGGCACGTGCTGGTCGAGCGTAGGGACGGCCGCTTGCTGCGCGCCTACATGACGACGCGCGACCACCCCGAGCCCGAGCTCGTGTACGGCGCGGATCCGCTGGTGCCGACGTCGTTCGTGGGCACCGACTGACGCGCGGCGAACATGCCGCGCGTCAGGGGACCACGCGCACCTCGACACGCCGGTTCTGCGCGCGGCCATCAGCGGTGGCGTTGGACGCCACAGGCATGGTCTCGCCGTAGCCGTGCGCGGCGAGGCGAGCGGACGGGATGCCACGGGCCACGAGCTCCTGCACGACCGCGTCGGCGCGCGCTTGGCTGAGCTGCAGGTTGTAGGCGTCGTCGCCGTGGCTGTCGGTGTGGACGGAGACCTCCACGCGCACCGCCGGGTAGTCGCGCATGGTCTTGGCGATCTGGTCGAGCACGGCCTCGCTGCGCGTCACGCGCGCCTTGCCCACCAGGAACTGGATCGCGACCACGCCGAAGCGCAGCGCCTGGGGGACCTCGTCGGCACAGCCGTCATCGTCCTGAAAGCCGTTGCGCGTCTCGCGCTCGCCGCCACAGCGATCGGCGGCGTCGAAAACGCCGTCGCCGTCGATATCGGCACCCGTGGTGGTAGCAGCGGTGGCACCCTTCGACGCACGCCAGGTAGCACACGCCGCGCGCGCGGCCGACGCCTTGCCAAGTTGCTCGCCGGCCTCGCACGCGATGCGAGCCAGGCGCAGGTCCGTGTTGCCCTCCGCGATAGCAGCGCTGGCGACAGCGTACGCGCTGGCGTAGTCGGCGCGCGCCCACGCCTCCTCGGCGTCGCGCACGCGGTCCCGCGTGGAGAAAGGTGTCCCGCGCTGGTCGCGCGCACCCGTCACGGGCTCCACCGGGGCTCCGACGCATGCCGCGCCGCTCCAGCTGGTGCCCGGAGGGCACTGCACGGCGGTGGCCGCACACGCCGTGCCGTTCCACGCGGACCCAGGCGGACAGACGATGGCCGTCGCGACCGCGGGCGCGCACGCGTTGCCGTCGAAGGTGAGGCCCGCCGGACACGGCACGCGCTCGCACGTCCGCTCGCGCCAGCGGGTGCCCGCGGGGCAGCGGCCGAGCACCAGCGCGTCGACGTCGGGCCCGCGCTCGGGCCCCTTGAGCGCGAGCACGACGTCGCCCGCGCCCTCGAGCGCCGGCGCGCGCTCGCCGCTCTTGAGCGCGGCCGTCAACGTGGACCGCGTGTACTCGATGGCGTCCCGCGCCGTGACGCGCGCGCCGCCGCTTGGGTGGGCCCACCCGCGCAGCGCACCCAAGAGCACGTACGAGAAGGCGGGCCGACCGGCGCCGGGCAGCGGGCCGGCGAAGGTGGGCGATGAAGACAACACCGCCGCGTTGACGCCGCTCGTCGAGGAGCGCGCGCGCCGCACGGGCACCGTCGCCTGCATGCCGGCGACGAGCGGCCGCCCACCGTCGGGCGACCTGCCGGAGAAGCACGCGTCGAACACCGCGACCACCGAGGCCGCATTGCCACGCTGCAATGCCGCCAACGCCGCGGCCTGCGACACGCCGCGCGCGCCCAAGCTGTCCAGGTCGGCTTGCGTGTCGACTCCCAGGAGCACGCCATCGTCGCCGGCGGCGGACGGCGCGCCGTGGCCGATGAACACGAGCCACACCGTGCCACCGGAGCCGACCGCGCCGGCCGCGGCAGCCAGCGCCTTCTCGATGCGCTCACGGGTAGCCTCGCTGTCGCGCAGGAGCGACGCCTTGGCGGCGGGCACGCCGCGCACGCGCGTCAGGTGTTGGTACCAGTCGGCGGCGTTGTCGGCGGCGCCCACGATCTCGGGGAGGAACGCGTACCTCGAGATGCCGACGACGACGGCGGCGTCACGCTCACCGCCGCCGGCGGGCGGAAGCTCTGTGGATACCGGCGGCCACGACACCGCGGGATCGGCGTCCGAGGCGGCGGCGAGCGCGGTGGCGGTGATGAGGGCGAGCGTAGCGAAGGGCATGAGCACAGATACCAGGTCTCGATCGCCCCGATCACCCCACGGCGCGCGCGACCTCACGCGCGCGCTCTACGAGCCGCAGGTCGCGCACGCGCACCGCCAGCGCCGCCAAGGCGCGCTCATCGGGGCCACGCCAGCGGAGGTCATCGACCGATTCGGCGAGCGGCACATCGGTGCGCAGGGTCGCGAGCGTGCGATACCGGCGCGCGTCGTCGCGCTGGGCGCTCAGCGCCGCGGCGAGGCGCGGTGCGCCGCGCACCGCGCCCCAAGCCGTGGGGTCGTCGGGGATGGCGTCGAGGGTGCCAAAGCGCGCCAACAGCGCCGCGGCGGTCTTGGCGCCGAAGCCCGGCAGCCCAGGGATGCCGTCGGCGTCGTCGCCCACGAGGGCCAAGAGGTCCGGCACCTGCGCCGGGGCCACGCCCAAGCGCGCGGCCACGCCCGCGACGTCGAACGTCTTGCCTTGCTTGCGGTCGAGCTGAACGACAGGCGGCGGCCCGTCGTCGACGCACTGGGCCAGGTCCTTGTCGGGCGAGCACACCACCACGCGCTCGACGCCGGGCGCGCGCCGGAGGCGCTGCGCTGCGGTGGCGATGGCGTCGTCGGCCTCGAACTCGATCATCGACCAGGTGACCAGGCCGAGGGCGCGGCTCGCCTGCTCGGCCAGCGGGAACTGCGCCAACAGCGCAGGGTCGATGCCGGCGCCCGTCTTGTAGCCCGCGAACAGCTCGTTCCTGAACGACTCGATGACCGTGTCGAAGGCGACGGCGATGTGGGTGACGTCGGGCTCGCGCAAGAGCGACAGCAGCGTGCCGCACAGCGCGCGCACGGCGCCGATCTCCTCGCCGGCGTCGTTGGCGCGACCGGGCGCGCCGTAGAAGCAGCGGAACAGCTCCCACGTGCCGTCGACGAGATGGATCTGCACCGCCGCACCCGCCTCGCCGTCGACGTCAATCGCGCCGCGCCATCAGGAACGCCACCGCTGCGCGCGCCGACGCGTCGTTGTAGCCGAGCGCCTCGAGGTTCTTCCGAAACGACGCGACCTGCTCCCGGTCTTTCGCGTCGAGATCCTTGTCCTCGCCGTCGAGGGTCTTCAGGTACGCCTGCTCGAGGCGCTCCACCAAGCGGCGGCGCTGGTTGTAGAAGTCCTCGTTGAGACGCTTCATGTAGCCGCCGAACAAGAGCTCGTAGTCGACCTGGTCGTCGGGGTGTTCGAGCTTGTAGGCGCCGATCTGCGCGATGACGCTCTTTCTGAACTCGTCGGGGCTCTCGCTGCTCGCCAGGAGCACGTCCTCGACGCGCTTCATCAGGTCGGCGTCGGCGTCGACGAGCTTGCCGGTGACCGGGTCGGCCAGCTTCTCGCGCCGCGTCCACGCCGACACGTGTCGGATGTAGCGCTCGAACAGCTCCACGTGCGAGCCCGCCTTGACCAGGCCCATGGCGGTGCGGATCTCCTCGTCGAGGTCGCGCACGTACAGCTCCTCCACCGTCTCCACGAAGGCCTCGGCGTCGCGGTAGCCGCGCACCGCGTCGCGTCGCAGCCAGTCGTAGCTCGAGCGGGCGGCCACGAGCCCGCGCAGCTCCTCGAGCACCGCGATGGGTGAGAGGTGATCGAACTGCGACGACTGGGCCGCGTTCAAGAGCACGAGGCGCACCTCGCGTGCCGATGCGCCGTGGCGCCCCTCGTACTCATCGCTGGTGGCGTGCTCGCCGTACAGGTCCACGGCCACCTGGCGCACCTCCTTGCGCTCCTTCTGCGTCAGCCGCTCGGGCACGGTGCCATCGTCGTACAGGCGCATCTTCTCCACGGGCGTGAGCTCGGCCACCAAGCGCTTGTGCTCGTCTTGGTACTCGTCGGGGTTCGGTGGCTCGAGCCTCGTCAGCACGGCCCAGCGCGCCGCGACCTCGAGCGCGTGCGGCGCGATGTGCACGCCCGTGAGCGCACGCGGGATCTGGTCGCGGTAGATCTGGAGCTCGTCTTGGACGCGCAGCAGGTACGGCGCCGTCACCAGCTCCATGCGGCCCTTGAAGCTCGGCCAGTCGTGGTGCTGCTTGAAGGCGTCGAGGTGCACCTCGTTGGACGACGCGATCATCAGCACGTCGAGGAACACGCTGACGTGGTCGAGGCTCGCCTGCGCCTGCTCGATGGCCACCAGCAGATACTTCCACGCATCGAGCGGACGCTTGAGGAGATCGTTGAACTCGAGCACCCCGCGGTTGGCGTCGTTGAGCGCACCGGCGGTCTCGAACAACGAGAGGTGCTGCAGCGCCACGGGCAGCATCGCCAAGCTCTTGTCGGCGGTGACCTGGCGGCTGTACGCGTCGACGCTCATCTGCGGCTCCACCGCCACCACGGCGCTGCGATAGCGCCGCGACAGGTAGAAGCGCTCCACCTGCACGTGGCGCAGCACCTCGCGCACGTCGCCCTGGCAGTGCGTCATGAGGGCGTCGAAGATGCGGCGGTTCTTGACGCTCAGGTCGCCGAGCTTGAGCACCTCGGGAACGGCCCACTCGCGCGGCAGCCGCTCCGACGCCTTCATCTCCTCGAACAGCGCGGTGCGCTGCTCACGCGACAACACGAGCAACGGGTGGTCCTTGAACTCGCACGGCAGGCGCGCCTCGACGCTGCCGGCCTCGAGGTGGGCGTAGCTGCCCGCGGCCTTGCTCACCTCGCCGCCGAAGCCGAGCTTGCCCTTCTGCACCACGCCGGTGGGGAACACCCAGTTGAACCGGTAGAGCGCGCCCTCGTCGGTGGTGGAGTACACCTCGGCGGCGCGCGTGAGCGCCTGGATGAGGCTGGTCTTGGCCGAGCCGTTCGGGCCGTGCAGCAGGATCAGACGATCGATGCGCCCCGAGCGCACGAAGTTCTCGAGGATGCGCACGATCTGCTGCTGCACGCGCTCTTGCCCCACGACGCGGCCGCGCCCGTCGTCGAAGGCAGCGTCGAACAGCTTGTTGCGCACGACCTTGCCGGTGGGCTGGTGCGCCTCGGTCTTGCCGAAGTGCTGCACCACGTCCATCACGTACTGCGCGGCGTTGCGCACGTGCCGACGCGGGTGCGCGTACACGTCGTCGAGGTACTCCTCGAACGACAGGATGCTGCGCCGCTCCTTGTGCTCCTTGGCGGTGGCGTCGGCGAAGCGGTCGAGGAGCTGGCGGGTGGCGGCGTCGACGGGCATGCGGCGATCCTACTGCGAAACCGCGCGCGGCACGCAGGGGCGCTGGCGGCGCGCTTGTGGCACGTACGGCCGCCGCATACCATGGCGCGGGACCACCATGAGCGAACCGGCTCGACGCGGCGCCTTCGCGCGCATTCGTGACGTCACCGAGAGCGACCCGTTCGAGGGCGTGGTGGCCACGCTCATCGTGCTGAACGCGCTGCTCCTGCTGGTGGAGCTGTCGCCCGCGGCCGACACCTGGGGCGATGAGCTGTGGCTGGTGTACACCGCCTCCCAGGCCGTCTTCGTCGCCGAGATCGTGTTGCGCGTGCTGGCGCACGGGCCGCGCGTGGGCGCGTTCTTCAAGGATCCCTGGAACGTCTTCGACTTCGCGGTGGTGGCGCTCACCTTCGTGCCCGTGGTGGGCGCCTGGAGCCTGCTCGGTCGCCTGGTGCGCCTGGCGCGGGTGCTGCGCCTGGTGTCCTTGTGGCGCCGACGCGCCGCGCGAGGTCCGTCGTGATCAAGCAGCCGTGGCTGCTGGTCATCTCCGGCCTCCTCTTGGTGGGCGCCCTCGGCTTCGCCGCCGACCGCGTCATCTTCCTCATGGGTGCGCAGAAGACCCGCGGCACGGTGGAGCGCCTCACCGCGGAGAACGGGCGCTGCGGCAGCAAGAAGAACAAGTACTCGTGCACGCGCTTCTCGGCCGACGTCGCGTTCACCACCAGCGACGGCCGCTCGAGCTCGATCTCCATCTCTGCCGGCTCGACGCGCGGCCACAACCAGCCAACCAGCAGCGCCAACGTCTCCGTAGGCCAGGGCGTGCCCGTGGTGTACAGCCCGCGCAACCCGTCGAAGGCGTACCAGGACTCGCTGTGGGGCGTGTGGGGCGCGCCGCTCATGATGTTCATCGGCCAGCTCGCGACGCTCTTCGGATCGTTCAGCGAGGGCCGACGCCGCCGCAGCTGGTAGCGCGTCCCGGGCACGCGCATTGCATTGGCTCTCTGGGATGATCGCGCAGCGGTGATCGCGCCGCGATCGCTGTTCGCGCCGCCGTGGAGGTTCCATGCCTCGCCGCCCCCGTGCCCGCTGGGCTCCCCTGTGGCTCGCCGCCGCCGTCGTGGCGCCCGCGCCGGGCGCCTTGGCCGCGTTCGACGCCACCACCGGCCGGGTGGTGCTCTCGGGCGCCGCCTGGTCGCTGCCGTTCGACGCGCCCGCCGAGCTCGACGGTGTCGCCGTGCAGGGCTACGACAGCGACGGCGAGCCGCTCGACGTGGTGGCCGTGCAAGACCGCATGCTCGACGACGCCGAGCGCGCCATCGAGGGCGCCGGCCTGATCCGGCTGGGTGGCGAGCTCGCCTCGGTGAGCATCGGCCTGCCGGCGCCCGACGCCAGCCCGGCCATCGACGCCCTGCGCGACCGGCGCGTGCGCGCGACCTTCTGGCAGCGGCCGCGCGGCACACGCGTGGGCGCGTCGCTCACCTGGTTCACCGGCGGCGTCGACGACGCCGGCGCCACGTACCTGGCGTCGGTGACCATGCAGCCCACGGGCAACGTCACCGACGACGGATGGGAGGAGTGGACCAGCGGCCCCTTCGACTTCGCTTGGGCGGGCGTGTTTGCGCCCGGCTTCATCACCTTCACCGACGAGCAGCTCAACGCGTACTACGGCGGTGGCAGCTGGGACGTCGAGGCCCAGGTCGACGTCGACGGCCTCGAGCTCGTCGACCTCGGCGCCGCCTCGGTGGCGCCGTCGTCGTGCACCCTGCCCGGCGAGCGCGCCGACTGCGGCGACGACGGCGTGTGCCACCTGGGCGTGTGCGTCGACGCCGGCCTGCGCTTGGGGGTGCCGCTCGAGGACGACGCGCTGCGCGCGCAGTACGTGGAGCGGCGCATTTTCGAGGTGGAGCGCTTCGAGGGCGGGCGCGCGCCGCGTACCCGCGCCAGCCTGGTGGCCGAGGCGCTGCGGCCACTGAAGGACAGCACGCGCGCGGCAGACTTCTGGCCCGGCTTCGCCGCCGCCTACGACCTGCTCGTCGACGGGCACGCCAGCGCGCCGCTGGTGAGCTACCCGGCGTACGCCAACGGTGGCGTGTGCGTGCATGCGGGCGAGGCAGACCTGCTCGCCGACGTGGCCCCCGAGGAGCGCCTGGTGCCGCTGGTGTTCTCTGCCGAGGACAACGAGCTGGGCGCGCTGCTGGCGCCCGGCGACGCGCTGGTGCGCATCGACGGCCTGCCCGTGCACACGTGGGCGGCCGCGGCGCGCCGCCTGATCACGCACCCCGGCGATCCCGCCGGCCACGACGTCGTCACGGCGCCGCAGATCTTCAACGCCGCGCTCGACGCGGGCGCGGTGGTCACATTCGCGCGCTGCACCGGCGGCGCGCCGTGCAGCGCCGCCGTCGTCGAGGAGGTGACCGTCGACCTGGGTGCGCTCACGGGCGACCGGCTGCTCGACGGCGGCACGGCGCCCGTGCTCGCCTACAGCGCCGCCACGACGTGCGACTACCGGTTCCGCCGCCCGGTGGAGGCGCCCGACGTGAAGGACTACGCCTTCGCCGGGTCGGTCGACGAGGGCGGCGTGCGCTCGCTGCTCATCAACGGCGTGCCCGACCGCTACATGGACGGCGGCGACACGTGGTTCGACCGCGTCACCGACGCGCTCGGCGACGACCCCGCGCTGGTGCTGCTCGACGAGCGCAGTGGCGCCGGCGGCAGCATCGACGCCGTGGACCTAATCGCGGCCATGTTGCTCGACGAGGGAGACGCCTACGCCATGGACTTCCTGCCGTCGTTCGAGGGCGCCGAGGACGACGGCGTGCCGCGCGCCGCCGTGGTGTCGTGCTCGAGCGATCCCGACGCCTACTCGTGCGGCAACGGCTTCCGCTATCACGTGGGTGACGGCGGCGGGCCGGTGGCGAGCGCGGCGGGCGCCAAGCTCGCCGTGCTCATCGCCAACGACGTCAGCGGCAACGACTACGTCACGCGCCTTCTGCAGGAGCGCAGCGGCGGCGCCACGCGCATCTTCGGCGACGGCGCCACCTGGGGCGCGTTCGGCGTCATCTGGGGCATGGCGGCGCACGTGGGCGAGCTGATGGGCGGCAGCCTGCAGGTGCAAGACACCATCTTCGTCGACAGCGCCGCCGAGCCCCTGAGCGGCGCGCAGCGTTTCGAGACCTCCACGGGCATTCGCCCCGACGTGGTGGTGCGGCAGAAGCAGAGCGACGCGCTGTTGGGCAAGGACACCGTGCTCGAGGCCGCGCGCGCGTGGCTCCTGGAGGTGCAGCCATGAATCGCCTCGTCGTGGTGCTGGCGTTGGTGGCCGCGGTGAGCGCCTGCACGGGGCGCGACCCGGACGTGGGCAAGGTGCCGGTGGTCGAACCCGAGCCGCCGGCGCGCACGCTCGCGCGGCGGGGGCTCTTTGGCTCCATGCCCGTCGACAACCGCTTCCAAGACCCGCTCATCACCTTCTCGGGGAGCGGGTGGTTCGCGTTCGGCTCGGGCTACTCGTGGCCCACGAGCTATCGGCGCGTCGACGCGTCGAGCCCCACGGGCACGCCCATCCTCGTGTTGCCCGGCCCTGAGAACCGCGGCGGCGTCACCGCGCTCGGGCAGCTCAAGACCGCGCGCACGCCGCTGCACGTGGAGGCCTGGCTTGGTCGCGACGAGGGCGGCGGCGCCGACTTCAGCGCGGTCGACGTGGCGCTGGTGGGCCTGTTCGCCGACGGGCGGGAGGACGCGGTCACGCTCACGCTCGACGAGGGCTCGCGCCTGGTGCAGGGTGGTGTGTCGTGGGCGCGCTTCGTCGCCGATCTCGAGGAGGGGCCCGTAGGGTGGGCCTACTTCATGGCCGGCGACAACAACGAGGAGACCCTCCTGCTCACGGGCGCGGTGGCCGTGGACCTGCCCGCGCAGGCCGGGGCGCTCGTGCGCTTCACGCCGCAGCGCGCCGCCACCGAGCGTGAACGCGCGCTGGCGGCGCAGGCCCGCGAGCGCACGCAAACTCTCGCGCTGGCGC
>CAZONM010000124.1:0-13917 GCA_964580865.1 uncultured Myxococcales bacterium | reverse complement strand
CCGTTGTGCAGCGGCGACACGCTGGTCACCGCGCCCACGTCCCTGCCCTCGAGCTGCACGGCGTCGCCGGGCGTCACGCGCGCCAGCGCCGCGTCGTCGAGCGTGAGGCCCACGAGCTCGCGGCCCACCTTCGCGTAGCTGTCGAGCCGCGCGATCACCTCTTGCCCGATGTAGCAGCCCTTGGCCCAGTGAATGGCGTCGTGGAGCGCGAGCTCGAGCGGGTGGTATGCGTCGGTGAGCTCGCCGGCCTCGCCGGGCACCCCCGCGGCGACGCGCAGCGCCTCCGCCGTGGGCCCGTCGATGAGCCGAGCGCCCGCCGCCACCAGCGCGTCGAGCGCGCCGCCGCCCGCGAGGTCCACGACGAAAAAGCCGGGCACGCGCGAGCCCTGTTCGTCGACGCGATCGAACGCGCGCACCACCAGGCGCCCGTCCTGCTCGAGGAAGGCCCACCGTGACAACGCGCCGGCGCCGGTGACGAGCCCCTCGACCAGCGCCGCCGCACGCGCGCCCGCCACCTCGACGCAGCCGCCGTCCGCGCCGAGGTCGGCGAGCGCGACGTCCTCGGTGAACAGGAAGCGATCGAGCCACGCGAGCAGCGCGGCGCCGCGCCCCCGACCGCCCACGAGCAGCACCCCGGCGTCGCCGCGATCGAGGTGGTGCACGAGGTCGACGATGCGGCCCTTGTCGGTGAGCAGCGCGTTCAGGCGCCCCTGCCCCGCGCCGAGGTCGGCCACGTGGTTGGTCGACAGGCGGTGCAGGAAGGAGCGCGCGTCGGCGCCGCGCGCGAGCACGCGGGCGCGATCGTGGGCGGGCCAGGCGGCGGCGGTGAGGAGGTCGAGGTGAGCGGCCGTGCGCATGGCCGCGGTGTAGCACCGCCGCGTGGGCCCTGCCGCGACCGCGCGGCGCGAGCCGTGCATGGGAGCAGGCCGGCACTCTCGGATGCGCCGAGGAGACCGGCTCCCCGGGCCTCGTGGGTTCTTGCGGGGCCGCTCTCGCGGTGGTGGTCGCGGGGGAGGCGGCGCGGTCCTGCGTGAACTCAACTCAGCTCAACTCAGCGGTGGGTGCCGGCCGCGGCTGGTGTGCCAACAGGCGAGGACCTCTACGACGTTGCCGCCGTCAATCATGTGCCAATAGAGGTAGTAGCGCGATCGCACCATGAGCACCCGGCGGATCCCCTTCGCCTTCGTGGTCTTCAGCTCCACGAACAGCGTCGGGTTCTCCTGGATGGTGCGCACCGCATGCGCGAGCTCCTGCTCGAACATCATCGGAGCGAGCGGGCGGTTCTCGGTCCACCAGGCCGCCGCGGCAGCGATCTGTCGAACGGCGCGCTTCGCGAACCTGAGCTCAGGCGTCATCGCTCGCGCTGGCGACGGAGGAGATCGAAGAGCTCGATAGCAGTGAGGAACTCGCCACGCGCGATCTCGTCGCGCGCAGCGGCGAGCTCGTCCTCATCCTCGGGCGAGAGGGCCACCTCGTCCTCATCGCGCATGAGCACGGTGACGAGCGCGCCCTCCTCGAGCTTTTCGCCGTCCACCACTACCGCACCGTCGATCACCTTTCCTTGCACGAGCTTCATAGACTCCATTCTAACCTCCTCGTGGCCTCACGTCCTCGACGAGAGCACCGCCGTCCCCTCCCCGGATCTGCACGAGCGGGCTGCGTCGCCGCCGCGAATGGCGCCTGGCCGCAGGGCCCTCACCTTGCTCGGTACACCGCGGCGGTGTCGGCCAGGGGCAACCTCTCCGCGCCCGGGAACGCCGCGCGAAGCGACGCGTTGCGCCACGCCGCGCCGGCCGGGCTCGGCTACTCGACCGCCGCGGCATCCACCGCGTGACCCATCAGCGAAGCCGGGATGACAGCCTCCCCGGGGCCCGCGGACATTCCGACCCTGGCTGAGGTGGGGCATAGCGAGGCGGAAGATCAGGACCGAGGCCGACGCGAGGGCGTGCCTGGCCGCAGTCCGCGCGGCCGGCGGGGAGGCTGTCATCCCGGCTTCGCTGATGGGTCATGGCTCGCCGCCGAGGTAGATGTGCTCCCAGGACTTCTTGGAGCCACCTGAGGTCCTGGGGATCAGGGGCTTGTCCATGCGCCTTCGTCGGCGGCCGGCGCTCTCGCGAGAGCGGGCGGCGGTGCTCTGTCGGAGGGTGGGGGTGCCGAGGAGGGGCCGAGGTGGGGGCGTGCGCGGTCCCCACCCTACCTCCCTCCCCAGCGCGGCCGCTGGGGAGGGCCGTGCCACCTTCGGGCGAGGGCCGCGCGGCACTGCCGTGGCGGGCGCCGTGCTCGACGCGGCGCCTCCGCTACCCATCGGAAGCGTCCACCGCGAACAGCTCGAGGTCCGGCACGTCCACGAGGTCCCAGAACGGGTCGCACACCACCATGGGCGGCTCGGGGCGCGACGCGTCGGTCACGAGCGCCTCGATCTCCGCAGGCGCCGTGTCGTCGACCAGGGGTGCTGCCGGCACCTTCGCCTCGTCGAACACGTCGATCACCCGGCAGCGGCCCTCCTCGGGCGCGCAGTCCGCGTCGCTCGTGCACAGCGTCGCGCACATGGCCGTGAGCTGGTCGCGCTGCCAGAAGCGCGTGCCCTCGGGGCAGCCGAAGTTGGTGGCGACGAGCTCGTCGTCGGTGGAGCGGCCGGGGGTGTCGTTGCGGTGGGTGGACTTCCAACGCTCGGCGGCCGCGTTGTTGGTCGCGAGGTGGGCGAGGTAGCGCTGATGGGTCGCGGCTTCGGCGGTGACCGCGTCGGTGGCTTTGGCCGGCGGGGTGGCGTCGCGGCTCCTAACGGGAAATGAGCTGAGCAAGACTGCAGCCGTGATCGCCGCGACACAGGCGCCGACCACTGTAACAATTTGGTTGGCTTTCATGCACCGTCTCGTTTGGAAAATGGGGAGCTCACGCGGGTGCTTGTCTACGATTCGCGCGAATCCGCCCTGCGTGCCGCGAGGCGCGCGAGGTCAGCCAAAGCGCGGTCCCACCGCGCTAGTCGCCGGCAAATCTAAAGTCTGCCTGCGTGGCACTAATTCGGCAGAAGGAATTGGTGTTTGTGAAGTACAGCTCCAGTCCATCAACCGTCTCACCGATCGAGCCCCATACTGTCGGTCCGCCCGGCATCCACCTGGCGGGTTCGTATGAGAAGAATGTAACACCAGCAAGAGTAAGTACTCCCCTTATGTGTCGCTCACCTTGGTCGCTCATCGGCAGCTCAGCATCACAGCACACCATCAAGTCAAGACGCACAACACCCGCTTGTGGCGAGATATTCAGCTCGGTAAACACGCAGTCATGAAACACGTCTTCGCCGAACTGCTCCATCACTGCTGCTAATACGCCCATGCTGCTTCCCCCATCGGCGCGAGGACTTCAGTTGCAGGTCCGAAGACCGGCGCAAGTTGTGGCGGAACAAAGAAGATCGGCAACAGAAGGATGTGCTCATGACCAGCCTGACAGGCTAGATCCAGGACATCGCAATCGCCTCCGCGGTAGTAGTCATTACCAGCGATCTCATCGCCATCATCGCTTTCGACTGACTGCCCAGTATCATCTCCACACACTTCCGGCGGATCGTCGATCTCAGTGCCAGGTGCATATTTGAATTCGCCACCATTCAAATGCCAGTGTGGCTTGGTCCCGATGCTATTCCGACCACCTGGCTTGCCCTTCCCCTTCGGATGGTAATCCAGCGTCCACCCGCTCTGATGTACGTACCGGGTGCCACCTTTGTAGAGGTGGGTCGAATCGATGACCCAATCGGAGCCGAGGCCGCTTGGGTCCGCCGGCAGGATCATCTCCCCGTTCGGATCGATCCACAGAAACGGCCGCGCCGCGGCATACGAATACGCCTGCGGCCCCGCGAACCTCATGGCCGCACTCATGTGCATCGGCTCCGGCGACGTGTACTGCCCGATCTCGGGCATGAGCGCCCGCCACCCATTCAACGTGATCCCAAACCCCGCGCGCCGCTGCCCGGGCAGGGTCCACGAGTACTCGGGCTGCGGGGTCTCGGTCGCGTCCGTCGCCGAGAACGCGCCGTTCGAGTCGCCCCACGCGTCCCACGTGTACCGCACCAGCGGCGTCCCCGCGCTGGTGGAGATCTTGCGCACCCGCCCCATGCGATCGGTGATGAGCAGCCGCAGCGCCGACGCCGCGCCGTTGACCGCCACCTGCCCCACGGGCTCGCCGCCGAGGTAGATGTGCTCCCACGTCTCGCTCGTGCCCCGCTCGTCCACCAGCGGACCACCCGACGTCCTGGGGATCAGGGGCTTGTACATGCGCCTTCGTCGGCGGCCGCTGCTCTCGCGAGAGCGGGCGGCGGTGCTCTGTCGGAGGGTGGGGGTGCCGAGGAGGGGCCGAGGTGGGGGCGCGCGCGGTCCCCACCCTACCTCCCTCCCCAGCGCGGCCGCTGGGGAGGGCCCTGCCACCTTCGGGCGAGGGCCGCGCGGCACTGCCATGGCAGACGGCGTGCTCGACGCGGCGCCTACGCTACCCATCGGAAGCGTCCACCGCGAACAGCTCGAGGTCCGGCACGTCTACGAGATCCCAGAACGGGTCGCACAACAACAGCGGCGGCTCGGGGCGCGACGCGTCGGTCACGAGCGCCTCGATCTCCTCGGGCGCCGTGTCGTCGACCAGGGGCGCCGCCGGCACCTTCGCCTCGTCGAACACGTCGATCACCCGGCAGCGGCCCTCCTCGGGCGCGCAGTCCGCGTCGCTCGTGCACAGCGTCGCGCACATGGCCGTGAGCTGGTCGCGCTGCCAGAAGCGCGTGCCCTCGGGGCAGCCGAAGTTGGTGGCGACGAGCTCGTCGTCGGTGGAGCGGCCGGGGGTGTCGTTGCGGTGGGTGGACTTCCAACGCTCGGCGGCGGCGTTGTTGGCGGCCAGGTGGGCGAGGTAGCGCTCGTGAAGCGCAGCATCGTGCTCTCGAGCGACCGCCGCGGACTCGCGATCAACGCCCGAAGCTGGCGGCGCACGAAGGGCAAGTGCAGCGACGCCGCTGCATGCGACGATGACGGCCGCGACCGCTTTGTGGTTCGCATTCATTCCACACCTCACTCGTGGCCGCCCGATCGAAAACTCACGATCGGCTCCTTCTTCTCTGCTGCATGCCAGCGAACAAGTTACAGGCGATCCTCGTCAACGCGGGCCGCCCCATGGATCAGTCCAGATCTCTCTCGATTCGGCAAGGAAGTCATCGCCGTATTTGGCAGCCACGTCATGAATCTCCCTGCCGCCACCAATTGACGCGGCGTCGGGCGTAATCATGGTCAGCTTTGGGTTGGTCGATACCCGCACGAACCCTCCAACCGTCCACCCGCGCCCCAGCACAACCGTGCGCAACTCGGTGTTCCAAACGAACTTGATGCAGTGACGAACGGTATGCAACGCCGGAAGCGCCACCACCTCGATGGCGGTACTCGCGATCTCCAACTCGCCCACCTCCTCGAGCGCGGGAAGGCATATGGCGCGCAGGTTCAGACCCGAGAATTCCAGGCATCGACCCACCCGGCGAAGCGCTGGAAGCTCGAGCCTCGTCAGCCGCTCCAGGTCCCGTAGCGAGAAGTTGCCGCGTACGACCTCAAGTGATGGAAACGAGATCGAACGCACCTCCTGCGTCTCCGAAGGGCGTTCAAACCTGAAGTTGCCGACGGCAACTCTGCCGAGTGTGCGCTCGTTTGACCTCAGCGATGTCGGTCGCCTGCTTCCACCTGCGTTCACAGATCACCGAACGCCTGAATGCACCACTCGGGGTCCTCCATGCACTTCGCACCGAGTGTCGTCGCAGTTGCGGCCATGCCGGGCAACGGCGTGAACTTCCCGGTCGTGAACACCTCGGTGACGCGCCACTGGATGAGGCGGCGGATCCTGAAATTCTTCGGCTTGTTCAACTCTTTCAGCAACTTGCGTTGTTTCCGCGTCATCTTGCATGCGTCCTCGTCGCTATAGGGAACGAACTCATCAAGAGGCTCCAGCGGCCCTTTGTCCCACCCGCGCTCCACCTTGATGCGCGGCCCATCCCGTCCATCAAAATGGAAATGGAGGTCGCGGTGATCCCCCTGGGCTGCACTATCAAGGAACCCGCCCGCATTCCCCTCGGATGTGCCCGGATTCGCGTGAATGGTCGCTTCGCCAATCGCCTCGTCGAGGTACTCGCCGATCTTGAGGTCGATCCTCGCGTCGGCGTCGATACGCGTGAGCGGATTCGCGCCAGCGTACGAGTAGGAGCGCGGCCCATGGCGCACGAGCGCCGCCGCCGCATGCATCGGCTCGGGCGACGTGTACTGCCCAACCTCGGGCATGAGCGCCCGCCACCCATTCAACGTGATCCCAAACCCCGCGCGCCGCTGCCCGGGCAGGGTCCACGAGTACTCGGGCTGCGGGGTCTCGGTCGCGTCCGTCGCCGAGAACGCGCCGTTCGAGTCGCCCCACGCGTCCCACGTGTACCGCACCAGCGGCGTCCCCGCGCTGGTGGAGATCTTGCGCACCCGCCCCATGCGATCGGTGATGAGCAGCCGCAGCGCCGACGCCGCGCCGTTGACCGCCACCTGCCCCACGGGCTCGCCGCCGAGGTAGATGTGCTCCCACGTCTCGCTCGTGCCCCGCTCGTCCACCAGCGGATCGCGGCCGCCCGCGTAGCGGACGCGCCGCACCGTCCCGCTCGGGAAGCGCTGCTTCACCAGGCGCAGCTCGTGGTCATAGGCGTAGTCGTACGCGCCCGACGACGTGGCCGTGTACGCCGTGAGCTGCCCGAACGCGCCGTAGGTGAGCCCCACGTCCACCGACGGAAACGGCGCCCAGTCGATCGTGGTCACGCGACCCGCCGTGTCGTAGGTGAGGATCACCTCGTGGATGGTGTCGACGTTCGGCGCCAGCTTGCTGAGCAGCCGCTCGCGGTACGTCGGGTCCCACGTGTACGTGTGCGTGGTGCCGCCCGCGGTCTCGGTGGCCCGCCGCAGCGACGACGAATAGGTCACGCTCTCGGGCGCGCCTCCGTCCACCCACGACGCGAGCACGTCCATGTCCGCCTGCTCCGTGTAGTTGCGTGAGAGCGGGAACGTCTGGTTCTTCGCCGTCGACAGCCAGCTCCGCCCGGCGGTGGCGGTCTCGCTCACGAGGTCGCCGTCGCCGTCGTAGGCGTAGCTGATGGCGTCGCCCGGGATCGAGGCGTTGTCGGAGATGGCCGTGACCCGCCCGATCAGGTCGCGCGTCACCGTCCGCGCGCGGCTCGACGAGCCGAGCCAGCGGAAGCTCGCCAGCGCGCCGTCGACGTCATACGTGGCGTTGGTCAACACCGTGCCGTGCGCGCCCGTGGTCACGCTCGTGGGGCGCGCGCGGTCGTTGCCGTAGCCGTAGCTCACCACGCGGCCCGACGGGTACGTGATCGACGTCAGCTGGCCCGTGGAAGCGTCGTACGCGAAGTCGAACGCGCGCAGGTTGTACGCGTTGAAGCTCGACAGCGGGCCGTCGTGGCGGATCACGGCCACGATCCTACCGGCCCCGTCGTACTCGTAGAAGGTGGCGCCCTCCTCGTCCTCCACGTAGCCGAGGCGGCCGGTGGTGAAGTTGTTGGTGAGCTTGGTGGTGCGGCCAGGCACGCTGATGCCCTCGAAGCTGCCCTTGTCGTCCCAGCGGTGCGCGCGCACGAACACGCCATTCATGACGTTTTGAATGAGGGTGGGCCGTCCTAGGCCATCGTAGCCGTAGCTGAGGATCTCCACCGAGGAGCTGTTGGTGGTGTCGACGCGCCTGAAATCCACCCGCGCATCGTCCCACCAGCCTGTGGTCACGGTCTGGCCCGCTTGCTTGCGCTCGTCGCTCACCATCCTGCGCAGCGCGTCGTAGCGGTAGACGCCCACCTGCACGCTGCTGCCCATGGCGGGCGCCCCCATGTCGGCGATGAGCCCGTCGCGCGTGTAGCCGAAGCGCTGCATCACCCAGCCGCCGCGGTGGACCTCGTAGGTGCGCCCCGTGCCCGGCCCCGGAACTACCGAATTCCCCTCGACGTAGTCCACGTAGGTGCCGTCAGCCTCGTGCACCTGCGCGATGGCACCCGACGGGCGGTAGTCGTACTCGATCGCCGGGTAGCCGGCGCCGCCCGGTTGGAGCCACGCGGTCCGATCCTCGTCGTCGGGCCCACGCTGCGTCCGGCGCCGCAGCACGTTGCTCGCGTCGTAGCTCGAGGTCAGTGTCTGGCGGCCGTACGAGTCGTACTCATAGAGCGTACGCGCCACTTGTCCACCGGCGCCGTCGACCTCCTTCACCTGCCCCACGGCCAACGCCCGGGTGGCGCTGCCGCCCTTGAAGGTCACGCGCGTCGCGTTGCCCGGGTCGCTGCCGCCCACGGCGCGCTCGTACACGGGACCCCACGCCAGGTGCTTGGTGAAGGTGCCGACCACCGCGCCGTCGCCTGCGACCCGCAGCGCTCTGCTGAACGCGACCACGCCGTCGCCGGCGGACGTCGTCTCGGTCACGGCGGTACTAAGGGAGAACGCCTGCGGCACCTCGTAGCAGGTGAGCCGCCCCTCGTCGTCGTAGGAGCTGGCGGTGCACGCGTCCTGAGTCACGATGGGGCCCGTGGGCGTGGACCCAAGGCCCGTGTAGCGCGTGACCTTCTCGAGCCGCCCGTTGCCCCGGACGGTCGAGGTGGCGCCGAAGTAGCTGAGCGTGGTCGCGCCGCGATGAAGGCCGTTGAACAGCCGGCGCACCTCGGTGACGTCGCCGCGCGCGTTGCGGGCGCTGATGGTGCAGGTGCTCGACGCGCCCGCCGCCTCCGTGGCCGCCGCGGTGTTGGTGCGCACCACCAGCGCGTCCGGGCGGCTCGCGTAGTCCCACGTGCCCTGCTCGTTCACCGTGCCATCGCCGTCGCTGTCGGCGTCATACACGGTCACGTGCCAGCGGTGCACGGTGCCGCCGATGTTCGCCTCCGTGGTCAGCGTCGGGCACGACGTCGTCGACAGCGGCGCGCTCGCGAACCAGTTGACCACGGTGTCTGTGGTGGACACGGGGAAGCGCATGGCGTTTGTCAGCGTGGTCTCGGGGTCGTACACGGCGCGCGCCCAGAGGCGCCCGTGCGCGTCGTAGTAGCGACGCTCCAGGTGCCGCACGTGCGCCGTCGCCGACGACACTCCGGCACGGCCGCCCCCATCGAGGTAGCAGTTCTCACCGCCCGCGGTCGAGAAGGCCGCCTCGCACAGGAACTCGAGCTTGCCGGCATCGTTGAACTGCCGGAAGGTGATGAACCCGTCCTTGCCCGTCACCTTGGAAGGCCCGAGCGTGTAGTGGTCGAACGGCCAGTGGTGCCGATAGGTGCGGGTCATGTCGGGATCGCCGCACGCGCCGCTCGAGCACTGAATCAGGTCGCCGTTGTAGTCGAAGGTGAAGTCCTCGGTCACGCTCGCCGAGTTCCTCCGCCACGTCATGGTGTACAGGCTCGCGGGACCGGCGGGGCTCTGGTCCGGCGTCAGCGCCACGAGCTCCACGCCGAGGCTGCGGTGTTCGAGCACGAGCTCACGGCCGTTCACGAGCTCCCACGTGAAGTCCTCGTCCTGCAGCGTCGTGAGCGTCCCGCTGGTGCTCACGCCCGGGCGATCGACGTCCGTGATCTTGCTCGGGAACGTGCTCGACCACGCGTAGCGCGCGATGTCGCACGAGCCGTTCGTCGAGGTGCAGTAGAGCCGCGTGCGCAGGCCCGCGAGGCGCGGCTGCAGGCCGGCCGTGGCGAGCCAGGTGGCCTGGGCGAAGGTGGAGATGGCGGCGCCGTCGACGCGGTCGCCGCCCGAGCGAACGAGGTCGAGCCCGATGCGGCCGTGCGCGACGGGGCTCGCGCGCTCTGTGTAGGTCAGCTCGAAGCTCGGCCCGGGCACGGTGCCGTCGAGCACCACGCCCACCTTCACCAACAGCCCGCGCGGCGCGTAGCAGTCGGTCTGGCCCGCGGGCGCGCCGGTGACGAGGTTCGTGCACGCGCCCGCGGGCACGTCCTCCACCCCTGAGCCCGTGGGTTCGTCCTCGTACGCGAGCACGATCTTCCGCTGCGCGGCCCCGCCCGGGTAGAGGCGCTTGAGCCGCACGTGATGCCCCGGCGTGTACTCGGTCGATCCAGCGCGCTCGACGAACTCGAGCACGTCGCCGCCGTCGGTGTGCAGGCGCCAGGTGTAGTTGGGGCTGGTGCCGCTGCGTTGCAGCCGGTGGTTGGTGCCCGGCTCGCTCTTGAACGTCGCCGAGCCCGTCGTCACCGGGAAGAACTGCACGTTGGCGTCGAGGCTCTCCCAGATCACCTTGCCCGGCAGGCTTGCGGTGGCGGGCTCCAAGATCAGCCGGTCGGCGTAGCGATGGCGAAAGCCCGGCCCCAGCGGGCGCAGGTACCCGGTGCTGTTCGCGTAGTCGCGCGTCGAGCGGCGCGAGTCCCACAGCACGTCGAAGACCAGGTCCGCGGAGCCGCCGAGATCGGAGCTGATGCGCGCCGCCTCGTGCGGGCCGATGGACGCCTGGCGCAGCGCCAGGCTCACGGGCTTGCCGTCGCCCTTGCAGCCGCCCATGCACTGGGCGGCGGTGCCGAAGCGATCCTGGTCGCTGTTCGCGCCGGTCGGGTACGCGTCGTTCCTGTTGTTGCAGGCCTGGTCGTCCGCGCAGGGCGACTCGTCGACATCGCCGTCGCAGTCGTCGTCGAGGGTGTTGCCGCAGACTTCGAAGTCGCAGTCGCGCATGCTGGAGTTGCACTGCGGATCGTCACCGATCTCGACCTCGCAGGAGAACGAGCCAGCGCAGCAGTTCCCCGCGTAGAAGCAGCCTTGATCACCGTGCGCCGTCTGCTGGTGGGAGCAGGTTTTCACGAAGACGACGGTGCCCGGCGACTCGCACCGATTGCCGCCATCGCAGCCATACCACATGCCCGTGGCTTGGCCCGTGCACCCTGTGCCCGCCGTGCAGCTGTTGTCCGACGGGGGATCACAAGGCCCTCCCACGTCGTCGACAGTGAGTCCAAGCTCGACGCAGCACTCGATCTCTGGGAGCCCACACTGCGCGCGAACGTCAGCAGAGCCGATCAGACCGACCAGAGAGAGAGAGAGAGAGAGAGAGAGAGAGAGAGAGAGAGAGAACGGTCGCGGCGCATCAATCCCCCGGTCACACCGCCCTTCATAGGCGATGGACCGGTCGAATCACAAGCCGGCCGAATGACCGATCCTCACTCATTCGCAGCACGAGCGTGCGGACCGAAGTACCGCCGGCGCGCTACTTCTTGAACGTCACCACCACCTCGCGACCCTGCAGCACCGCCTCATACGGCGCCGCCTGCTTCATCTCGATGGTGATGCGAATCGTCGGCGTGGCGTCCTCGATCTCCGAGGGCGTGATCATCTTCACCGGGCTGTCGAAGAACGTCGCGTCGAGGTGGTTCTTGTTGTTGCGCAGCGGGATGGTGGCGTTCTGGATCTCGAGCACCACCAGACTGTCGCCCTCTTTGCGAATGCTGAACTTGGCCTCCGCGTTCAAGCGCGCGAACACCACCGAGCTCGCGGCGGTGTTGCGAAAGCCAATGTAGCTCATCGTGAGCGGCCCGCCGGAGGCCTGCGCCACGTCGACATCAGCGGTGGCGCGGCCGAGCGACCCCTCCACCACCAGCGCCGGCACGTCGCTGCGCGCGCCGCGCTCGGTGGACATGGCGAGCTGCACGGGCCTCTTGTCGGTGAAGCTCGCCTCGCGCTTGCCCGTGGGGAAGAGCGAGACGGTCACCTCGTTGCCGCGCGCGCTCACGTCGTAGTCCACGCTCTTCGACAGCGCGATCGACAGGCGCGACAGCGCCGCGCCGCGCGCGTCGTGGCGCGACACCGTGATGCCGGTGAGCGCGGCCGCCCCCTTGAGCGCGCCCTGGTCGAGCGTCGTGGGCTCGGCCGCGGTCTCGAGGAGGTCCACCACCAAGACCGGCGGCGCCGAGCGCGCCCAGCTCTGGAACGTGAGGGGCTCGCTGGCCTTCACCACCACGTCGACGCGATCGGCGCCGGGCCGCACGTCGATGCCGTTGAGCTTGGCCGTGGCCATGGCGGGGGCGGCGGCTACGCCGAGGGCGAGGGTGACAAGAGCGGACACGCGCAGCATCGGCTGCCTCCGGGGTCGTGGGCCCGACGCTAGCAAGGTCGGGCGCCGGCTCGAAATTTCCGGCACCGCGGCCACGCGGGCCGCCCGGGCCGGGCGCCTCGGGCGGCGGCCGTCAGAACAGCGGCAGGGCCACATCGACGGGCCCGCCGAGCAGGCGCTGGCGCACCTCGCCCGCCAGGTAGAGCGAGCCCGTCACCAGCACGGCACCGTTTTTGGCGCGTGCGAACGCCGCGGCGCGGGCCAGCGCCGGCTCCAGCGCGTCGGTGTCGCACACGCCGAACGTGCGCGCGAGCGCGCGCGCCACGGCCGCCGCCGGGTAGGTGCGCGGGCTCCGGCAGGCGACCGCCGTCACCCGCGCAGGGGCGAGGGGGCGCAAGGCCTCGGCGAACGGCGCCGGGTCGTGGCCGCCGATCATGCCCACCACCAGCGCCAAGGGGCGCCCGGCCAGCGCGGGGTCGGCGCGCGCCACCTCCACCAACGCGCGCGCCGCGGTCTCGTTGTGGGCACCGTCGATGATCACGAGGGGGTTACGGCCAACGCGCTCGTAGCGCGCGGGCCAGCGCACGTCGCGCAAGCCGCGCGCGGTAGCGGCCGGCACCAAGCGCACGCCGGCATGCGCGAGCAACGCCAGCGCCAGCGTCGCGTTCTCTTGTTGGTGGCGCCCGGCCAAGCCCACGCGCAGGTCCGGATCGACGTCGACGAACGTGAGCGGCGCGCCCACCGTGGCCGCCACCTCCTCGAGCACGGCGCGCGCCGCGGGCTCTTGCGAAACCGAGAGCGCGGGCACGCCGGGCTTGAAGATGCCGGCCTTCTCGCGCGCGATGTCTGCGAGCGTTGGCCCGAGCATGTCGGTGTGATCGAGGCCCAGACGCGTGACGCCCGTGACCGCCGGCGCCACCACGTTGGTGGCGTCGAGGCGCCCGCCCAAGCCCACCTCCACCACCGCCAGCTCCACACGCGCGCGCGCGAACGCGAGCAGCGCCATCGCGATCATGCACTCGAAGAACGACGGCGCGTCGACGAGGCCCGCGGCGGCGTCGTGCACCGCGCGCTCCAGCGCCACGAACGTCGGCTCGTCGATCATGCGCCCGTCGAGGGCGACGCGCTCGCGCGCGCACGACAGGTGCGGGCTCGTGGTCAGCCCGGTGCGCAGGCCGTGAGCGCGCGCCACGCTCTCCACGAGGGCCGCGGTGCTGCCCTTGCCCTTGGTGCCCGCGAGGTGCACCACGCGCAGCGCGCGTTGCGGCTCGCCGAGCCGCGCCAACAGCTCGCGCATGCGCGCAAGCCCGAGCTTCGGGCGCGTGGGCGAGTCGAGGAGGCGCGCGAGCGCTCGCTGATAGCCGCTCACGTCAGAACGTGAACTCGTCGGTCAGCTCGACGAGGTGCGTGTTCTTCAGGCGCAGGCCCGCCAGCTCGTTCTTGGTGGCTTCGTAGAACGTGGGCTTCAGGTGGTAGATGAACAGCGGGATCTCGTCGCGGTTCTTCACCTTCTTGAGCTCGGTGGCCAAGGTCTGTGGCGTGTAGTGGCCGGCGACGTCGGCGAGCGCCTGCATGTGGTTCGGGAACGACAGCTCCACGAACAAGCCGCGCAGGTCGGGGACCTGGTTCGCCAGCTGCCACAGCCTGGTGGTGGGCCCCGTGTCCGACGAGTAGAGGATCGAGCCGGTGGCGCCCCGGATGATCATCGCCATCGACTCCACGGGGTGCGTCACCGGCACGAAGCGCACCTCGTACTCACCCTCGACGAGCGGCTCCGACGCCCGCGCGGCGCCCATTGCCGGAGCGGTGCCGCGCGCGGGCCGACGCTTGGCGCCCGCGCGGCGCGCCGGT
>CAZONM010000123.1:0-13926 GCA_964580865.1 uncultured Myxococcales bacterium | reverse complement strand
GCGCCCGCGTCGAGCGCCCGCGTGGAGGTCGACGTGGGCAACGCGCGCGTGCTCAAGACCTTCACGCTCACGGGTCCCAACCGCGTGGTCGTGGACCTCGCCGAGGCCACCCTGCCGCGCTCCTCGACGCCGTCGAGCGACCCGGCCGTTACCCGCGTGCGCTTCGGCGCGCCGGCGCCGGGCACCGCGCGCGTGGTGGTGGAGACGTCCGAGGCCGCGCGGCAGCCCAGCGCCCGCGTCGTCGACGGGCGGCTCATCATCTCGTTCGCCTCCTGACCCCGCGGTGAGGCCGGCCACCGTTGCCTCGCCGTCGACGCGCGCGCTACACCTGCGCGGCCATGCAGCGCGCCGGCGTCGCCCCTGTCGTCCTCACGGTCGTCCTCCCTGCCGTGCTCGCGAGCGCGCTCGCCGCGCCCGCGCGCGCGGGCTCCATCGAGGGCACGGTGCGCGAGGCCGGCACCCGGCGCCCGATCCCGGCCGTCACGGTGCTGGCGCAGAATGGCGCGCTCGAGGCGGTCACCGACGACCAGGGCGCCTTCGTGCTCGAGTTCGCCGACACCGGCGTGGCCACCGTGGTCCTCGAGGTCGATACACCGGGCTTCGCGCGCCTGGTGCAGCCGGTGACGCTGCGGCGCGATCGTGCCACCACCAGCGTCGACCTCTACCTCACGCCCCTGGAAGCCGGTGAGACGCGCGTGCGCGAGCGGCGCGCGCGCGACAACGTGGCGCGCGGGTCGCACCACATCCAAGAGGCCGAGGTCAACGAGCTGCCGGGCACCTACGGCGATCCGGCCAAGGCCATCGAGAACTTCCCGGGCATGGGGCGCGTGCTCTTGTCGCAGGGCTCGCTGTTCATCCGTGGCGCCTCACCGGGCGAGAGCGCCGTGTACGTCGACGACTACGAGATCCCCGACCTGTACCACTTCACGGGCTCCACCAGCGTCATCAACATCCCGTTCGTCGACAGCGTCGAGCTGGTGCCGGGCGCGTTCTCGGCGCGCTACGGGCGCAGCACCGGCGGCCTGGTCACCATCAAGACCAAGAAGCTCCCCACCGACGACGTGCACGGCTTCGTCAAGCTCGACGTCATCGACGCTGGCGCCTACGCGGGCCTGCCGCTCGGCGAGCACGTGGCCGTGGGCGCCTCGGCGCGCCGCAGCTACCTCGACGTCATGCGTAACGTCCAGCGCGCCAACAGCGGCACCGGCGACGCCGTGCTGCTCGTGCCCACGTACTGGGACTACCAGCTCAAGCTCGACTGGGACACCGCGCCCGGCCACGAGCTGGTGGCCTTCGCGTTCGGCTCGGGCGACCGCGAGGAGTACGTCGCCGACGGCAGCGGCGCGCTCGACCCGTACCTGCGCACCAACGACAGCGACTTCCATCGCGTGAGCCTGCGCTACCAGCACAACGTCGGCTCGGGCTTCACGCACACGCTCACGCCCGTGCTCGGCTACGCGCGCACCACCCTGAACGAACAGGACGGCGTGCGGTACAAGAACGCCGAGACCCTGGACGCACAGCTGCGCGACGAGGTCACCTATCGCTCCGCCACCACGCGCGTCATCGTGGGGCTCGACGCCACGGCGCGCCTCGACACGTTCACGTACGGCGGCCTGCTCGCCCCCACCATGGTGCGTGAGCTGCCGCCGGTGGACCTGGAGCTGGTGGCCGGGGCCGATCGCGTGCAGCGCGCGATCGGCCGGGTGACCGCGGGCGCCTACCTCGAGGGCATCTTCGAGCCGCTGCCGAGCACGGTGCTCACGCCAGGCCTGCGCGTCGAGGGCTACCTGCTCGACGACGAACCGCACTTCTCGCTGGAGCCGCGCTTCGCCGGCAGCGTGGAGCTGAACCCGGGCGACTTCGCGACCATGCTCAAGGTCGGCGCCGGCTCGTTCTCGCGTCCGCCCGACGCCGAGGACCTGGCGGCGCTGCGCGCCGTGGGCGTGGCCCTCGAGCCGCAGCAAGCGCTGCACATCCAGGGCGGCGTGGTCCAAGACCTCGGCGATCGGCTGAGCGCCGGCACCACGTTCTTCTCCATCTGGCGCGACCAGCTCACCACCAGGAGCCGCGGCTTCCCGGTGCCCGAGCGCGCGGGCGAGCTGCCGGTGTACGCCGGGAGCTCGGGCCACTCCTACGGCGTCGAGTCGCTGGTGCGCGTGGGCGTGCCGCGCCGCTACTTCGCGTGGCTCACGTACTCGTTGGCGCGGCACGAGCGCTTCGACGCCGCCTCGCCGTTGGCGGTGCCCTACACCTACGTCTCGCCCTTCGACACCACGCACCTGCTCGGGCTCGTGGGCCAGCTGCACCTGCCCTGGGGCTTCCGCGTGGGCGCGCGCTACCGCGTCGCCACCGGCATGCCGAAGGACGAGGCCATCGGCGCCGTGTTCGACGCCGACACCGGCCGGTTCGACGCCGTGTGGGGGCCCAAGAGCCGCGCGCGCTTCCCGGTGTTCCAAGCGCTCGACCTGCGCGTCGATTGGTCCACCGTGCTGTCGTGGTTCGAGCTCGACCTGTACGCGGATCTGGTCAACCTCAACACGCTCCTCGGCCGCCCCGTCGAGGGCACGCTCTACAATTTCGACTGGTCCGAGAGTGAGCCGCGCTACGGCCTGCCGCTGATCCCTACGATTGGGGCGAAGGCGACCTTCTGAGGACACCGCCGTCTGAGGACACCATGAACACGAGCGCCACCGCCCGTCGCATCGTCGAGGTCGATCGCTCCATGCGCTCGAGCGGCATCGCGCTCACGCCGGGCATGAACATCTGCCAGAGCGACCTGCCGCTCGACTGGTACCAAGACGCGCTCAAGCCCTACGCCGAGGAGTACCTGGCGCTGCCCGACCGCAAGCCTGAGACGGTGCTGCCGTGGATGGACCGCTACATCGTGCCCGCGCTGGCGCACTTCGGCGATCGCATCATGCTGCTCGCCCACTACTACATGGGCGGCGAGATCGTGAAGCTCGTCGAGCGCTACGGCGGGCGCATCGCCGACAGCTACGAGCTCGCCAAGCAGGCCAAGAACAACCCGGACAAGAAGATCTTCGTCGAGAGCGCCGTGCACTTCATGGCCGAGACCATCGCGCTCTTGAAGCACGACGACCAGGACGTGTGGATCACGAACCCGAAGAGCGGCTGCACCATGGAGGCGCTGGCCAAGGAAGACATGGTGCTTCCGCTCTTCGACGAGCTGCTCGCGCGCTACGGCGAGCGGCTCATGGTCGTCTGCTACATGAACACGTCGGGGCGCCTGAAGGCGCTCGCGGGCCGCACCGGCGGCGCCGTGTGCACGTCGTCGAACGCGGGCATCATCATGCGCTGGGCCGCCGCTCAGCGGAAGAAGATCCTGTTCGTCCCCGACGAGCACCTAGGGAGGAACTCGGGCAAGGGTGTGGGCATCACCGCCGACAAGACGTTCCTGTGGCCGGGCGGCTGGGACGGCGCCAAGCAGAGCGTGGCCGCGCTCGCGGACGACGAACGGCGCCGTCTCGACGACGCCGAGCTGATCTTGTGGGGTAGCTACTGCGGCGTGCACATGGTGTTCACGCCCGCGCAGGTGGCGTTCTGGCGGGCGCTCGGCTACCGGGTGCTGGTGCACCCGGAGTGCAGGATGGAGGTCGTCGACGTGGCCGACGGCGCCGGCTCCACCAACTACCTGTGGCAGGCCGTGCTCGACGCCAAGCCCGGCGACAAGCTCGCCATCGGCACCGAGGGGCACTTCGTGCGCAACGCGCGCGCGGTCGCCGTCGCCCGCGGCGTCGACGTGCAGAACCTGGCCGACGTGCCGGCGGGCGCGGGCGGCCCGGGCTCGCTCGGCTGCGGCTGCGCCACCATGAGCAGGAACGACCCGCCGCACCTGGCCGGCCTGCTCGACCTGCTGCGCCACGGCAAGGCGCCCGAGCTGAACCGGGTGTTGCCGGGTGACGTGGTGGACGAGGCCAGCGGCGCGCGCGAGCGGCTCGACGTGGCGTCGCGCGCACAGCTCGCGGCGGACGCGCGGCGGGCCCTGCAGCGCATGATCGAGCTGACCGAGGCGGCGCGGTAGCGCGCCGCAGCTTCTGCCGCACCGCGCCACACGCGAAGGTGGGTGCGGCTCCTCTCGACCAAGGGACCGACGACGCCCGACCGACGAACGGCGCGCGCTGCGGCGCGGATAACGCATGCAGGATGCGCCGGCGCCACCTGCTCCTGCGAACGCTCGTGGTCACGGCGGTGGCGTGCAGCAGTTGCCGCCGCGAGCATCCCACCGACGATGACCCACGCGAGCGTCCCGTCGCCGACGACGAGCGCGCCACGCCGCCGGACCGCGCGCCCCCGGTCGAGCCCGAGCCCGAGCCAAGCGACGAGCTGCCCATCGATGGGCCGGTGGCCGTCTTCCCCGGGCTGCCCTGGGTGCCGAACCCACCCGGCCGCATGGTGGCCATCAAGCCCGTCTTCGCCGTCCCCACCGATGGCCGCGCGCCCACGCCGGCCGAGCGCATGCTGGCCGCGCAGCATGTCCAGATCGCGCAGGCCCGCTACCACGAGCTGCTCGAGGAGCAAGACACCTTCGCCGTCGAGTCCACGCCCGACGTCGTGACGCTGACCCACGACACCGCGTGGTACGTCGAGCACTCGCCCGCGTTCCTGCCGGGCACCGCGGCGCTCACCGGCGAGCTGCTCGATCACTACGGCCTCGATCGCCACCGAGCGCCGTTCGTCTTCGTCATCATCGTCATGAGCAACAGCGCCGACATCGTGTTTGGCAACGCCATGCCGCTGAACGGCGGACACGCGAGCGGCGGCGGCGCCGTGTCACTGTCGCTGCCGCACCTGATGTCGCCGAACTTCCAGTCGACGCTCCAACACGAGCTTGGGCACGCCTTCGGGCTCCCGCACGTCGACGTCTACGGCTACGACATGGCCGGCAACGACTCCATCATGTCGTACAACCTGGCGCACCACACCGACGGGCTCGAGCCCGGCGTCGGTCTGCTCATCCCCGAGGATCTGTTCGCCCTCGACAAGGCGACGCGCATCTTCCCCGAGTTCACCTGGAGCGGCGCCGAGCCCAGCGGCTACGCGCGCGCGCCGGCGTTCGTCATGCCCGCCATGCCCATCGAGGGGCACCCCTGGGAGGTGATCGCGTCCACTGCCGACGGCGAAGAGTTCGGCAGCACTGCCGGCAACGCCGTGCAAGGGCTCCTTGTGCCGTCGTCGAGCGACGCGGGCTTCGACGCGAGCGTCATGTGGCACACGGCGTACGACCTCGCGCCGGGCACCTTCGTCGGCGTCGACCTGGAGCTACCGGTGCCGGTGCGCCTCAGCGGCCTCGCCGTGCACAGCGAGCACAGCGGCCTCTACCATCGGTCAGATCATCTGCGCGTCACGACGCTCGACGACCAGGTCGTGCGCGTCGACCAGCCGCTCGCGGGCGCCGACGCGCGCGTTACGTTCGCGCCGTTCGTCGCGCAGCGCCTGCGGGTGCAGCTGCGGGTGCCCGCGAGCGGCGCCGTCACCGTGCGTGGCCTGCGCTTCTTCGAGGGCGCCCTCGAGCTGTTCCCGCCGCTCGACGTACCGCCGGCGTTCGACTGAAAAGCAACGGGGCCCTCGCGGGCCCCGTTCCTCAGCGATCGGATCTCAGCTCGAGATCCGCGCGCTCACCAACGACCACCACGGTCGCCGCCGCGGCCGCCGCGGCCACCGCCGCCGCCGCCACCACCACGGTTCTCGCGCGGACGAGCGACGTTCACCTGAATGGTGCGACCCTCGATCATCTTGCCATCGAGCGCGCTGATCGCCGCCTTGGCCTGCTCGTCGTTCCCCATCTCGACGAACGCGAAGCCGCGCGAGCGACCCGTCTCGCGATCGGTCACGATGGACGCGCTGCCCACGGTGCCGAACTCGGAGAAGAGCTGCGCGAGCTGCTCCTCGGTGGTCTTGAAGGAGAGGTTGCCGACGTAGAGCTTGTTCTCGGACATTGTTTTCGTTCCTGCGAGCGACCCGATCACCGCGCCGTCAACCATTGACGACCGTGGTCGGGGAATGACGTTCTTGTGGACGTGGTGAGCAAGCGGCGCGAAAGCGAGCGAGCAAACTGACCCCAAAAACAGCGCCCGATCGTGGCGCTGGGCACATCCTGCCAACCCCGTCGGGTAACGCAAGGCCCTTCGGGGAGACGGATCACGACCAGTGGGGGAGCGGCACCTGCATGCGCGGCGGGTTGCCGGTGGTCCAGCGAATGACCGGCACGATCGTGCTGTTGTTGCGGCGCAGCCATCGAATCCAATGTTGCAGCATCTCGACCTCGCGAGCGCCATCAACGCCGATTGTTCGCGAGTGCGCATCGGTAGATTGACGGGGCCCGCCGCGCGCCCGGCGGGCCCCGCGCAGCATCACCCGGCCGGCTTCTTGGTGCCGGTCAGCTCGTCCGCCAGGTGCTTGGCGCCGTAGAGCTTGGTCAGCGCCTCGAGGATGGCGTCGGTGTGCACGGCCACCGCCCGGTTGTTCGCCGGGTTGAAGCCGTAGTCGCCGCCCAGCGAGTGGATGTTGCCGTCGAAGATGAGGCCGATCACCTCGCCGTGCTGGTTCACCACGGGCGAGCCCGAATTGCCGCCGATGATGTCGTTGGTGGTGACGAAGTTCATGCCCTTCGTGAGGTCGAGCTTGTCCTTGCCCTTCAGCCACGAGGGCGGCAGCGCGAAGGGGTCCTCGCCGGTGTGGCGCTCGAAGGCGCCGCCGACGGTGGTGACCGGGTTCACGTCGCTGCCCGCCTCCTTCCAGCCCTCCACCGCGCCGAACGACAGGCGCAGCGTGAACGTGGCGTCCGGGTACACCGAGGTCCCGAAGGCGTCGAAGCGCGCCTTGGCGATGATCTCGCTCTCCTTGGTGGTGACGCTCTCGACCTCGTCCTCCCAGCGCTTGCGCAGGGCGCGGGCGTCGGCGTCCACCAGCTTGGCCATGAGGATGAGCGGATCGGTGGAGGCGTCGATGGCCTTCTTGCCGCCGTCGAAGAGCTTCTGGCGCTCCTTGACGTCCTTGAGCTTCGACTTCGAGAGCTCGCGCGCCAAGGTCTCGGGCGACTTCTTGCCGAGCACCTTCTTCACCGTGGCGTGATCGGGTCCGAGCTGCTCGCGCATCTTGGTGAGCCCGAACGTGAGCGTGGCCTCTTCGAGCTCCGGATAGACCGGCGCCGGCGAGAACAGCGTCTGCTTGAGCGCCGGCAGGTCGGCGTCGGTGTAACCCTTGAGGCGCTTCTCGTTTGGCAGCGGCAGCTCGTCGGCGGCGCGCACCAGGCCGCGGGCGATGGGGAAGAGGTCGCTCATGAAGGCCTGCATGCCCTCGAGCTGCAGGTAGGGGACGTAGAGGTCGGCCTTGGTCTTCTGCGCGGCGGCGATGGCGGCGATGGACCGCTGCAGCGCGTCCTTCTTCTTCGGATCCTTCTGCGAGGCGACGAGCTTGTCTTGCTCGGCCACCTTGCTTTGAAAGAAGGCCGGGTCGCGCAGCGCATTCCAATAGCCCGAGCGCGCCTTGTAGCCATTCTCGACGTAGAACAAGAGCGCGTTCGAGATGCGCTTCTGCTCCTTGCCGCGGTTGCCGAACTCCGTGAGGCGCCCGCGCAGCTCCGCGAGGCGCAGCAGGCGCGACGGCTGCTCCACGTCGCGGATGAACTGCAGCTCGGCCACCGTGGCGTTGCGGTTGGTGCGGCCTGGGTGGCCCGACACGAACGCCAGGTCGCCCGCCTTGGCCCCCGCCTTGGCGAAGGGGAAGTAGCTCTTCGTCTGCAGCGGCTTGCCGTTGTCGTAGACGCGCACGAAGGACGCGTCGAGGTCGTAGCGGGGGAACATGAAGTTGTCGGGGTCGCCACCGAAGAACGCGATGGCGAACTCCGGCGCGAAGGCCAGGCGCACGTCTTGGTAGCGCTTGTACTTGTAGAGGTTGTAGGCGCCGCCGGCGTACAGCGTGACGACGTCGCAGCGCACGTCGTCCGAGGTGGCGCACTCCTTGGTGATCTTCGCGAACTCCGCCTTCTGCGCCTCGGCGAAGGCCGCGCCGGACTTGCCCGCCACGGCGCCCTGCACGCGCTGCGTCACGTCGGTGATGTCGGTGAGCTGGTTGACCTCGAGCTCCGGGCACTTCTTCTCATCCGCCATGGACTTCGCGACGAAGCCGTCCTTCACGTAGTCCTTGGTCTTGGTGGAGAGCTGCTCGATGCAGCTGTGCGCGCAGTGGTGGTTGGTCATCACCAGGCCGTCGGGCGACACGAACGACGCCGAGCAGCCCTGCGCGAGCCGGGCGGAGCCCAAGCGCACCTTGTCGAGCCAGGCCTGGTCGGGCTTGAACTTGTACTTCGCGGCCACCTTGTCGGCAGGGAAGTTGTTGTACGTCCACATGCCCTCGTCGGCGATGGCGGGGAGCGCGGCGCACAGCGCGGCCGCGATGGCGAGCTTCCTCATGGATGACCTCCGGGCGGAGTGCTGCCTCAGCGCGCCCGCGAAGGGAAGTGCGCGCGGGCTGACCAATCGACGAGCGCCGCGGGCGTCGGCCGCCCGACCGATGCACGAGGGGGCCAAGGGGTGCGCCGCCTTTTGACCCGCGCGCCGTGGACCGGTAGGGAGCTGCATGTTTGTGCGTGGGTGGGTGCCGTTGTCGTTGCCGTTCGCCGTCGCGCTCGCGAGCGCGAGCTGCGTCACCTGGGGCGGGCCGCGGCCCCTCGAGCCCGGCGAGCACGCCGTCAGCGCCACCGTGGGCGGCGTGCTGGCGGAGGTGCCGAACGTCGGCAGCATCCCCATGCCCAACCTCACGGTCGAGGGACGGCACGGGATCGTCCACCACCTCGAGCTCGACTACGGGGTGCACGCGCTACCCCTGCTGTTCGGCGTTGCGGGCGCGCACGTGGGGGCCGGGCTGCAGCTCTTCGATCAACCCACGCCGCTGGTGCCCGCGCTCACCGTGCGGCAGCGCCTGTTCGGCTTCACCAACCTCGTGGACGCGCGCAAGGCGGCGCCCGCCTTCTTCGGCCTGTCGGAGACGTCGCTGCTCGCGAGCTGGGAGCTGATGGATCAGCTCGGGTGGCTCGGGCTGCTGGCGCACGCGTCGCTCGACGAGCCCCATGTGCACCTGAGCCCGAGCGCGGGCGTGGAGCTGCGCCCCGGGCTCGGCGGCCTGCGCCTGGGCGTGGAGGCCCGGTGGCTCGCGCCCGCCATCAACCAGCGCTACGCGGTCGTGCACTGGCTCGCCCCCGGCGACCAGGGCGGCATCCAGCTCACGGCGGGCGTCGCGTGGGTCTTCGGAGGTGCGTCATGAGCGCCGCCCGTCGCGTGCCCGCTGGCGCCATCGGCGCGCCGCTCGCGCTCCTGGCGCTCGGGCCGGCGCTCGGCTGCGTCGACCTCGACAGCTTCGTGTGGAACCCGCGGCATTGCAGCGCGGTCGACACGGCACCCGACAGCTACGACTGCGCCGAGCGCAAGCTGTGCACGCCGTGCGATGCGCCGCTGCCGTTCGAGGCGCACGGCGTGCCGGCGGATCACGTGGAGCAGGTGCCGGTGGACGTGGGCGACGGCATCACCAACGACGCGTACCTGATCCGCGGGTCGGGGGCGCGCGCCGACGTGATGATCGCGTACGCCCACGGGAACTTCGGCGGCATCGAGCACTACCTGAACCGGGTGGGCCTGCTCTATCAGACGGGCGCCGACCTGTTCGTCCTCGACTACCGAGGATTCGGCAAGTCGTCGACCACCGCCGAGCCCACTGAGGAGCAGTTCAACGCCGACCTGCTGCATGCGCGCGACGCGCTGCGCACGCACATGCTCGAGGGCCAGCGCCTGGTGCTCGTGGGCTTCTCCGCGGGCGCCCTGGCGGCGACGGAGCTGGCGGTGCGCGAGCCGCCCTGCGGCCTGGTCCTCGAGAACGCGTGGCCGAGCGTGCAGGCCTTCGCCGACGACTCCACGTTCATCGGCGTGCCGCAGACGTTCCTCACCACGGGGAGCTGGAGCACCATCGCCAAGATGGCGCACATCAGCGCGCCGTACCTGCACCTGCACGGCGAGCTCGACGAGACCGTCCGTCACGAGCTCGGCAGGCAGGTGTTCGACGCCGCGGCCAGCGATGACAAGCGCTTCCTCCTCGTCGAGAACGCCGAGCACGGCAACTACGGCGACGACGTGCCCACGGTGATGGGCCCGGCCTACCTCGAGACCATCGAGGCGTTCCTCGACGAGCGCCTGGCCTGCCCCGCGGCGCCGTGACCGCTACCGCACACCCAGCGACGACAGCGCCTTGGCCGACTGGGCGCGCAGCTGCTCCACGCGCGCGCGCGCATCGCCGGGCGAGATGCCGCGCTTCACGCGCTGCTCGCGGTCGAGCCACAGCGCCAGCGACTCCATGTTGAACACGAACAGCCCGTCGGGCGCGCGCACGAAGGCCATGCGCCCGGCGTCGTCGAAGTAGAAGTCGGTGGTGTCGGCCACCACGCCGGTGGCGTCCTTCACTTTGATGACGAGCTTCTTCGGCAGCTTGCCCACGTGCCACGCCTCGGCCGCGCGCGCCGTGCCATCGGCGTCGGCCGCCAGTTCCTTCTCCACGCGCGTGAAGGCGCCGAGGCCGTCGTCGACGGTCTTGGCCAAGGCCAGCGCCGCGGCGCGCTTGAGGTCGGCGTCGGTGCCAGGGGGCGGCGCGGCTGCCTGTGGCGGCGTGGGCGGCGGCTTCGGTCCCTTGGCCGGCGCCTCCTTGCCGTTGTCCTTCTTGTCGTCCTTGCCGCACGACGAGCACGCGGTCGCGGCGAGCGCCAGCGCGAGCGTGGCGGACAGGGCGAGGGCGGCGCGGATGATCATGGGTCTCCTTGGGAACAGCTACCGGGTGCGGCTGCCGCGCGCGACCACCGTGTCGCGCAGCCAGTGCGCGTCGTCGCGCTCGGGGTAGTCGAGAGTGTAGTGCAAGCCGCGGCTCTCTTGGCGCATGAGCGCACACTCGACCACCAGGGTAGCGACGAGCGCGATGTTGCGCAGCTCGATGAGGTCGCGCGTGAGCACGAAGTTCCAGTAGTCCTCGCGGATCTCACGCTCGAGCATGGTCAGCCGGCTCTGCGCGCGCTCGAGGCGCTTGTTGCTGCGCACGATGCCCACGTAGTTCCACATCAGCGCGCGCACCTCTTCCCACGCGTGCGACACCAGCACGCCCTCGTCGGGGTTGGTGGCGGAGCCGGTGGTCCACTCGGGGACCTCGACGTCGCGGGCGGGCAACGCCCGCTGCAGGTCGCCGGCGATGACGGCGGCGCGGTGGCCGAACACCACCGCCTCGAGGAGCGAGTTCGACGCCAGGCGGTTGGCGCCGTGCAGGCCCGTGTGCGTGACCTCGCCGGCGGCCAACAGTCCCGACAGCGAGGTGCGGCCGTGCTCGTCGACCACCACGCCGCCGCAGCAGTAGTGCGCCGCGGGCACCACCGGGATCGGCTGCGTGCGCATGTCGATGCCGAAGCCGAGCAGCTTGGCGTGCACGCCGGGGAAGTGCTCCTCGAGGAAGTGCGGGTCCTTGTGCGTGAGGTCGAGCACCACGTGCGGGTCGCCGGTGCGCTTGAGCTCGCTGTCGATGGCGCGCGCCACGATGTCGCGCGGCGCCAGGTCCTTCATGGCGTGGTAGTCGACCATGAACGCGTGGCCGTCGAGGCGACGGAGGATGCCACCCTCGCCGCGGCACGCCTCGGTGACGAGGAAGTTCTTGGCCGCCGGGTGGTACAGGCACGTGGGGTGGAACTGGAAGAACTCCATGTTCGCCACCGCGCACCCCGCGCGATAGGCCATGGCGATGCCGTCGCCGCTGGCGATGTCGGGGTTCGACGTGTAGCGGTACACCTTGCCGGCGCCGCCGCTGGCGAGCAGCACCACGCGCCCGAGGAAGGCCTCGATGCGGTTGGTACGCGCGTCGAGCACGTAGGCGCCCAGACAGCGGTCCTCGCCGCGCATGCCGAGCTTCTTGCGCGTGATGAGGTCGACGGCGTGGTGCTCCTCGAAGATCGCGATGTTCGGGTGCGCGCTGGCGGCCGCCACCAGCGCCTGCTCCATGGACAGCCCGGTGGTGTCCTTGGCGTGCACCACGCGGCGCGCCGAGTGGCCGCCCTCGCGCGTCAGGTCGAGCTCGCCCTCGCCGGTGGCGCGCGTGAACGCGACGCCGAGCGCCAGGAGCTCCTGCAGGCGCGCGGGGCCCTCCTCGACGCACAGGCGCACGATGCGCGGGTTATTGAGGCCGTCGCCGGCCACGATGGTGTCGTTGACGTGGGCGTCGAAGCTGTCGCCCGGGTCGACCACCACGGCGATGCCGCCCTGGGCGTAGCGCGTGTTGCTCTCGAGCCGGTCGCGCTTGGTGACCACGGCGACCGTGCCGCGCTTGGCCATCTCGAGCGCGTAGGTGAGCCCGGCGGCGCCCGAGCCGATCACCAGGGTGTCGAAGGAGCGACCCATCGCCGGCAAGCTACCCCAGCTGCCGGTGGCGTTCCCATGCGGTGCAGCGGGCGCGCCGGCCCCCGCGCCTGGGCCATTGCCGGGGCCGTTTCCGGCCGTTATCAAGCGCCCCATGAAGCGCCTGCTCCCGCTCGCCGCCGCGCTCGCCTTCTCGTCGTGTGATTGCGGCCTCGAGCCGCTCGACCAGATCCCCGACCCGCCCGCGCCCGCGCCCACGCCCGAGCCCGAGCCGTTCGGCGCCGTGGCCGGCCGCGTGTGCGGCCCCGACGGCGTCACCTGGCTCGGCGTGGCCTCGGTGTGGATCGAGCCCGAGGGTCAGGCGCGCCTCACCACCACCTCCGACGGCGAGGGCCACTTCCGCCTCGACGCCGTGCCCGCCGGGCCGCAGATCCTGCACATCGAGAAGGGGAGCTTCTCGAGCGCGCGCGACGTCGAGATCCCGGCAGGCGAGACGCTCATCATCCCCGACGACGTGTGCGAGCTCGACCACGGCCCGCGCGTGGCGGTGGTGCGCGGCAGCCAGTACGACAACGTCGAGGGCGTGCTGCAGGAGCTGGGCGTCGAGGCCGAGGTGGTCGACGTCTATCAGACCGACTGGGCCGAGCAGCTGCTCTCCGACGACGACGCGCTGCTCGAGTACGACATCCTGTTCCTCAACTGCCGCTCCAACGAGGCCACCTACGCCGAGCGACCCGACATGCAGGAGCGGCTGCGCGCCTTCGTCGAGGGCGGCGGCAGCCTGCATGCGTCCGACCAGGCCTACGACCTCATCGAGATCACGTTCCCCGACATGATCGAGTTCTTCGGCGACGACGAGGAGCGCGGCGCGGCCGACCAGGGCGCCAGCGTCGATCAGCTTCGCGCCGAGGTGCTCGACGAGCACCTGCGCGCGGCCCTGGGCCACCAGCAGATCAACCTGCACTACGGGCTCTCCACGTGGAGCACCATGGTCAGCGTCGACGACAGCGTGCACGTGTACATCGAGGCCGACAGCCCGCTGCTCGACGGCGACGAGATCGAGCGCGCGCCCCAGCTGGTGGGCTTCGACCACGGCGCGGGCCGCGTGATCTACTCGTCGTTCCACCAAGAGCCCGGCATCGGCGTCGACCAAGAGCAGGTCGTGCGCTTGATCATGTTCGAGCTCTGATCGCTGGCGACACCGGCGTGTGCGGCGAGGGGCGCGCGCCCCATGAGGTCGCCTTGATCTTTCGCGCCGCCAACGCGAGGAACGCCGCGCCCGGCAGACGCGCGCGGCCGAGCGCGCCGTCGACGGGCGCCATCAGCGCTGCCAGCGTCGCGCTCGGCGGGAAGTACACGGCGCCACGCTCGTCGATCACCCGCAGGCCCGCGTCGCGCACGATCCGCCGCAGCCCGCGCCGCGACCAGAAGGTCGCGTCCCGCCACACCGACGCGTGCGCGAGCCACGCACGCGCCCGACGCTCGGCCGCCCACGCGCTGGAGCGCGCGAGCTCGCCGATGACCACGCGGC
>CAZONM010000122.1:0-13967 GCA_964580865.1 uncultured Myxococcales bacterium | reverse complement strand
CTGCGCCTGCCATTTTGCGCCGTCGACGTGCGCACCGACGACGACGGCCCCGTGGTGCTCGACGTCAACCCCACGCCGTCGCTGCTCGACTACCCGGACGATGGGCTCGTGATCGCCTGCCTCGCCGCGTGGGTGGGCGCGCGCTCGCGCGCGGGCGCCCGTGGAAAGTCCGCGGGGCGCTGCTGACAGGCAGCACCTGACAAGTGCGCGCGCGCTGAACGCTCGGCGTGGCGCGCACGACCAACGCGCCAAGACCGACACCCCGTCCCCCCTCGTCCCCACCCGGAGGATTCATGTCCGCACGAGCGCCCCTCGTCTTGGCTCTCCCTTGCCTCATCGCCGGCCTGGTCGGCTGCACGCGCCCCGGTGGCGACGCGCGCGTCGACCCCCGCGGCGGTCTCTTGTCCACGCTCGGCTTCGCCCTCACCGACGACGGCGACGCGAGCACGCCCGCCGGCGATTTGCAGGCGAGCTTCGACGCCCCCGTGGTGGGCGTCGACGACGAGCTCGCGGCGTACGGCAGCGCGCACGTGGCCTTCGACGACAGCGCGCGCGACGTGGCCAGCGCCGGCGTCATCAACGCCATCGACGGCTCGGACCTCACCTACGCCGTGCTCTTCGACCCCGACGTGCCGTGGCGCTACGTGGTGGTGGCCGCGCACGCAGCCGACCTGGTCGAGGGCGCCGAGCTGCCGCTCGACAACGACAGCGCCGCCGCGCTGGTCGTCGACGAGGAGACGGGCTCGGGCTACCTCACGGACGGCGGCACGCTGCGCGTCACGAGCGCGTCGCTTTCGAGCGGCGGGCGCCTGGTGGCCGAGCTCACGGGCGGGCTCGTGGAGGTCACCCTCGACGAGTGGCCGCAGGGCCTCTTCCCCTTCACCGACGACGGCAGCGAGCTTTCCACGGCGCCGGCCTCGGGCAGCGGCACCTTCGACGCCGCCTGGTCCGAGCGCGGCGAGGCGGCGGGCGCGGCGTCGTTCACCATCGAGGTCGACGGCTTTGGCGCCTTCGCGGCGGATCAAGCCTCGGCCATGCCCATGGACGACGTCTCCACCGCCATCGTGCTCGCCTCGAGCGCGGACCCGAGCACCATCGTGGTGGCGCTCGCCGACACCGCCGACCTCGTGGCCGGCGCCGAGCTGTCGTTCGACGGCTTCTCCACGGGCGCGTGGCTCCTGGCGGAGGACGGCACGCAGGTGGCGCTCACCGAGGGCACGCTCGCGATCACCGCGGCCTCGCTCGCCGACGGCGGCGCCGTGACCGGGTCGCTCACCGTGAGCGGCGAGGGCTACGTGCTGCCGCCCGATGAGTATCCGGCGGAGGGCGAGGGTGAGGGCGAGGAGGACTGCACGGGCATCGACACGCTGGCGAGCGACTTCGCGCCGGTGACGGCGTACGTCGACGGCGGCTTCGGCCCGGGCGAGCTGCCCGACGGCTACGACCGCGTGCTCACGCTCACCGACGGCGGCGACGGCATGTTCGGCCTGCTCCTCGCCGAGAGCGTCGACCTCGCGTTCGCCGCGCCCTACGCCTTCGCCAGCGTCGACTACGAGGGGCGCGCCTGGCCGGCGGCCGCGCTCGGCCTGGCGACCTGCTCGCAGATGGTCGAGGTCGAGCGCGGCACGCTCACCGCCGCCAGCGCGGGCGGCCGGCTCACGGGCGCGCTCGAGTACGTGGCGGGCGGCGCCACGCGCACGGTGACGTTCGACGCCGAGCTCGTCGCGCCGTGAGCGTTCACGCGGGCGACGCGCCGCCGGGCGCGTCGCCGCGGAACGCGCGCTCGAGCGCGGCCACGTCGAGCTTGCCCATCTCCATCATGGCCGCGAACGCGCGCTCGCGCGCCCGCGTGTCCGTGCTCGTCATCCACGCCTCGATCTGCTTCGGCACCACTTGCCACGAGACGCCGTAGCGATCCTTGAGCCAGCCACAGGGCCCCTCTTGGCCACCGTCGGCGAGCGCGGCCCAGAGCCGATCGACCTCCGCCTGTCCGTCGCACATCACCTGCAGGCTCACCGCCTCGTTGAAGGTGAAGCGATGATCGCCGGGGCTATCCATCGCCGCCAGCGTCTGGCCCTCGAGCGACCAGTGGCCGAGCCGGAGGGCGCCCTCGGGGCCGTCGGCGCCCGTGTAGCGGTCCGCGTCGTCGACGTGGCCGCCGGGGAGGACGCTGGCGTACCGGCGCATGGCCTCCTCCGCGCGCCCGAGCTGTTTGCCGACGAACATCATGCTCGGCACGATGGTGGCCCCGCTCGCCGGGCGCCCACCGACCATCACCTGCCACGTGACGCCGTACTTGTCCTGCACCCAGCCGTAGCGCTCGCTCCACGGATACCTGTCGATGGGCATCAAGGCCTCGCCGCCGTCCTTGAGCGCGCCGTAGATGCGGTCCGCCTCGGCCGGCGCGTCGACGTGTACGAAGAAGGAGATGCTCGGGTTCACCTTGAACATCGGCCCCGCGTTCAGGAGGGTGAAGCGCTGCCCCGCGAGCTCGACCTCGACGGTGAGCACGCTGCCCGGCGGCCGGCCGCTGGGGCTCGGCGCGCCCTCGGGGTAGCGCGAGGTGGCGACGACGCGCGCGCCGGGGAAGACGCGGCCGTAGTCAGCGGCGGCACGCTCGGCCTGGTCGTCGAACCAGAGGCAAGGGATGAGGCGTTGGTGGTGCATGCTGCGCTCCTCGCGGTGGGGTCGTTGGCACACATCGCGGCGGCGCGCCAACGTCGATCCGCACGAGCCGCACTGCCCTCGTTGGCGGTGCTGCTCGCGGCGGCTCCTCGGGCGTTGGTTCGATGCGCGCCCGGGGCCGTCGGTGCTCGCGGGATCGAGGTGCGGGAACGCTCGATGGGGCCCGGCGGCGCCGAGCGCGATGGGGTGTGCGCCGCTCCCGCCGAGGTGGCGCGCCAGGGGTCGGGGAGCGGCCAATCTGGTAGACGATTGGGCGATCGATCGATGGGGTCCGCATGGTCGCGCCCCGCAACGGAGGACGCATGTCGAGCCACGTCGCCACCATCGCCTGGCAGCGCGGCGACGCCGCCTTCACCGGCGCCCGCTACAGCCGCTCTCACCGCTGGAGCTTCGACGGCGGCGCCGAGGTGCCCGCGTCCGCGTCGCCGGCGCTGGTGGCGGCACCGTGGTCCGATCCCACCGGCGTCGACCCCGAGGAGGCCTTCGTGGCGGCCATCTCGAGCTGCCACCTGTTGTGGTTCCTCTCGATCGCGTGCGAGCGCGGCTTCATGGTGGAGCGCTACCGGGACGACGCCGAGGGGGTGCTCGGCAAGGACGCATCGGGGCGCTTGGCGATTACGCGCGTGACCCTGCGTCCGCGCGCCGAGTTCTCGGGCGAGCGCCGGCCCACGGATGCCGAGGTGGACGAGCTGCACCACGCGGCGCACGAGAAATGCTTCCTCGCGAATTCGGTCAAGAGCGACGTGCGCTGCGAGCCCGTGCGCTGAACGCCCGCACCTCGCCAAAGCCCCCCGCGGCGCGCTACTTCTCCTAGGCGCACGCCGCTGGAGATCCCCATGCCCGTCACCAAGCTGCCCGGCCACGGCCGCGGCGTCACCAAGAGCAAGCCAAACGACGCCGGCGCCCCGGCGGGCACCACCACGAGCACCACCGCGCAGGAGAAGACCGTCGCGACGGCCCAAGGCGCGCTGGCCGACGCCTTCGAGAAGCTCGAGAAGGCCGAACGCAAGGAGGCGCGCGAGGCGCTGGCGCACGACCCCGAGTTCGCCAAGCTCGTGAAGGCGCTCGGCACCTACGAGAACGCCGCCAACGCGCTCGCGGTGGCCATGACCTACCTGAAGGCCGTGCCCGAGGGGAGCGGCGTCAAGCCCGCCGACGTGGCGGAGAAGATCGTGGGACACATCGGCGCCACCACCGCCATCTCGCGAACGTACGCGAACGCGTCCGCCGCGCTGGCGGACCCGCGCGTCGAGAGCGTGCTCAAGCAGGCAGGCGTGGATCAGGCGCACGTCGTCACGGGACCCGGCCACGGGGCCGCGGCCAACTTCGCGCTGCTGTTCTTCGAGGGCGTGCTCGGCAAGATCTACCCCGAGCGCTACCCGCAGAACGCCGAGGGCTTGCAGAACCTCATCGCCGACTTCTGCCGTCCACACTCGCCGCTGCCGAGCCACGTGAACCCCGGCGTGCCCACGGTGAGCGAGGGCGGCGAGCTCGGCTATTCGTTCGGCATCGCGGCGGGCGCGGGCCTGGCCAACGCGGACTCGTTCATCCTCGCGCAGATCGGCGACAAGGAGGCCGAGGTGGGGCCGCTGCAGGCGGCCATCGAGAACCACAACGCGGTCTATGACTTCAGGAAGGGCCTGGTGCTGCCGGTGGTGCATGCGAACGGCCTCGGCATCTCGGGCACCTCGATCATCTCGTCCCGCAGCAACGACGACCTGCGCTCGTACCTGTGGGGCCTCGGCTATCACCCGCGCATCATCGACGCCGAGGACACGGCGCCCATGAAGCAGGCCAACGCCAAGGCCAAGGCGCTCGAGGGCCTGCTCGAGCAGAAGGCCGGTGGTGCGAAGAACCTCGACGGCGACATCGAGAAGCTGCGCCGCGAGGTTCGTGAGCTGCGCGACCAGAGCGCGCAGCTCACGAACGCGGAGATGCAGAAGACCATCCAGCGCAGCATCGTGAACCTCGCGAACAAGAAGGCGCTGGCGCTGGAGCTCGAGGGCACGAGCAAGGAGCTGGCGGAGGCCACCAAGGCAGCGAGCGAGCGGCCGGGTGACGAGGTCGCGCAGAAGCGCAAGGAGAAGGCGGCCGAGAAGCACCAGGAGACGCTCGACCGCTTCCGCCTCACGCGCACGCCCTTCATCGTGTACCGCGAGGCCAAGGGCGGCGGGCATGCGCCGGCGTACATCGACGGCAAGCCCACCAAGGGCGCGCCGCCGAGCCACCAGATCATCCTCTCGCCGCAGGCCCTGGTCGCCGACGATCCGAAGACCCGCGAGTACCTGCAGCGCTGGCTCGACGACCTGACGCGCGACGTGGGCGTGAAGGGCCTGGTGCCGACCAAGGGCACCGCGCTCGGCGAGGCGGCGTCGCTGGTGCTCCCCGACAACGGCATGCGGCTCGGCGAGGCACCGCTGGCGCTCGGCAAGACCGACGCCAAGCTCGACTTCTCCGACCCGGGGGCCTTCGTCCCCGAGCTGAAGGATCGCGGCGCGGAGACGCGCGGGAGCAACGATCTGGTCGACAAGTTCTTACAGAAGTACTTCGGCGAGAACCGCGGCGACGCGTTCTTCTTCGGCGCCGACACGGCAGAGAGCAACAAGCTCAAGGGCACGGTGACGAGCCTCGGCCGCCGCCTCAACACGCCCAAGGGCGAGCACCACCCGTCGTCGACCGGCCCGCTCGGCGACGCCATCGACATCCTCTCGGAGCAGTACCTGACGTCCATGGCGCAGGGCGTGGTGAACAGCGGCAAGCAGGCCTTCATCACCAACTACGAGGCCTTCCATCAGGTGTCGGCCTCGCTCATCCGGCAGTTCATCAAGTTCCGGAAGCAAGCGGTGGAGGCCAACGCGCGCGCGCAGACCCTCGGCCACCAGGGCGACTTCCGCCCGCCGGTGCCGAACCTGGTGCTGCACCAGTCGTCGCTCGCCTTCGCACAAGACCACAACGGCTTCTCGCACCAGAACCCTGGCCTCGTCGACGATCTCGCCGCCGACCCGCGCCAGCACGTGCAGGTGTTCTTCCCCGCCGAGGCGGGCAGCGCCGTGTACCTGACGGATCGCGCGCTGCGCGGCACCGACAAGGTGGTAGCCCTCGTCGTCGACAAGCAGCCGCGCAAGCAGTTCCTGACCAAGGACGAGGCGAGGGAGCTCGGGGAGAAGGGCGCGCTGGTCTTCGACTTCGCCTCCACGGTCAAGACGGGCGAGCAGCCCGACGTGGTGCTCGCGGCCTGTGGCGGCTACCACACCGACGAGGTCCTGGCGGCCTCGCAGATCCTCAAGGCCTTCAACCACAAGCTCGAGGGCGCGGGCAGGAAGGGCGTCGGCGTGCAGGTGGTGAACGTGGCCGAGCCCTTCAAGCTGCGCGCGCCCGAGGGCGACGGCAACTTCGTCATGGCGGCGCTGCGGGCGTCGGGGCGGAGCGTGCCGCAGAAGAAGGACGACACCGTCTTCGACGACGCCACGTTCGACAAGCTCTTCCCCAAGGGCGCGCCGGTGGTGATGAGCTTCGGCGGCTTCAAGCGCACCATGGACGGGCTGTGGCAGGGCCGCGACCGCACGGTGTCGAACCACGGCTACATCAACGAGGGCAGCACCACCACGCGCTTCGACATGATGGTGCAGAACCAGTGCGATCGCTTCACGCTGGTGGCGGACGTCGCCGTGCAGGCGCTGCGCGCCGGCAAGATCGATCAGGCCACCCACGACGAGATCCTCGCGTTCTGCGCCAGCGAGCTGCAGCACCACGACGCGCGCATGAAGCGCGGCGCGGGCGATGATCCCGCGTCCATCAAGAGCGGCGCTTGGCCCGCGCCTGGTACTGACGTGCTCGCGTCGTCGGGGACCTGACGTGAGGGTGGGCGGCACGCGCCGCCTGGAGCGGCCGCGATGAAGGTGAAGGGCGAGGCCACGCAGGCCGCCGCGCGCGTGCGGCGCGTCGGCAAGGGCGCGCCCGCGCCGCCGCCGCTCGAGCTCGTGCCCGCCATCCTCGTGAAGACGCGCGAGGAGCTGGTGGCACGCCTGGCGCTCGCCGCCACGGTGGCCAAGCGCGCGCAGGTGGACATCATGGACGGCCGCTTCGTGCCGAACACGACGGTGCAGGCGCGGGACCTGGTGGGCCTCAAGCCGCCGCTTGCTTTGGAGATCCACCTGATGGTGGAGGATCCGCTCGCGGCCATGAACACCATCGGCAAGCGCGCGCAGCTGTTTTTGGTGCACGTGGAGACCGTGGGGCAGGGGCTCGCCGTCGACGGCAAGGCCAACGTGACCGAGCTGCGCGCGCGCGCCACGGATCTCGGCGCGCGCTTCGGGCTCGCGATCGACGCGCGGACTCCCGTGTCGGCCGTGGTGCCCCACCTCGACGCCGTCGACGAGGTGCTGGTGATGACCGTTCAGGCGGGGTTCGGGGGCCAGAAGCTGATCCCCGAGACGCTCGAGAAGGTGGCCGCGCTGCGCAAGCTCCGACCCGAGCTCGACGTCGAGGTCGACGGCGGTATCGACGCCACGACCGTGGGCTTGGCGGCGCGCGCGGGCGCCAACGTGCTGGTGGCGGGCTCGGCGCTCTTTGGCGCCGGCGACCTCACGAGCGCGGCGGAGGGGCTCCTGTCGATCGCGGGCGGGGCTCGGTAGAACGCAGATCGGATTGGCGGACGGCGGCCGGCGCGCGCGCGCCCGCCCCATGTGCCACGCTCGCCGTATGGTCGTGGCCCTCACCGTTGCCGCAGCCGTCGCCCTGCTCGCCTGGTTCGGCATCACCGCCGCGTGCCTCCGCGCCGCCGCCAAGGCGCAAAACCTCGAGGACGACGCCTCGCCCGATCCCGCGACCTGGCCGTCGGTGTCACTCCTTGTGCCCGCGCGCGACGAGGCCGACGGCGTGGAGGCGGCGCTCCGAAGCAAGCTCGCCCTCGACTACCCGGCGCTCGAGGTGGTGTTCATCGACGATCGCTCGCGCGATGACACCGGCGCCATCGCCGACCGGCTCGCGCGCGAGGACCAACGCCTCAAGGTCGTGCACGTCACCGAGCTACCCCAGGGTTGGCTCGGCAAGGTGCATGCGCTGCATCAGGGCGCCAAGGTGGCGAGCGGCGAGTGGCTACTGCCCACGGACGCCGACATCCACTTTCGTCCCGACACGGTGAAGCTCGCCGTGCGGCGCTGCCTGGCCCGCGGCCACGACGTGCTGGCGGCGTTTCCGCGCTTTCGCTCGAGGACCTGGCTCATCGACGCGACCTTGGCGGGCTTCGGCCGCACGGTGCTGGCGCCCATGCAGACCGACAAGATCGAAAAATCCGGCAACGGCTTTGGTGTGGGCGTGGGTGTGTTCACGCTCATCCGGCGCGCGGCCTACGACGCCTCGCCGGGGTGGGAGTGGCTGCGCTTGGAGGTGGCCGACGACGTCACGCTCGGCATGATGCTCAAGCAGGCGGGCGCGCGCTGCTCCATCGTCTTGGCGCGCGGCTGCCTCGAGCTCACGATGTACCCGTCGTTGTCGAGCCTGTGGAAGGGCGTCGAGAAGAGCGCGTGCACCATCAGCAAATACCGCGCGCTGGCGCATGCGCCCATCGTGCTCACGATGCTGGCGCTGGAGCTCGTGCCGTGGCTCGCGCTCGGCGTGGGGCTCGCGCAGGGCAACGTCGCGCTCATCGCGCTCGGTGCCGCGAGCGCCGCGCTGTATCTCGTGAGCGGCGCCGTCGCGCTTCGCGTGCTCGGGCAGCCGCCGTTCAAGGCGGTGCTGGCGCCGCTTGGCGGCCTCGTGTTCACGCTCATGCTGCTCGTCGGTGGCCTTGGGAACTACGTGCGGGGGAGCGTTCGCTGGCGCGACACGTCGTATTCCATCGAGGAGCTGCGGCGGGGCATGCGCTTCACGATGCCGTGGAGCGCGTGAGCTGGGCGGCGCTGCTCGACGACGATGCCGCGCGGGGGGCGCCGGGACGGACCACCGTCATGGGTCCCTTTCGCACGGCGCGCGGCGTGAAAGCGCACGGGCCGGCGCACGCGGCCGCGCGACAGGTGCGGCCGTGGGCTTGGCACGGCCCGTGGACGCTGCCCCGCGTACACGGAGGTACCGCATGAACAACCTCGTCCACCGGGAGCTGATGGTGAGCGATCCCGCGCGCGCGCAACGGTTCTACGGCCGAGTGTTCGGTTGGACCTTCGAGCCCATGGGGCCCGAGTACACGCTGGTGAAGACCGGCGAGCCGCCGTTTGGCGGCATGATGAAGAAGCCGCCGGGGGCGCCGGGCTGCGCGCTCAACAGCTACTTCGCCGTCGACGACGTCGAGCTGACGCTGCACGGCGTGGTCGAGGCGGGCGGCACCGTCGTGGTGCCGAAGACCGAGATCCCGGGCATCGGGTGGTTCGCCATGTTCCTTGATCTCGACCGCATCCCCGTGGGCGCGATGCAGGAGCTCGGCGCAAAGCTGTAGCGCGCGACCACGACACGCGCGCGCCGGTGGTTGCTCAGCGAGCCTCGAGAGCGTGTCCCGGAGCTCGGATAGGCCCCCTCCGGGTCTGAACGTGACGTCGTCAAATCACTCCCCCGACCTCGGGGGAGACCCCTGTGGTGACCACTGGGGTCTCCCCGAGGTCGGGGGAGGCGCGTCGCAACCCTATGGTTTCACTTGGATTGGACCTTCGGCGTCTGGCGTTCCGGGACACGCTCTAGCGGCATTGCCCGACGCCGTTTGGCTGCGTGAAGCACTGCTGAACGCTGCAGTTGACCGCGGCGCTCCAGACACCGTCGTCGCAGATCTGGTACTGCAGCCCGTCGACACAACGCATCGACCCATTGACGAGCGCGGCGTTGGTGTCGTCGCAGTCACCGGGTCGCGCGGCCAGGTCCCCACCCTCTGCGCAACCCAGCACCGTCTCGGTGGTGCCGAAGCCGTCGTGGTCCTCGTCGACGTAGAGGGTCAGTTGCACGCCCTCGTCAGTCTCTGCGTTGCAGTTGTTGTCCCGACCGTCGCACACCTCGGGAGCCCCCGGGTTCCGATCCGCCGCCGCGTCGTCGCAGTCATCGGCCGTGAACGCGTAGCCCGGTACCAGGTCACACGAGTCCACGTTGACGCCGAGCGGATCGCCGTGTCCGTCGCCATCGAGGTCGACGTAGAAGGTGCGCAGCGCGCCCTCGTCGATCGCCCCGCTGCAGTTGTTGTCGCGCCCATCGCAAAACTCCGCGGCGCCGGGGTGGACGTCGGGCCGCGCGTCGTCGCAATCGTCCCCTGCGGCGATGGTCCCATCAGCATCGATGTTCGAGCAGGCGGCGTCGATGAACCCGTCGGCGTCGGTGTCCCGGGCGCCGAAGGTGGTCGGGTCGCAGTCCTCGTCGACATCGGCGGCGTCGCACACCTCGAGTTGCGAGGGCGATCGCAGCGCGTTCGTGTCGTCGCAGTCGGTGCCCCCGCACGCGAGGCTCCGCTCACCGTCGCGGTCCTGATCGGGGTTGATGTCGCACTGCCCTTGCGCGGGCGGGGGCTCTGGCCCATCGCAGGTGGCGGCAGGCAGGAGCAGGGACGCCAAGACGGTGGTGACGGCACGGTGCATGCCGCAAGCCTAGCAGCGCACGAGGTAGAAGAACCGACCCGAGCATCGCCGCACGGGCTCGGGCCTCCGGCGCCTCAACATGTGCGTGCGCAGAAGAGCGGGCAGCAACTCGATCTTCGGTCGGCGGCGATCGGTTCGCGGTGATCGGTTCACGGGCGCGGCTGTCGGGCGTCGGCTTCGGGCGACGGGCCTCGGGCGACAGGCGACGGTCAATCGCTGCTCTGGCTGCTCTGGGTCGTCGTGCTCGTCGGTATCGGCGTCAGGCGAGGTACGCGGCGTTCTGGACGATGTTGAAGGTCAGGGCCGCGAGCAGTGCGACGCACGTCACCTTGGCGACGCCGCGCCCGAGGACGCGATCGAGGCCGTCGCGGCTCGTGAGGAACGCGTTTGGGAACTCGGCCAGGGCCGCGCGTCCACGATAGATGCGCTTCGCGTCGTCGGTGGTCATGCGTCGGCGCCACGCTCGTACAGCCGCGCTAGCGCCTGCTCGCGGCACTCTCGTAGGGATCCGAGGCTCCGATACGATGGCGCCGATGCGCTCGCCCGTACCCGGGTGCCGTCGAGTGCGATGGTGTCGAGCGGAAGTACACCCTTGTGCTCCAAGGCGCCGAGGATGTCCGCCATGAGCGCGAGCAGCGCTTCGCCGTGCGATACACGGAACTCGGTGATCGCGAATCGCCCGACGTCGAGCTCGCCGACGATCCACGTGAACGCGTCGTCGGACCTCACCAGGCGTTCGATCTCGCGCGCGCCGCCGATCCCCTTCGACGTCGCGTGCAGCCGGAGCGTCAGGAGCATCGCGGGGCACAAGACCGGTCGACCCCTTTGGTGTTCCACGGCCTTCACCCCGTCGGTGAGCTTCGACAGGTCGAGGCCGTCGACGACGTGCGCGAAGAGCCGAGCCGGGTGATCGGGTGAGACCAGATCCTCCGGCGCCTCGATCTTCATCACTGCCTGACGACGACACGGCCTCTGACTTCGCGGCTTGCCCATGGCGGACCTATCGCGGACTTCGCGAATTGGCGCGTGCTGTCTGGAACGTCCCGAGCCTCAATGGAGCTTGTAGTGCATCGCTCCGAGATGGTCGCAGACGTCCTTCCCCCGTGCGCAGGTCTCGTCGTCGACGACACCGTACGCGTTCCCGACGTCAAAGATCATCGACACCTCGTTCGCGGATGCCCGCGCCATACCGAAAAAGCGCGCCCTCTCCTTCGGTGCAACGTGCCCGCAGCCCTCCGCGAACTTGAGCGCCATCGACGACGACGCCCGGCGTCGTTGGTTTCCCAGATCACCGTGCCCGACTGGCAGGTTCTTCAGGACGTTCGCGACGATGCGGATCAGCTTCAGCGATCTCGCGTGGATGCGCGTGTTCTCGTGATGCATGGCCGCGGTACTGCAACTTCGATTCCCGACCCCGACGACCAACACCCCGCGACCCGCGATCGCCCGAAGCCCGCCGCCCGAAGCCGACGCCCGAGGGCCGGCGCCCGCGAACCGATGACCGCGAACCGACCACCGATGCCCGATTCTCTGCCGGCCTTGAGCGCGCACCGCGCCGTATTCGATCCGTGCGCGTCGACCGTCACGCCCCATGGAGTTCCACGAGCGTCACGCCCGCGCCGCCATCGCGGGGCCCACCGAGTCGAAACGACCTCACAAGCGGTGAGCGCGATAGCAGCGCGTGCACCGACCGCATGACGGCGCCGGTGCCGCGGCCGTGGATGAGGCGGACGTGCACGATGCCGCGCTTCCGGCACTCCTCGAGATAGTCGGGGACGAGCGTCCCGAGGTCGCGAGGCGAGAAGAGGTGCAGATCGAGGACGCCGTCGATCTCGATCTCGACCGCTTCGGGTGGAACGAAGGGCTCGTCGGGGTCCGGCACGCAGATGATGGTAGCGCGGGGCGCGATCGAGCGACGACGCGAGCTCACCCGTCGCTATCCTTGGGAGGGCAATGGCGCGCGACTTCCGTGAGCACCGCGTCGCCGGCGCCGGTGAGGCGCATCGCGGGGGACGTCGCCGTGCGCCGTGCCCCACGTGCGCAAGCCGCCACGGCGCCGCACTCGTCAAGGCGCCTGCGTGGTGCCGCCCGCGGTCTCGGGCTTCGCGAGCATGCTCACCGTGATCTCGTGGATGCTGCGCAGTGCGCCGAGCGCGCCATTGAGCGTGAGCTTCTGGTTCGCGCCCATCGGCTCGTCGGCGATGGCCTTGGCGAGCGCGTCGACCTTGCGCCCGAAGTCACCGAGGCGCGCCTGTCGGCCCGCGGGATCGGCGTCGATCCACACGGCGGCCGCCGCGTCGCGCGCCTGGGCCTCGAGCGATCGGAGCTTGGCGTAGCCCTCGGTGGGCTCCTCCACCACGAAGGAGCGCGCGGGCTTCACGCCGTGGGCGGCGATGAACGAGTGCTTGTGCGTGCCGTTGCCCATGTTGACCAGCACAGGCTCGAGGAGGTCGCGCGGGGCCACCGGCACCACCACGGCGCCGGGCTGGCCGTTCTTGCGCACGACGATCGCCACCTGTCCATCGCCGAGCTTCAGGCCCTGCTCGTTCGCGCGTGCGAGCTCGTCGGCGGTGGGCACGCCCACCTGGCCCCAGACGCCGTAGCTCGATGCCACCGCCGACGAGTACTCGGTGATCTGCCGCTGCACGAAGCTGTTGGTGTGAGTGCCCGCGGCGATGTTCTCGAGCGCGCCCTTCACCTCTCGGTCCATGGCGGCGCGCAGCGCGGCGGCCTCGGGCGACGAGGCGCCCTCGGGGCCCACGTGCAGCGCGTTCACCAGGTAGTCCTGCTGCTCTTGCAGGAGCGCGCGCTGCGACGGGTGCAGGTCGAAGGCGTCGAGGTTGGTGTAGGCGAAGTCGGCCACCGTCGGTGTCGCCGACGGATCGAGCGCCAGCTTCTCGCGCAGGCGCTCGACGGTCTTCTTGCCGATGCCCCACACGTCGGCGGCCGGCTGGTGCCCCGCGTTCTTCGGGTCGGCGGGCGTGCGGCCGGCATCGAAGCGCGGGGGGGTGGGGCGGACGGGCATCGGCCTGGCGGCTCGCTCCTGAGGTCGCGCAGGATACTGCGGTCGGCCGCTGGGCGCGGTGTTTGCGGTCACCGGCTTGGCCTCCGTCCGCACAGAGTGCGCGAGCACACGATGAGACGAGCGCGCTCGCGCCCGCCCTGCCTCAGCGCCACGCGGGCGGCGTGCGATCGTCCACGCTCACCCACGGCACGCCAACCAGCGACGCGCCGATTGCCAGCGCCGCGGCGCGCCCGTCGACGTCGCTCATGCGCCAGTCGTCGGCAGCGGCGGCGCCGAACGCGTGCAGGACGGCGCCGTCCTCCTGACGGTAGAGCCCGCGGACGACGTCGAGCGCGGCGCGCCAGTCGGGAGGGTCGCTGGCCATGAGCCGGTGGAGCTCGGCCTTGGCCTCGTCGCGCACGGCGAGGAGGTGCTCCGCCGTCTGCGCCACGCGTGCGTCGCCCTCGTCGACGCCGATGACGTCGGCGAGCTGGGCCCGCTTGGCGGCGAGGTCGGCGTCGTGCGTTGCGGGCGATGCCACCGTGCTCTTGTGCAGCGACGCCTGCAGCGCGCTTGCCTCCTTGCGCCACGCGTCGGCGGCCTTCTCGCGCGCGATGCGGCACTGCACCTCGTCGAGCAACGCGCGCGTCACGCGCCCCTCGGCGAAGCCGTCAACGGGCGCGCGCGGTGCGGCCGCTGCCGGTGGCGGTGGCGCCGGCGCTGGCGTGGAG
>CAZONM010000121.1:0-14074 GCA_964580865.1 uncultured Myxococcales bacterium | reverse complement strand
GGTGTGCGCGCCGCACGCACCGGCGCGCCTCCCCGCCTCGCGGCTGCGCGCGTAGTACCATCGGCGCATGACGGTCCCCGCCTTCGCCGCCCTTGTGCCGCCGCGTGCGCGCCTGCGATCGCTCTCGACCGTCGGTGAGGCCTGCGCCGCCAGCGCCGTGGCGACGCTGCTGGCAGTGACCTGCGCGGTGCTGGCCGGGCTCGCCGCCACCCGCTCGGGCGACGTGGTGGCGCTCGGGCTCGGCTGCGCGGGCACCGTGGCGGCGCCAGCGCTTGCCATGATCGTGCACGGGCTCGGGCTCCGCCACGCCGGCCGCGCGGTGGCGGGCGGCGCGCTGCTCGCGCCCGCCGCGGCCGTGCAGTACCTGTTCGAGGACCCGCGCTGGCTCGTCGATGACGCCACCATCGCGGCAGGGCTCATGGGCGTCGCGGCGCTGTGCGCGCTGTTCGCCTGGCGTCTCGAGAAGAAGCACAGCCTGTGGGGCTGGTGGCTCGTGGCGTCGCCGGCGCTGGGGGCGCTGTGGTTCATCGCCCTGCACCTGCGGCCGGCGCAGGTGTGGGTCGAGTGGCCGTGGTAGCGGGCCCGTAGGGCCTGCGAACGGACGACGTGCCCGCCCTCGCGGCCGATCCATCGCCGCTGGCGTTATCGCGTCCTCGGCCCGTGGAGACGGCCACGGGCCTGCGGGGCTTCGCGCCATCGCCGGGCTCGGCCGCGATCATCGATCACGTCATCCGTTCGCGGGCCCTTACCCGAGCACGGGATAGCCGCCCGCCTCGAGCACGGCCGCCGCGATGCGCTCGAGCGCGCGGAACTGGTTCACCGGGCGCACCACGTTGAGCCGCTCGATGTTGGCGAAGATCACCTGCAGCTCGTCTTCCTCGGTGATCGACGCGGCCAGGCGCCGCGCGCCCTGCACCACGCGATCGTAGGCGTCGGCGACCAGGAGCGTGCACATCTCGCGCTGTAGCTCGGTCTTGTCGCGCCCGAAGCTCGGCACGTTCTGCGCCGTGCGCGCCACCACCGAGTCCATCAGGTACACGTCGATGAGCATGTCCGACAGGGCGCCGAGGATGTCTTGTCGCTCCTCGAGCTCGGCCATGTGCTTCTGGATGGCGATGTCGGCGACGTAGCACGCGATGCGCTTCGAGAGCTCGGTGGCGCGCCGCTCGCGGCCCACGGTGGAGCCGTCGACGTGCAGCGGGATCAGGTCGGGGTTCTTCAGCTCCTCCTTCACCTGCGAGACGAAGTCGAGCAGCTTGAGGCGCCCCATCACCGCGCGCTTGAGCAGCGTGGCGGGGATGAGCAGGCGGTTCACCTCGTTGGTGCCCTCGAAGATGCGGTTGATGCGCGCGTCGCGCGCCAGCCGCTCGATGGGGAAGTGCTCGGTATAGCCGTAGCCGCCGAAGATCTGCAGCGCCTCGTCGATGGTGTAGTCGAGCTGCTCGGTGCCGAACACCTTCAGGATGGCGCACTCGATGGCGTACTCCTCGAGGGCCTGCTGCACGCGGCTCTCGTGGTCATGCCCCACGGCGGTGGCGCGGCCGCCGGCGGCCACGAAGGCGTCGATCATGCCGGTGGCGCGGTAGCCCATGCTCTCGGTGGCGTAGATGCCGCAGCAGATGCGCCCGAGCTTGTGACGAATGAGGCCGAACTCGCAGATGGGCTTGTTGAACTGCTTGCGCTCCTTCGCGTAGTCCACGGCGAGCTTGAGCGCGTGCTTGGAGCCGCCCACCGAGCCCACGCCCAGCTTGAGGCGGCCGATGTTCAAGATGCCGAAGGCGATCTTGTGGCCCTTGCCGACGCGCCCGAGCAGGCGGTCCTTGGGTACGCGCACGTTGTCGAGGATGAGCTCGCACGTCGACGAGCCGCGGATGCCCATCTTGTGCTCTTCGGGCCCGATGGACACGCCCGCGTCGGTCTTCTCGACGATGAAGCCGGTGAACTTCTCGCCGCCCACCTTGGCGAACACGGTGAACACGTCGGCGAAGCCGGCGTTGGTGATCCACTGCTTGACGCCGTTCAGCACGTAGTGGTCGCCGTCTTCCACGGCCGTGGTCTTGGCGGCCAACGCGTCCGAGCCCGAGCCCGCCTCGGTGAGCGCGTAGGCGGCGAGCAGCTCGCCGGTGGCGAGCTTCGGCAGGTACTTCTTCTTCTGCTCCTCGTTGCCGAAGAACACGATGGGCAAGGAGCCGATGCCGACGTGCGCGCCCATGGTGACGGCCCACGAGGGCACGCACACCATCTGCTCGGTGACGAGCATGGACGTGGTCTTGTCGGTGCCCAGGCCGCCGTAGGCCTCGGGCACGTCGAGCATCAAGAGGCCAAGCTCGCCGGCGGCCGTGAGCAGCTCCTTGAGCACGCCGGGCTTCTTGCCCTCGATCTCGCCCACGCGCGGCAGCACCTTGCCGGTGGCGAAGTCGGCGGCGGTCTGCGCGAACGCGAGCTGCTCCTCGGTGAATTGCTCGGGCGTGAAGATGCTCTGGCGGTAGAGGGGCTCAATGAGCCAGACGCCGCCGAGGTTGGCGAGCTCGTCCGAATTGCCGTCCATGGTCGCTCCGCGGCGCCGCTGCGCCCGCGAGCAGCATACAGCGCTCGCCAGGTAGGTTGGATCGCGTCGGCTTGGTCTCTTGGCCGATCTCTGCGTCGCGTCCTCCGCACGTGGCGACGGCCACGCGCCTGCGGGGCTCCTTGACCTCGGCCAAGATCCCGGCGCCTTCTTGCCGATCAACCTACCTGGCGAGCGCTGTACTCGGGATCAGCAGCCGCCCGCGATCCACCCCGGCGGCACGCACGAGTCGCGGAAGGTGACGCAGCGGTCCGTCTCGGGGTCGAGGGCGCGCGTCTCCACCTGCAGACAGCCGGCGGCGCACCAGCCCGAGCACACCAGCGCGCTGCTGCTGGGGTCGTCGAGGCACACGTCGGCGTGGAAGCGGCACGTGGCGTCGCCGTCGCAGTCACCGTCCTCGAGGCACAGCCCCTCGGTCAGCGCGCCCGGCACGCACTGGCTGTAGCAGCCGCCGGTGGGGTCGTCGGGGTTCTGCAAGCACACGTCGAGCTCCGTAGCGCAGCGCTCGCCCGGGTCGCACTGGTCGTCGCTTTGACACAGCCCGCCTGGCCCCACGGGCATGCAGGTGCCGGGGCACGCCATCAGGTTGCTGGCGCCGTCGCAGCGCGTGAAGTCGCAGAAGGCGCCCAGGCCGCACTCCTGGTCGGCGTAGCAGCTGCCACCCGCCCAGGCGCACACACGCTCGGCGGTGCAGGCGGCATCGCAGGGCGCGGGCGGCGCCGGGCCGGTGCCGGGCTCGGGCGCGGGTTGGTCCGGGCACACCTCGCACACGCTCACCTCGATGCAGGCCTGTCCCGCGAGGCAATCGTCGTCGACGCTGCAGGGCAGGGGCGGCGGTGGCCCGTCGACGCAGCGCCCCTCGGCGTAGCACGGGGCCGCGCAGCCGAAGCCGGTGGAGGGATCGCACGGCGGGCAGCTCTCGACCCACGCGCAGTGCTGGCCCGGCGCGCAGTCGCCGTCGACCTGGCAGTTGTCGGCGCGCGGCACGCAGAGCGGGACCATGGGCGCGTCGCAGCCGCAGCTCGGGTCGTCGGGCGCGCACGCGCACGGCATGCCGAAGCTCTCGGCCAGCTCGCAGCGCGGATCCTCGACGCACAGCTCGGGCAGGAGGTCGTAGCAGCTGTTGCCCGACGGCACGCACCAGCCGCGCTCGTTCCAGCACTCCTCGTAGCAGACGTCGCCGTCGGGGGATGCCTCGCAGCCGCTGCCGCACACCACCGAGGCCTGACACACCTCGCCCGCGCCGCAGTCGATGTCGGAGAGGCAGGTGCCGTCGCTGACGCGAGGCACACACACCACGTCGGCCGGGGGCGGCGCCGGATCGGCGCTATCGCAAGGCTCGCAGTTGCCGTCCGTGTCGCAGACGGCGCAGGGCGGCGCCTCACCGGCCGAACCGCCGCCCGATACCAGCGTGCAGTTGGGGTTCTGCAGGCAGGCGTCGACGCCCAGGGAGTAGCAGTCGCCGTCGGTCACGCAGCGCAGCGTCGAAGTGCAGTCGTCGCATGCGCCGGTGTTGGCGTCGCACGCGCACGGCTCCTCGACGAGCATGCAGCCCGGCGTCACCTCGCAGCGCTCCGGCACGAGCTCGCGGCAGGAGTCCACCGTGACGCACACGGGGGTCGGGCAACCGTCGGCGCCGAGCGCGAACGACGGCTCGGTGCCGGGCGGGCAGGTGGGGAGCGCCACGTCGGCCTCGGCGCACGCTTGGCTCACGCACACGCCGCTCGGCGCCACGGGCATGGCGCCGCCGCCGCTGGCGTCGTCGCCGGCGTCGGCCTCGCGCGCGTTGTCGAAGGAGGCGCACAGCTGGCCGCTCGGGCAGTCGGCGTCGGACCAGCACGACACCGGCGCCTCGACGCACCGGCCATAGCAGACCGCGTCGCACTCGGCGCCCGCCGCGCAGCCCGGCGCGGTCTCGCAGTAGGTGGTGGTGTCGCAGCGCTGTCCCGTGGGGCACTCGCCGTCGGCGAAGCAGATCACGGGCTCGTCGTCGGCGCACTCGCACATGGAGCAGCCGTCGCGGTTCTGCGCGTAGTCGTCGCACTCGAGGTCGGGGCAGAGCTCGTCGAGGTCGGGGCAGGGGTCGAGGTCGAAGGGGCAGTTGGCCGCGCCGGCCAGCGCCAACAGCGGCAGGAGGGCGAGCGCGTGACGGCAGCGAAGTCCCGACATCCACTCACCTCGACGGACCCTGGCACCGAGAGGCCCGAATTCCTTCGCGAATTTCATGCAGATCGCGTACCACCAGCCTGACAGGCCAAGGGCTCGTTTCGCAAGGACTTTTCCCGCGGATCCGAGCCCCCGGCGGGGCCCTGCTGCGACCTCGAGATCGCACCCTGCTGATCCGGGATCGCAAAGGCGCCGGCGCGCCCCGGAGATCCCGCTGAGGGCGTTGCCGGCCACGGCCGGTTGATCGATGCCCGAGCCGTCGGCGGATTGGCGTGTCGCCCCCGCCGGCGGCAACACAGGTACGAACACAGGTACGAACACGGAGTCGACGTCATGGCAGCTGGAGTGAACAAGGTGATCCTGGTCGGCAACCTCGGGAAGGACCCGGAGGTGCGCTACGTGCAGTCGGGCAACGCGGTGTGCACGCTGCGCCTGGCGGTGACCGAGCGCCGCAAAGACGGCGACCAGTGGAAGGACCACACCGAGTGGATGGACGTCGTCACGTTCGGCAAGACCGCGGAGAACGCGGGCCAGTACCTGGCGAAGGGCCGCCAGATCTACGTCGAGGGACGCCTGCAGACGCGCCAATTCAAGGACAAGGAAGGCCAGGAGAAGTGGCGCACCGAGGTGGTGGCGAACCAGGTGCTGTTCCTGGGCGGCGGCGGCGATCGCGGCGCCGGCGCGGGGCCGAAGAAGAGCGACGGCGCGCGCCCGTCGTCGGGCGGACCGCCCGCGGGTGACGACGCGCCGCCGCCGGCCGACAACGGCGGCTTCGTCGACGACGATCTGCCGTTCTGACCGCTCGCGAGGCGCTACGGCTGCGCCAGCCCCACGTACGCGTCGTAGCGCGTCTGGATCTCGCTCACGTAGCGCACCGTCTCCTCGCCGCGCGCGAAGCCGTGCGCGGCGGTCTCGTAGTAGCGCGGCTTCGAGAGCAGCAACATCGCGGTCTCGACGTTGCCGAACCACCGGTTGTGGTCGAGGCCCTGCGCCTTGGCGAGCACGCGCGCGTCGTCGAGGTGCCCGGGCCCCGCGTTGTAGGCGGCGAGCGCGAAGCGCACGCGGTCTTTGAGCGCCACGGGGTCTTCGGTGTAGCGCTTGACGAGCTTGCCCACGAAGCGGCCGGCGCAGGTGATAGCGGCCTTCGGCGCGGTGGGGTCGCCGCAGTTGAGCTCCTTGGCGGTGGAGGGCAAGAACTGCATGATGCCCACGGCGCCGAAGGGTGAGCGTGCGTCCGTGTCGAAGCGGCTCTCCTGGTAGCACTGGGCCGCCAACAAGCGCCAGTCGACGTCGTGGTCCTTGCCGACGGCGCGGAACATCTCGTCCCACGGCGTGATGCGCCCCTCGCGATCGGCGCGCAGGTCGTCGTTGCGCACGGCGCGCGTCTCGTCTTTCCACGAGTGGTAGCGGCGCCACATCAGGTTCCAGCGCGTGCTCTTGTAGTTCTGCTCGAGGAACTTCTCGAGGAACTCGTGAAGCTGAGCGTCTTCTTGCCGCACGGCGAGCGCGGCGTGGTCGTCGCCGCCCGGCAGCGTGAGCGCGATGACCAGATCGTCTCTGTGCAGGAGCTCCACCTTGGCGATGCGCTCCTCGACCACGCACGCGAACGCCTTGCCGTCGCCCACCTCATCGAGCAGGTCCTCGCTCTCCTCGGTCTCTCTGGCGGCGCGCGGCGCCAGGCCCGGGACCTCGAGGCCGCGCAGGCGCTTCATGGCGCCCGACGACGGCTTCACCACCACGTCCTTGCCGGCGAGCTCGGCGACCGAGGTCAGCGGCGCCACCTCGCCGCCTCCCTTGCCCTTCTTCTTCGGCGGCCGCTTGACGACCACGGCCCACGGCGTCTCGATGTAGGGCCGCGTGAAGTGCACGCGATCGGCGCGCGCCGCCGTCGTCGACAGGCCCGCGATGATGACGTCGCCGCGGCCGTCGAGCAGCCAGGGCACGAGCTCGCGCTGCGTGGGCGCCACCACCATCTCGAGGCGCACCTTCATCTCCTCGGCGATCCACTGGGCCAGCTCGTAGTCGACGCCGGCCTCGACGCCCTTGTAGAGGAAGTAGCTGGTCGAGTTGTTGCGCGTGAGCACGCGCAGCACGCCGCGCGTACGCAGGTCGGGCAGGTCGCCCACGTAGGTCTTGCGTCGGTGCCCGGTGAGCGCCTGCGCGAAGCGCTCCTGCGCCGTGGCGGGCGGCGGCGGCTCGGCGGCGGGGCCGCCGAAGGGCGCCACGGGCGGGGGCGCGGGCGCGCCGGCGACGTCGATGCGCGGGTCGATGGGCACAGGCGGCGGCGGCGGCTCCTTGCAGGAAGCCGCGAGCAGGGTGCTGAGCGCGAGGCCGGCGAGGCGCACGGGCCCACTCTACCCCCGTTGCGAGGCGCAGCGGGGCGCGGGACACGAGGGCGTGCGCGAGCGCGAAGAGATCCACATCCGCGACCCCATCCACGGCACGCTGCCGGTGAGCGCGCGCGAGATCAAGCTCATCGATCACCCGTTCTTCCAGCGCCTGCGCAACATCAAGCAGCTCGGCTTCGCCGACCTGTCGTTCCCCGGCGCCACGCACACGCGCTACTCGCACTCGCTCGGCGCCATGCACGTGGCCACGCGCTGCTTCGATCGGCTGTTCCCCACGCGCGGCCACAACCTCGGCGCCGACGCGCCCGTGGCCGAGCTGCCCGATCGCGTACGCGCGCGCTTTCGCCAGGCCGTGCGCTTGGCCATGCTCTTTCACGACCTCGGGCACGCGCCGCTGTCGCACACCACCGAGATGCTCATGCCGTCGGTGGGCGAGCTCGGGCTCGGCAAGTTCTCGGGCGACGACGTCACGCGGCGCGCGAGCCACGAGGACTACACGCTCAAGATCGTGCTCGACTCGGCGCTCGGCGACGCCATCCGCAAGCAGTTCGAGGACGACGGCATCGTGCCCGAGGACATCGCCGAGCTCATCGTGGGCAACACCTGGCAAGGCCAGAGCGTGCGCTTCCGGCACGGCGGCGTCGACTACGCGCCGGCGCTGCGCCAGATCGTCAGCTCCGAGTGCGACGCCGATCGCATGGACTACCTGCAGCGCGACTCGTTCTACTGCGGCGTGAGCTACGGCAAGTTCGACGCCGACTGGCTCATCGACAACGTGGTGCCCGTGCTCGAGGACGGCGCCGTGCACCTGGGCATCCGGAGCCGCGCCATCTTCTCGTTCGAGGACTTCCTCTTGTCGCGCTACCACATGTTCGCGACCGTGTACCTGCACTACACGCCCGTGATCTTCGAGAAGATGCTGTCGCGCTACTTCGAGGACGCGCGCGGCGAGTTCGATCTGCCGGCCGACGTGGAGCGCTACTGCGCCCTCGACGACGTCGACCTGTGGGCCACCGTGCGGCGCTCGAAGAACCCGTGGGCGCGGCGCATCGCCGAGCGCCGGCCCTTCGTCTTGCTCGACGAGAAGAACGAGGGCCACCAGCAGGTGGGCACCACCATCTCGCACGACGAGCTGGTGGAGCGCCTGACCGACGCGGGCGTGACGCACATCCGCACGCGCTCGCGCTCGGTCTTGTCGAAGTACTTCAGCACGTCGTCGACGAAGCCCATCTTCGTGGTCACGGGCACCTCGTCCGCCGTGCCCATCGAGCAGTACACGCCGCTGTACGCGCGCTACGAGAAGCCCGCGCTGCTTGAGCGCGTGTTCGTGGAGCCCGAGGCGCGCGCGAGCGCGCGCACGGTGCTGGCGGCCTTGGTGGAGCACAGCGCGCGCAAGGCCATGCCCACCGCGCCGTCGGCGGACGCGTAGGAGTTGCTGTGGCCGATCTCCCACCCTGTCCCCGCTGCCGCTCCGCGCTGACCTACGAGGACGGTGCGCTCCTGGTCTGCCCGGAGTGTGCGCACGAGTGGGCGCAGGCCGCCGCGGCCGACGACCCCGCGCAGGACGAGGCGGGCCTGGTGGTGCGCGACGCTCACGGCAGCCTGCTCAAGGACGGCGACGCCGTCACCATCATCAAGGACCTCAAGGTGAAGGGCGCCACGTCGGCGCTCAAGGTCGGCACGCGGGTCAAGAACATCCGGCTGGTCGAGGGCGATCACAACATCGACTGTCGCATCGATGGCTTCGGCGCCATGCAGCTCAAGTCGGAGTTCGTGAAGAAGGCCTGACGGCCACGGCCACGCGCCGCATTTGACGCGAGGCGCGTCCTCCAGCGCACCGTTATCGGCAGATCGCCCGCGTACTTGAATGGGCCGCGCGCCACCGCGGTGGACGCGGCGGATCAGGCACGCGCCCTGATCACGGCCTTAGGTTGGCCGCGCCAAGCGCCGAAGGCACGGAAGTCACAGGAGGACCCGTGCGCCAGTTTTCCACCTTCGCCCTTGCCACGCTGACCGCCGCGTCGATGATCGCGTGCGGCATCGAAGAACCCGGACCCGGCGCCGCCGAGGGCATCCCTGAGCTCGACAGCCCGCTTACCGCGCTCGCGACGCCGTGCACCTTCGTGAGCACCACCGGCATCGCGACCGTCACCATCGCCGCCAACGAGGTCGCGCTGGTGGCGCGCCGCGCCGTCGACTCGGCCATCACCGTCAACGGTGTTGCCTGCGGCACGGCGACGGCTACGTCGATGAAGCGCATGAACATCACCGGCTCCACGGGAACCGACACCGTCATCGTCGACTTCCAGAACGGTCTGTTCGGCGCGGGCACCGCCAGTCAGGCAGGGTTGGTGGTCGATCTGGTGTCAGGCACCGACGCGGTCAAGGTGCGCGGCCAGACCACCGCCGACACCGTCACCTTCGGCGACACCGCCATCAACTTCGCCGCCGACTCGGTGCGCGACATGACCGTGGCCAATGTCGACACCTTCGTGGTGTCGCTGGGCGCCGGCAACGACGTGTTCACCGGCGCGGGCGGCGCGGGCACCGGCTCGGGCGCCTTCGCCTCGGCCGTGGAGGTGTACGGCGGCGCCGGCAACGACACGCTCACGGGCGGCGGCGGCGCCGACGAGCTCAACGGCGGTGACGGCAACGACACGGTGAGCGGCGGCGCTGGCGCCGACACCGTCAACGGTGACGCGGGTGACGACACCTTCAACGAGGGCGCGGCCACCAGCGGCGCCGATGTCTTCTCCGGCGGCGCGGGCACCGACACGGTGTCGTACGCGAGCCGCACCAACGCCGTCACCGTCGACGTCGAGGCCACCGGCTCCGGCACTGACGACGACGGCGAAGCCAACGAGGACGACGAGGTGCTCGATGACGTCGAGGCCGTAGTGGGCGGCGCGGGCGACGACACGCTCACGGCGTCGGACAGCGGCTGCACGCTGACCGGCGGCGCTGGCGATGACGTCCTCACCGGCGGTGACGGCGCCGACACGCTGAACGGCGGCGCGGACGACGACAGCCTCGACGGCGGCGCGGGCGACGATGTGCTCAGCGGCGGCGACGGCGACGACGTGTTCGACGAGGGCTCGGCCGACAGCGGCTCCGACGTGTTCAACGGCGGCGCGGGCACCGACCTGGTCGACTACAGCGGACGCAGCAACGACCTCACCGTGACCATGGACGGCTCGTCGGCCAACGACGGCGAGTCGAGCGAGGCCGACGATGTCAACGCCGACGTGGAGGACCTCATCGGGGGTGACGGCGACGACACCGTGACTGGCAACAACGCCGCCAACACGCTCACGGGCGGCGCGGGCGACGACACGCTCAGCGGCGGCGCCGGCGACGACGTGTTCGACGAGGAGGCGGCCGACAGCGGCTCCGACACCTTCAGCGGCGGCACCGGCACCGACACCGTGGACTACAGCGGGCGCTCGGCGGCCCTCACCGTGACCATGGACGGCTCTGCCGCCGACGACGGGCTGTCCGGCGAGGCCGACGACGTCGAGGCCGACGTGGAGGTGTGCCTGGGCGGCAGCGGGGCCGACAACATCACGGGCAACGCGCTCGACAACGTCCTCTCGGGCGGCGGCGGCGCCGACACGCTGGCGGGCGGCGCGGGCAACGATCTCCTCGAAGGCGGCGCCGCCAACGACAGCCTCAACGGCGGCGCGGGCGACGACGTGCTCGACGGCGAGGCCGGCACGGACACGCTCGATGGTGGCGCGGGCGAGGGCGACATCTGCATGGAGACCGGCAGCAACTGCGAGCTCTGAGCGCGACCGGGACGGACGGCGAACGGGCGGGGCGTGGTCCCCGCCCGTCGTCGTTGGTGGGGGCCGCGCGCGACGCGGTGATCAGCGCTCAAGGTGTGCGCCCGCCGTGCCGATGGCAAGGACATGCCCTCGCCCCGCACGCTCGCCGGTCTTTCTCTGCTCGCCCTGGTGCTCGTGGTCATCGCGCTCGGCTGCGTCGACCCCGCCGCCGCGGTCGACGCACCACCGCCCGGCTCCGACGACGACGCGCCGCCCGAGCAAGCGCTGGCGCCGGTGCTGGACGTCGCCGCGGCGCGCCAGGTGGGGCGCGCCGGCGCCGACCTCCTGGTGGAGGCGAGCGGCACCGATCCCGACGGAGACGCGGTGGGCCTGGCGCTCACCGTGTTCGATCGGGGCGGCAACGAGGTGCCGCTGTTCGACGCCGACTTCGACGGCGTGCCCGAGGCGGCCACGAGCTACCTGCCCTTCGACGGACCCGCCGTCGATGGCACCGCCGTGGCGGGGGCGGTGCGGCTGGCGGGCGCGCTGGCGCAGGGCTTCGAGCTCGGCGAGGTGGCCGTGGCGCTGGTGGACGCCGCGGGCCGGCAATCGTCGTCGGTGCGCGCGGCCGTGAGCGCGCAGGTGGTGCGCGCCGAGGGCGAGGCATGCGATCGCACCTACCTGCTCGATCGCTGCGCCGAGGATCTGGGCTGCAAGGGCGAGCCCGCGCGCTGCCTGCCGGGCGAGGCGCCGCAGGTGACGCGCCTGGCCTACTACGAGCCCGAGGATCCCCTCGCGTTCGGCCCGCGCCTCTTGGTGCAGGGCACCGAGCCCGACGACGATCTGGCGGAGCTGCGCGTGGAGGTGCTCGACGCCGACGGCGCGCCCGTGGCCCTCGACGTCGACGGCGACACCGTGCCCGACACCGCCGAGTTCGTGCTGCCCGCCGCGGGCGAGGGCGGCGTGTTCCTGGTGGTGCTCGAGATGGGCGTGGGCCTGCACCAGCTCGTGCAGCGCGTGGCGGTGACGCCCGTCGACGCGGCCGCGCACGAGGGCGCGCGCGTGGAGGTGGCGCTGGCGGTGACCCCCGTGCGCGGCGCCGGCGCCTCGTGCAGCCCCGAGGGCTTCGACGCATGCGCCGACGGATCGGCCTGCATGCCGGGCGTCCCCGGCGTGGCCAACAACTGCTTGGCCGAGAGCTACGTGCGCGGCCAGCAGTGCACCGAGGCGCCGCGCCTCGAGCTGGTCGACGGCGCCGCCAGCGTGGTCGGCGTGGCGGACGGGACCTCGCTGTGGGACGCGCCGCCGGGCTGCGCGGCCAACGATCCGCGCGGGCGGCCCGAGAGCGTGCTCACGCTCGAGCTCGAAGCGCCCGCCGATCGCGTGGTCATCACCACCGACACGCCGCGCACCGACTTCGACACCACGGTGTACGTGATCACGCCGTGCAGCGCCGATGGCAGCGCGGCGATCGCGTGCATGGACGACGGCGCGCAGACGGTGGCGTCGACCGTGGAGCTCCTGGCCGTGCCGGCGGGGACCTACACCATCGTCGTCGACAGCTTCGGCGCGGGCGGGGCGTTCGGGCTCGACGTGCGCGTGGAGTAGGCGCCGCTACCCCGCTCGGCGCCGCGCCGAGCGGACGGCGAGCGTGCCAACCAGGAAGAGCAACGGGAGGTTCTGGCGATCGAACAGGTCCAGCTCAGCGCAGCTGCGCCCAGGTGACGAGCCGCAGAGGTTGAGGCCTGCGATGCAATGACCATTCGCGCACGCCGCATCGTTGGTGCATGCCTCGCCCTCCGCTGCCCCCTCCTGGCAGGTGCCGCCGACGCACGTTAGGCCGGCCGCGCACTGCGAATTGACGCAAGGTTCCGTGAGGCCCGGCAGCGCCACGCAGCGATCGGTCCCAAGCTGGTCGCAGACGAGCCCCGGCGCACACGGCCCCGTGCACGCGGCGCCCTCGCTGCCAGGTGCACAGATGCCGTCGCTGCAGACGAGCGGTTCAGGGCAGTGCAGCGGCACCGTGCACGCGGCGCCCTCGGCGGTCGCGAGGCACTGCCCGGCCGGCGAGCAGAAGCCCTGGCAGCGACCGTCGATGCACGGGTTGCCCGGGGAGGGCGCCGCCGCGCACCGCCCCTCCGGCGGGTCAGGCTCGTGCGTGGTGAGTGAGCACACGAGCCCTCGCCGGCAGTCCTCGCTCGCCGCGCAGGCCTCGTCGAGCTCGGCAGGCGCCGCGCACGTCATGATGCCGAGCGCGGTGGGATTGGTTGGGCGGCACAGGCTGCACACGTCACCCGCACACAGGTGATCGGCATCGTCGGGACAGCTGTCGCCGGACCGCAGCGCCGCCTGACACGTGCCACCAGCGCACACCAGACCGGTCGCGCAGTCGTCCATGACGACCGGGATGCCGAGCCGATAGGACGTCGAGGACAGGATCTCGCAAGCCTCCCCGAGGCCCGGAGTGCGCTGGCAGGTTCCGCCCACACACGCCAGCCCTTCCTCGCACGGCGCGGAGCCCGCCGCGGAGCTGCACGGGCCATCCTCGGGTACGTACGGCCGGCAGAGCGCAGGATCGCTGGCGACCGCAGGGCGCACACACGCGAGGTCGCTGGCGCAGCGCCGGGCGTCGGGAGCGAGCGCGCCGACGCACTCGCCGTCGAGCCCGGCCGGCACCTGACAGCGATGCACCAGGCTGCCCTCGGTGGTCGCCACGAGATCGAGGTCGCACACCAAGCCCGGCGAGCAGTCCCAGTCGATCATGCACGCGCCGTTCGCGCCCACGGTCCCCGTGACCACATCCGTACAGGAGGGATCGCCGCGTAGCAGGAGCTGCGCGTCATAGGCGGTCAAGAACGCCCCGATGGTCGCGGTGCGGTCCACGGCAGATCCGAGCGCGCGGCAGGCGGCCAGCCGGCTCCAATCGACGGTGAAGCGGCCAGCCGCGAGGCCGTCGTCGATCGCTCGCGCACGAAAGCCGGTGGAGGTGCAAGACGTCGCCAGGGCCTCGCGATTGGGATCGACCGGTATCGGATCGTTGGGGTGGCAGGCGTGCGAGGAGGACGCCAGCTCACGCAGCTCAACCGCATAGCTGGCGTTGATGACACCGGCCATGAGGAGCGTGCACAGCTCGGAGCCGGAGAGCTCCTCGCCCTCGCCCTCGCCTTCGCCCTCGCCCTCGCCCTCGCCTTCGCCCTCGCCCTCGCCCTCGCCCTCGCCCTCGCCCTCGC
>CAZONM010000120.1:0-14097 GCA_964580865.1 uncultured Myxococcales bacterium | reverse complement strand
CTTCACCTTCGCCTTCACCTTCGCCTTCACCTTCGCCTTCACCTTCGCCTTCACCCTCGCCTTCGCCTTCACCCTCGCCTTCACCCTCGCCTTCCTGCCCCCCTGCGCCGCCGTCGAAGGTGACGCAGATGTGATCGACACAGGTGTCGCCGCCGGGGCAGTCCTCGGAACGATCGCAGGCGAGCGCCACCGTCACCGGCGGGCACCCGGCCAGCCCGAGCATCAACATCGCCATCACGACGCGAGCGAGCATGCCCACCAGCGTAGGGCCGCCGCCGTCACCCGTGGAACACGTGTGACGAAACGATACAGCCGCGCGCCACGACGAACTGCTCGGCCACGATGAGGTCGGCTTGGCCCGGCACCGTGCGCAGGTACTCGAGGAACACGCGATCGCCGCTCGCCGTCACCCGGTGCTCCTGGTAGCGCAGGCCGGGCAGGCGCTCGAAGCAGTCGCGCCACCACTCGCGCAGCGCGGCCTTGCCGCGGATCTGCCCACCGGTCTCGGGGCGCTGATCGCGTAGCTTGGGCGAGACATGCACGGCGTCGTCGGCATAGAGCGCCAGCAGCCCGTCGAGGTCGCGGGCGTTGAACGAGCGCAGCCACGCGCGCGCGATGGTGGCGAGCGGGTGCCCATCGCGCGCCACGTCGACCAGCTGCTTGACGTTCTCGGGGCACGCGAGGTCGCGCGCGGTCGTGACGAAGCGGTGCTCATCCCACTCGCCGTTGCTCATCGGGACGCCCGCCACGTCGGCGACGAAGCAGAAGTTCAGGTGCAGGCCCTTGCTGCCCGCCTGGTGCTCCTCGTAGCCGATGAGCCCGACGGGCGCACCGTCGATGGGCGCCGCGAACGACGCGTCGACGAAGCGCCCCTCGAGGCCGGTCTCCTCACGCAGCTCGCGCTTGGCGGCGTCGAGCGGCGTCTCGCCGTCCTCGACCTCGCCGCCCACGGGCAACCAGGTGCCGAGCCGCTTGTGGCGGATCAACAGCACCCGGCCGTCCGCGTCGCGCGCGAACACGGCGACGGAGAAGGCGCGCCGCACGGCTCAGCCCGCTTCCAGAAGCTCCGCCTGGCTGTCCTCGAGCAGGCCGGTGTCCTCGTAGGCCGACGACTCCTCCACCTGCACGTTGAGGTACTGGTAGTGCGGCAAGCCGGTGCCCGCGGGGATGAGCCGCCCCATGATGACGTTCTCCTTGAGCCCGCGCAGATAGTCGATCTTCGACGACACCGCCGCCTCGGTCAGCACCTTGGTGGTCTCCTGGAACGACGCGCCCGAGATGAAGCTCTCGGTCGAGAGCGACGCCTTGGTGATGCCGAGGAGCAGCGGCTCGGCCACCGCCGCCTCGCCGCCCGACTGCACCACGCGCTCGTTCTCGGCCTCGAAGACGTGCTTCTCGACCTGCTCGTCGTTCAGGAAGGTGGTGTCGCCCGACTTCTTGATGCGCACGCGGCGCAGCATCTGCCGGACGATGACCTCGATGTGCTTGTCGTTGATCTTCACGCCCTGCAACCGATAGACCTCTTGGATCTCGTCGACGAGGTACTTGGCCAGCGCCTTCTCGCCGAGGACGCGCAGGATGTCGTGCGGATTGGCGGCACCGTCCATCAGGGCCTCGCCGGCGCGCACGAAGTCGCCCTCGTGCACCGTGATGTTCTTGCCCTTGGGGATCAGGTACTCGCGCGCGTCGCCCACCTCGGGGGTGACCAACACCTTGCGCTTGCCCTTGGTGTCCTTGCCAAACGACACGGTGCCGTCGACCTCGGAGATGACCGCAACGTCCTTGGGCTTGCGCGCCTCGAACAGCTCGGCCACGCGCGGCAGGCCGCCCGTGATGTCCTTGGTCTTGGCGGCCTCGCGGTTCACCTTGGCGATGGCGTCGCCGGGGTGCACCTGATCGCCGTCGCTCACCAGCACGACCGCGCCCTTCGGCAACAGGTAGCGCGCCACGCCGCGGTTGTTCGGCAGCGCGATGGTGTTGCCGTCCTTGTCCTTCATCGAGATGCGCGGCCGCGCCGAGGCGTCCTTCGAGTCGGTCACCACCTTGTGGGAGATGCCCGTGGTCTCGTCGGCCTGCTCGGTCATGGTGACGCCCTCGACGAGGTCGCCATACTTCACGATGCCCGCGACCTCGGTGAGGATGGGCGTCGAGAACGGATCCCACTCCACGAGCGTGGTGCCCGGCTTGACGCGCTGACCCTCGGCCACGCGGATGACCGAGCCGTACACCACCGGGTACGTCTCGCGCTCGCGGCCCGAGTCGTCGATGATCTTGAGCTCGCCCTGGCGGTTCATGGCCACCAGCGAACCGTCCTTGCGCTTGACGGTCTGCAGGTTCTCGAACCGCACCGCGCCTTCGCCCTTGTTCTCGTGCGTCGACTGCGCCGCCGAGCCCGACGCGATACCGCCGATGTGGAAGGTACGCATGGTGAGCTGCGTGCCCGGCTCGCCGATGGACTGCGCCGCGATGACGCCTACGGCCTCGCCGACGTTGACGGCGTTGCCGCGCGCCAGGTCGCGCCCGTAGCACGAGATGCAGATGCCGCGACGCGTCTGGCAGGTCAGCACCGAGCGGATCTTGACGCGGGTGATGCCCGCCTCCTCGATCTCCTTCACCTTGTCTTCGTCGATCTGGTTGCCCGTGGGCACGATGATGTTGCCGGTCACCGGATCGGCGATGTCCTCGAGCGCGGTGCGGCCGAGGATGCGGTCGCCGATGCCCTCGATGATGTCGTTGCCCTCGACGAGCGGCGTGATGTCGATGCCGTCGAGCGTGCCGCAGTCGAACTCGGTGATGATGGCGTCTTGCGCGACATCGACGAGACGACGGGTCAGGTAGCCGGAGTTCGCGGTCTTCAGCGCCGTGTCCGCCAGGCCCTTGCGGGCGCCGTGCGTCGAGATGAAGTACTGCAACACCGTCAGGCCTTCACGGAAGTTCGCCGTGATGGGCGTCTCGATGATCTCGCCGCTCGGCTTGGCCATCAGACCGCGCATGCCGGCGAGCTGCTTGAGCTGCTGGCTCGAGCCGCGGGCGCCCGAGTCGGCCATGATGAAGATGGGGTTGAATGACGGGGTCTTCTTCTTGTCCTTGCCGTCCGGCGACACCATCTCCACGGTCGAGATGTTCTTCATCATCTCGACGGAGATCTCCTCCGCCGCCTTCGACCAGATGTCGATCACCTTGTTGTAGCGCTCACCGTTGGTGATGAGACCCTCGGTGTACTGGTTGGTGATCTCCTCGACCTGATCCTGGCAGCGCCCGAGGATGTGCTTCTTGGCCTCGGGGATCTCCATGTTGATCATGGCGATGGAGATGCCCGCGCGCGTGGCCTCGGTGTAGCCGAGCGTGCGCAGGTGGTCGGCCAGGAGCACGGTCTCCTTCTGGCCGCACAGGCGGTAGGTGCGGTCGATGAGCGCCGCGAGCTCCTTCTTGCCCATCACCTTGTTGACCGCCGAGAACGGCACCTGCTTGGGCACGATGTCGTACATGAGCACGCGGCCCACGGTGGTCGACTCGAGCTTGCCCTTCACGCGGCACTTGACCTCGGCGTGGAGCTCCACCTGACCCTGGTCGTAGGCGGCGCGCACCTCGTCGACACCGGAGAAGATCATGCCCTCGCCGCGCGCGAACGGGCGGCTGCGCGTGATGTAGTAGCAGCCGAGCACGATGTCTTGGCTGGGCACGATGATCGGCTTGCCCGACGCGGGGCTCAGGATGTTGTTGGTCGACATCATGAGCACGCGCGCTTCGAGCTGTGCCTCCACCGACAGCGGGATGTGCACGGCCATCTGGTCGCCGTCGAAGTCGGCGTTGAACGCCGTGCAGACCAGCGGGTGCAGCTGGATGGCCTTGCCCTCGATGAGCACGGGCTCGAAGGCCTGCATGCCCAGTCGGTGCAGCGTGGGCGCGCGGTTCAGGACCACCGGGTGCTCGCGGATGACCTCGTCGAGGACATCCCACACCTCGGGCTTCTCCTGCTCCACCATCTTCTTGGCCGACTTGATGGTGGTGACGTAGCCCCGCTCCTCGAGCTTGTTGTAGATGAACGGCTTGAACAGCTCGAGCGCCATGGCCTTGGGCAGACCGCACTGGTGCAGCCGCAGCTCGGGGCCGACGACGATGACCGAGCGGCCCGAGTAGTCGACGCGCTTGCCGAGCAGGTTCTGGCGGAAGCGACCGTGCTTGCCCTTCAGCATGTCGCTGAGCGACTTGAGCGGGCGCTTGTTCGGGCCCGTGATGGTCTTGCCGCGACGGCCGTTGTCGAAGAGCGCGTCGACGGCCTCCTGCAGCATGCGCCGCTCGTTCCTGATGATGATCTCGGGCGCGTTCAGCTCTTGCAGGCGCTTCAACCGGTTGTTGCGGTTGATGACGCGGCGGTAGAGGTCGTTCAAGTCCGACGTGGCGAAGCGGCCGCCGTCGAGGGGCACGAGCGGGCGGAGGTCCGGCGGGATCACCGGGATGACCTCGAGCATCATCCACTCGGGCTTGTTGTTCGACGAGCGGAAGCTCTCGACCACCTTGAGGCGCTTGGCGACCTTCTTGCGCTTGGCCTCCGACGAGGCTTCCTCCATCACGCGGCGCAGCTGCGACGCGAGCACGTCGAGCCCCTTGCCGTCGTTGCCCGGGCCGCGCTCGAGCTGCCGCAGGAGCTCGCGCACGCTCTCGGCGCCCATGCCGGCGATGAAGGCGTCCTCGCCGTAGTCGTCGAGCGCCTTCTGGTAGCGCTCCTCGCTGAGGATCTCGCCCATGGTGAAGGGCGTGCTGCCCGGGTCGATGACGACGTAGCTCTCGCAGTAGAGGACCTTCTCGAGGTCCTTCATGGTCATGTCGAGCAGGTTGCCGATGCGGCTCGGCAAGCTCTTCAGGAACCAGATGTGCGCGACCGGCGTGGCCAGGATGATGTGGCCGAGGCGCTCGCGGCGCACCTTCGACTGGATGACCTCGACGCCGCACTTCTCGCACACGACGCCGCGGTGCTTCATGCGCTTGTACTTGCCGCACAGGCACTCGTAGTCCTTGATGGGCCCGAAGATCTTGGCGCAGAACAGGCCGTCGCGCTCGGGCTTGAACGTGCGGTAGTTGATGGTCTCGGGCTTCTTCACCTCGCCGTGCGACCAGTCGCGCACCTTCTCGGGGCTGGCGAGCTGGATGCGGATGGCGTTGAACGAAAGCGGATCCTTGGGCTTCTCGAAGAAATTGAAGATGTCCTTCACGGGGTGCCCTCGCTGAATTCAGAAAATCGGAAATTCGGGAATCGGAGTTCGGGAGTCGGCCAGCGGGAGCTCGCCCAACGGCCACCGAGGGGCGGCCGTCGGACGGCTCGCTCAGTAGTACAAGGGGTCCTGGTCCTCGAGCAGCTGGACATCCAGCGCGAGGCTCTGCAGCTCCTTGATGAGCACGTTGAACGACTCGGGGATGCCCGACTCGAGCACATGCTCGCCCTTGACGATGGCCTCGTACATGCGGGTGCGACCCACGACGTCGTCGGACTTGACCGTGAGGAACTCCTGCAGCGCGTAGGCCGCGCCGTAGGCCTCCATGGCCCAGACCTCCATCTCGCCGAGGCGTTGACCGCCGAACTGCGCCTTGCCGCCGAGCGGTTGCTGCGTGACCAGCGAGTACGGCCCGATGCTGCGCGCGTGGATCTTGTCGTCCACCAGGTGGTGCAGCTTGAGCATGTACATGGTGCCCACGGTGACGTCGTGGTCGAAGGGCTCGCCCGTGCGGCCGTCGAACAGCACCTGCTGGCCCGCGCGATCGCGGCCGCCCAGCTCGAGGAGATCACGGATCTCGCTCTCCTTGGCGCCGTCGAACACCGGCGTGGCGATGTGCACGCCCTTCTTGAGCTTCACGACGAAGCGCTCGAGGTCGGCATCGGAGAGCTTCTTGACCATCTCCTTCTGCTTGACGTCGGCGAGCACGCGGTCGAGCACCTTGCGCACGCCGTCATGCCCCTCCCCGGCCTTCTGCGCCTTCCACTCCTCCACCATGCGATTGACGCGCTCGCCGATGCCCTTCATGGCCCAGCCGAGGTGGGTCTCGAGGATCTGGCCCACGTTCATGCGGCTCGGCACGCCGAGCGGGTTGAGCACGAGGTCGACGGGCGTGCCGTCTTGCAGGTACGGCATGTCCTCTTGCGGCATCACGCGCGAGACCACGCCCTTGTTGCCGTGACGGCCGGCCATCTTGTCGCCGGGCTGCAGCTTGCGTTTGACGGCGATGTAGCACTTGACCATCTTGATGACGCCGGGCGGCAGCTCGTCGCCACGCTTGAGGCGCTCGATCTTCTCCGAGAAGGTCACGCGCACCCCCTCGGTCTGCTCGGCCATGGTCTTCAGGATGCGGCGCACGCGCTCGGCCAGCGCCTCGTCGCTGATGGGGATGTCGCCGTAGTACTTCCAGTCGACGCCCTCGAGCAGCGCCGGCTCGAGCGAGTCGCCCTTCTTCAAGAGCACCTTGCCCTTGTCGTCGACCAGCTTGTTGGTGGTCACCTGCCCGTCGAGCAGCTTGCGCACGCGCTCGAGCGCCGAGTTGCGGATGATGCGCACCTCGTCGTTCTGGTCCTTGAGGAGCTTGGCCTCCTCCTCGTCCTCGTTGGCCTGCGCACGCGTGTCCTTGTCGACGCCCTTGCGCGTGAACACCTTGGCGTCGATGACCGTGCCATAGGTGCCCGGCGGCATGCGCAGCGAGGTATCGCGCACGTCGCCGGCCTTCTCGCCGAAGATGGCGCGCAGGAGCTTCTCCTCGGGCGAGAGCTGGGTCTCGCCCTTGGGCGTGATCTTGCCCACCAGGATGTCGCCCGCCTTCACGTCGGCGCCGATGCGGATGATGCCCGCCTCGTCGAGGTCCATGAGCGCCTCTTCACCGGCGTTCGGGATGTCCCGCGTGATCTCCTCGGGCCCGAGCTTGGTGTCGCGCGCGATGCACTCGTACTCCTCGATGTGGATCGAGGTGAACAAGTCCTCCTTGAGGATGCGCTCGCTGATGAGGATCGAGTCCTCGAAGTTGTAGCCCTGCCACGGCATGAACGCGACCGTGACGTTCCTGCCGAGCGCGAGATCGCCGAGCTCCGTGGACGCGCCGTCGGCGACGACGTCACCGGGCTCCACGCGATCGCCCACGTTGACCACGGGCTTTTGGTTGAAGCACGTCGACTGGTTGCTGCGCAGGTACTTGTTGAGCCGGTAGATGTCGACCTGGCTGCCCGAGTCGTCGAGCGACGCGTGATCGACGCGCACGACGATGCGCGTGGCGTCGACGTAGTCCACCGTGCCGCGGCGCTTGGCGAGCATGCACACACCCGAGTCGCGGGCCACGGAGTACTCCATGCCCGTGCCCACCAGCGGCGCGTCGGTCTTGATGAGCGGCACCGCCTGCCGCTGCATGTTGCTGCCCATGAGCGCGCGGTTGGCGTCGTCGTTCTCGAGGAAGGGGATGAGACCGGCGGCCACCGACACGAGCTGGTTCGGGCTCACGTCCATCAACGTGATCTCTTCGGGCTTCTTCATCAGCGTCTCGCCGGCGGCGCGGCACTGCACGAAGTGCTCGGTAAACTTGCCCTTGTCGCTCAGCGGCGCGTTGGCCTGGGCGATGGTGTGCTGCTCCTCCTGCAGCGCGGTGAAGAACTCCACCTCGTCGAGGACGGCGCCGCCCTCCACCTTGCGGTACGGCGTCTCGACGAAGCCGTACTCGTTGACGCGGGCGAACGTCGACAGCGACGCGATCAGGCCGATGTTCGGACCTTCCGGCGTCTCGACCGGGCAGATGCGGCCGTAGTGCGTGGGGTGCACGTCGCGCACCTCGAAGCCGGCGCGCTCGCGCGTGAGGCCGCCGGGCCCGAGCGCCGACAGGCGGCGCTTGTGCGTCACCTCGGAGAGCGGGTTGGTCTGGTCCATGAACTGCGAGAGCTGCGACGAGCCGAAGAACTCCTTGACGACGGCGGCCACGGGCTTGGCGTTCACCAAGTCGTGCGGCATCTGCGTCTCGATCTCCTGCACGCTCATGCGCTCCTTGATGGCGCGCTCCATGCGGACCAGACCTACGCGGAACTGGTTCTCCAGGAGCTCACCGACGGCGCGCACGCGGCGGTTGCCGAGGTGGTCGATGTCGTCGGTGCTGCCGCGGCCGTTCCTCAGCTCGATGAGGTACTTGACCACCTCGAGGATGTCGCGCTTGGTGAGCACGTGGTTGCGCAGCGGCTCGTCGAAGCCGAACTTGTGGTTGAGCTTGAGGCGGCCGACCTCGGAGAGGTCGTAGCGCTCGGGGTTGAAGAACAGGTTGTGGAACAGGTTCTCCGCGGTCTCGAGCGTGGGCGGATCGCCCGGCCGCAGGCGACGGTAGATCTCGAGGATCGACTCTTCGCGCGAGTTGACCTTGTCGAGCACCAGGGTGTCGCGCAGGTACGGGCCCACGTTGAGCCCGTCGATGAACAGGACCTTGAGCTCCTTGTAACCCTTCTTCTTGAGGTCCTCGAGCTTGTCGACGGTGAAGGCCTCGTTGGCCTCCACCAGCACCTCGCCGGTGTCCATGTCGACGAGATCCTCGGCGCAGATGAGGCCCGTGACCTCCTCGTCGTCGAGCGCCAGCGTGTCCATGCCGGCGTCCTTCATGCGCTTGAGGGCCGCCTTGGTGAACTTGCGGTTCTTCTTGACCAGGATCTCCTTGCTGTCGGGATCCTTGATGTCGCGCGTGGCGCGCTGCCCGTTCAACAGGTCGTAGTCGATGACCTTGGCGAACTTGCCCTTGCCGCCGTTCTGCAGCGTCTCGGTGCGGTAGAAGTACGCGAGCAGCTCCTCGGCGCTGAAGCCGAGCGCCTTGAGCAGCACCGTGGCGGGGAACTTCCGTCGACGATCGATGCGGCAGTGGATGATGTCCTTGTGGTCGAACTCGAAGTCGAGCCACGAGCCGCGGTACGGGATGATGCGCGCGTTGTAGAGGAGCTTGCCGCTGGCGTGCGTGCGGCCCTTGTCGGAGTCGAAGAACGCGCCCGGCGAGCGGTGCAGCTGGCTGACGACGACGCGCTCGGTGCCGTTCACGATGAACGTGCCGTGCTCCGTCATGAGCGGGATCTCGCCGAAGTAGACGTCCTGCTCCTTGACGTCGCGGATCGACTGCGTGCCCGACACTTCGTCCTTGTCCCAGATGACCAGGCGGATGATCACCTTCATGGGCGCCGCGAAGGTCATGCCGCGCGAGCGGCACTCGTCGACGTCGTACTTGGGCTTCTCGAGCTGGTAGCTGACGAACTCGAGGCTGGCGGTCTCGTTGTAGTCCTTGATGGGGAAGACCGAGTTGAACACGGCCTGCAGGCCGGTGTTCTCCCGCTGCTCGGGCTCGATGTTCGTCTGGAGGAACTTCTCGTAGCTCTTGCGCTGGATGTCGATGAGGTTGGGGATCGGGACGAGGGACTTGATCTTCGCGAAGCTCTTGCGGAGCGAGAAATTCTGCTGAATCGCGGTGGGCATGTTCCGACGACCTTCCGTGAAACTCGGCGAAACCACCCCAACCCGACGCGCGACGCCGGAAATTGGGTTGGCACGATTTTGGAAACCGACGAGGGGCGGCTTAAGAGATCAGGGACCGCGTGTCAAGTCCTCGCAGGCGCCCGGTCCCGCAAGGGAATTCCAGAGGTAACGCAATCGACCCGACGCGCCACCAGTCCCCTTGCGATCAGTCGTCCAAGGGGCGTCGCAGCCGCGCCGCCAGCCGCGCCCAGGTGTCTGCCAGGGCCTCGCTGATGACCTTGGTCTCGCCGAACACCGGCAGGAAGTTCACGTCGCCGCGCCAGCGCGGCAGCACATGGTAGTGGGCGTGGGCCGCGATGCCCGCGCCCGCGGCCTCGCCCATGTTCATGCCCACGTTCATGCCGTGGGGTTGGTAGGCGTCGCGCACGGCGGCCACGGTCTCGTGCAAGAGCTCGTGCAGGCCCGCGAACGCGTCGCCGGCCAGCGCGTCGACGCGGTCGCCGTGCGCGCGCGGCACCACCATGACGTGGCCGTTGCCGTAGGGGTACTTGTTGAGGATGACGAAGGCGTGGGCGCGCACGGTGACGACGAGGCGGCGCTCATCCCACGCGCGGCGGCTCGCGCCGTCCGCGGGCGCGGCGCCTGGCGCCAGCGGGTAGTCGCAGAAGATGCACCCCGACGGCGACGGGATCGGATCGCGGTCCTGCTGCTCGCCCTTCAAGAAGGCGAGGCGCCAGGGAGCGTACATGCGTTCCACGACGTCAGCCTTGGTTCTGCTGCGCGGGCTCGTTGACCCGATCCTTGAGCTCTTTGCCGCAGGTGAAGAACGGCACCCACTTCTTGGGCACCTGGACTTTCTCGCCGGTGCGGGGGTTGCGCCCCTCGCGAGCGCGCCGTGGCTTGGCGATGAAGCTGCCGAAGCCGCGGATCTCGATACGATCGTGGCGCGCCAGCGCGTCGCGCATGCGCTCGAAGACCGTGTCGACGACGATCTCGACGTCACGCTTCGACATGCTCGGCATTTGCCGCGACACGTCCTCGATGAGCTCGCTCTTGGTCACGCACCACCTCGATCGGGCACCTGTGTACCGTGAGCGCGCCGTTCAAGGCAAGCCGCTGATTTCACGTCAGAATACCCGCTTGACCACAGCCCCGACGTAGTAATGCCGGAGGATGGCGCGGTAGTCGTGGCCGCCCTCGGCCATGCCGATGGCGCCCTGCTGGCACATGCCCGAGCCGTGGCCAAAGCCAGCGCCCCGAAGGGTCACCGCCACCAGCGCGCCCGCCTGGTCGCGCTCCTCGTCGACGACGAAGAGGCCCGAGCGCAGGTTGCCCAAGCGCTTGCGCACCGGCAGCTCGCGCAAGACGCGCGCGGCGCCGCGCTCGCCCTCGACCACGAGGGCGCGCAGGCGGCCGCCGGGCCCGCGCTCGGCCACGGCCACGCGACGCACGACGCCGACGCCGAGGTCGGCGAACGCGGCGTCGAGCTCGGCGCGCGTGAAGCGGCGCGTCCAGCGATAGACGTCGCCCTTCTGATTGAACGACGAGCGGCCGCACCAGGTGGCCTGGCGCGGCGCTGCCAACAGCGCCTCCACGCCCGCGTCGGTGCGCAGGTCGAGCGGGATGACGGGCGCGGCGCGCTCGTGCCGTCCGCGCACGGCCAGCGCCGAGCGCTCGACGTCGGGCGCGAGCCAGGGGCGCGCCTCGGGGTCGGCGAAGGGCACGTCGGCGCGCCCCGCCAGCGCCGACTGCGCGGGCCGATCCCACACCACGTCGGCGGCCTCGGTGTGCCCGCCGCAGCACGCCGAGTACACGCTCTCGACCAGGCGATCGCCCACGAAGGCGAGCTCGCCCCTGGTCTCGTCGGCGGCCTGGCGGGCGCGCGGGTGCTCGGCCGAGAGGCCGCGATAGACCTGGCAGTGCTGCTCGCTGCACACCTGGAACGGATCGGCGAAGTGCCGTCGCCCGATCTTCGCGAACAGCTCGCCGCGCGCGGTCACCGCCTGCGCCTTCAGGGCCTCGAGCGGGGCGGTGGCGAACATCTCCGAAGGCAGCACGCCGGCGACCAGCGCGTCTTCGTCGACCAGGTTGACCACGGCGAGCTTGCCCAGGCGATCGGGCGCGATCAGCACCTCGCCCCGCACGAGCCGATCGGCGAAGCCGTGCTCGGCGTAGCCCACACTGTGCTCCACGTCCTTCACCAGCGCGGGCGCGCCGTCACGACCCGCGATGCGCACCGCGGCGCCGCGCCGCCCCGCCGCCATGAGCTCGACGTGCGGCAGCGCGTCGAGCCACTCGAGCGGCGTCTCGCGAATTCCGTGGGTGCTCAGGATCGCGGCCGTGGCGGCGTCGAGGCGCGCGCCGGTCTTCTCCATGGCCACCAACGCGGCGCGGTTGTCGACGACGGTGCCCTTGACGCCGTAGACGCCGCCCACGTCGAGCACCTGGGCGCGGACGCCACGAGCGCGCCACGCCTCGGCCACCGCGTGCCGCGTGGCGCGCGCCTCGCCTTCGAGGGTCTCGAGGACCCACAGCTCACGTACGCGCGCCGGCGCGCCGCTCACGCGCTCCACCGCCACGGGCGTGCCCGGCGGCACCTCCACCGCTGGCCCGCCCTCCACGCTCACCACCAGGCCGCGCTCACCCACCACCACCACGCGATCGCGGCCCTGCATCATGCCGATGGGAACTGCTGGTTGGCCAGCCGCGTCGAAGAGCAGTCGGTGCGAGTACAGGTCGTCGACCAGGCCCGCTGGAGCGCAAAGGCCGAGCGCCAGCACCCACGCGATCATGGCGCGCCTCGCAGACCCAGCGCCTCGAGCACGGCGGAGAGCGTGGCCGCGGCGCGCGCAGGGCGTCGGCGCGCGATGGCGGCCTTCGCCTCGGCGAACTTGAGGCCCGACGCCGTCGACACCACCACCACGGTGTCCTTCGGTTTGATGGCCCCCTCGCGCGCGAGCGCGAGCGCGCCCGCGAAGGCCGCGCCCGTCTGTGGGCAGCACAACAGCCCGTGTCCGTCGAGGGCGGCCATGGCGTCTTGCACCGCGCCCTCGTCGGCCGATGTCGTGGTGCCGCCGCTCTCCAAGAGCGCGCGGCGCGCGCGCGGGAAGCTCACGGGATCGCCGATGCGGATGGCGGTGGCGAGCGTCTCGCCCGCGGTCACGGGCACCAGGCGCGCGTAGCCGTGCGCGCGCGCGCGATGCAGCGGATCGGCGGCCGCCACCTGCGCGGCCACCAGGCGCGGCAGGCGATCCGTGAGCTTGAGCGCGCGCAGGAGCGAGAACCCCGCGTGCAGCGCGGCCACGTTCCCGAGGTTGCCGCTCGGCACCACCACCACGTCGGGGGCGCGCCACCCGAGATCGCGCGCGATCTCGTAGGCCACGGTGGCCTGCCCAAGCAGGCGCAGCGGGTTCTTGGAGTTGGCCAGGAGGATGCCTGGGCGCTCGCCGAGCGCGCGCACGACGCGCATGCATGCGTCGAAGTCGCCGTCGAGCTCGACCACGCGCGCGCCGTGCGCCAGCGGCTGCAGGAGCTGGGCGGGGCTCACCTTACCGCGGGGCAACAGCACCACCACCGGCAAGCCCGCGCGCGCGCCGTAGGCCGCCAGCGCCGCCGAGGTGTCGCCCGTCGACGCGCACACCAGCGCGTCGATGCGGCGGCGTCGCGCCATGGCGCGCGCGGCCGACACCAGCACCGTCATGCCGAGGTCCTTGAACGAGCCCGTGGGCTGCTGGCCGCACTGCTTCACCCAGCAGCCCACCCGCGGCGCCAACGCCGGCCCCCGTGACAGCGGCGTGCGGCCCTCGCCGAGCGTGACGACGTCGCGGGCAGCGAGCTCCGGCAAGACCCACTCGCGGAAGGCCCACACGCCCGAGCGATCGAGCTCGTCGACGCCCACGGCGCGGCGCGCGCCCAGCGCCCGCCAGGAGGAGGCGCGCGTCTTCGCCAGGCGACGCACGTCGAGCACGGGGTCGAGCAAGCCTCCGCACCGCGCGCACCCCACGGCGCCCGACAAGACGCGCGTCGCCGCGCCGCACTCGATGCACCGCAGGGTCGTCATCGCCGCGTCACCCGCCCGCCAAGCGGAAGCGGCCGTCGAGCGGCCAGAAGTGGTCGGCGGTCGCGATCAGGGCCTCGTCGGTGGAGGCGCGGAACGCGGCCACCTCCACGCGCTTCTTCTGCCGACGCAGGCGCTTGACCAAGGGCAGGAAGTCGCCGTCACCCGAGCACAGCACGATGACGTCGAGGTCGTCTTGGGCGTCGAGGATCTCCACCGCGATGCCCATGTCCCAGTCGGCCTTGTGCGTGCCGTCGGCGCGGAGCTTCGGGCGCTTCTCGCGCAGCTCCCACCCGCCGTCCTTGAGCGAGCGCGCGAAGCCCTGCCACGCCCCGTCCTCGCCCTCGTGCACCACGAACGCCAGCGCGCACGCGCGCGGGCGCCCGTCGACCACGTGGGCGAGCAGCGCGCGATAGTCGAGCTTGCTGCCGAAGTCCCGGCGCGCCGACGCCGAGAGGTTGGCGGCGTCGCAGAACACGCCGACGCGACCGTCGACGCGCGCGGGCGGCGCCACCTCGCCCGCGAGCTGGCGGCGCGCCGCGTGCAGCTCGTCGCGTATGGTCGCGGCGCGCTCCT
>CAZONM010000119.1:0-14286 GCA_964580865.1 uncultured Myxococcales bacterium | reverse complement strand
CCGCCGCCGCGCCCGCGCCGGGCGCGCGCTTCGTGCTCACGGGCCGCGTGCGGCGCGAGGGCACGGTGCGCCCGCTGCCGTTCGCCGAGGTGGTGCTGACGTTGCTCCTGGCCGAGGGCGCCACGGGCGCGCCCGTCACGGTCCTGGCCGACGACGAGGGGCGCTTCGCGTTTTCGCCCTTGCCCGAGGGGCCCTACCGCCTGGAGGTGGGGCTCGAGGGCTACGCGCCCTTCGCCGACGAGGAGTACCTCGAGGGGCGCGTGGAGCCCGCGCTCGAGCACGCGCTCGACGTGGCGCTGGCGCCGATCCTGTCCGACGAGCTGGTCACCGTGGTGCGCGCACGGAAGAGCGAGCCGCCGGTGTCGCGCGTGTCGTTGTCGCGCGCCGAGGTGAAGGGCATCCCCGGCACCTATGGCGACGCGCTGCGCGTGCTCGAGAGCCTGCCGGGCGTGGCGCGCGCGCCGCTCTTGGGCGGCGCGCTCATGGTGCGCGGCGGCTACCCCGCCGACACCGCCGTGCACGTGGAGGGCGTGCCCATCCCCGTGCTCTATCACTTCGGCGGCTTCACCTCGGTGGTGAACGGGGCGTTCATCGAAGAGATCAGCTTCTACGCGGGCGGCTATCCGGCGCGCTACGGCAACGCCACCGCCGGCATCGTCGACGTGCGCACGCACGAGCTGCAGGCGGGCACACCCGAGACCCGCTTCGACGTCGACGGCTTCGACCTGGGCTTCTTCTTCGGCGGCCAGGCGCGGCCCATCGAGGCGCTGCCCGCCGTGCGCGTGGGGTTCGCCGCCCGCCGCTCGCATGCCGAGATCCCCGCGAGCTTGTTCTTGGACGCCGCCACCGCCTTTCAGGCGCCCATCCCGTTCTTGCCCGTGCCGCTCTACTACGACTACCAGCTCAAGCTCGAGAGCGACGTCTCGCCCACGTCGTCGCTGTCGCTGTTCGTGTTCGGCGCCGAGGACAGCTGGGCCGTGCTCGGCGACACCCCCGCCATCGGCAGCGACGCCGACGGCGACCCCATCGACCTCGACGAGCTGTTGAACACGTTCCTCGGCAGCCGCTGGCATCGCGTGCTCGGCCGCTGGCAGTTGCGCCCGCTCCCCGGCGTCACGCACACGGTGTCGCCGTACCTGGGCATGACGCGGCGCGGGCTGTTGTCGGAGGGCGTGGCGGTGCCGGTGTTGGCCGGCACCACGCTCGACCTGCCCACCGACGAGCTCAATTGGGGCGGGCGCGATGAGCTGTCGGTGCGCGTGGCGCCGTGGCTGCGCGCCACCGTGGGCGCCGAGCACCACGCCACGAGCTCGGTGGTGCAGCTCATCCCCGGCGCCGAGCTCATCGACGTGCCCGTGCCCGAGGGCACGCCCACCGCGGTGCAGGCGTCGGTGGCGACGTCGGCGGGCTACGCCGAGGCGCAGCTCGGGCCCATGGCCGGGCTCACGGTGACGCCGGCGGTGCGCGTGGAGCTGGCGACGCTGCGCTTCGATGAGCTCGACGGCTTGCCGTACTACGGCGGTGAGGCCTCGAGCACGGTGGAGAGCCTGAGCGTGGACCCGCGCCTGTCGGGCCGGTTGCAGCTCTCGCCCGCGTTCACGCTCAAGGGCGCCGTGGGGCTCTACCACCAGCGCCCGCGCACGCAGAGCGCCGCCTACGACGTCGACGGCCGCGCGCTCGCCTCGCCCGGCGCGCTCCACGTCATCGGCGGCTTCGAGTCGCAGCTCACGGAGCAGCTCTCGCTCGACGCGCAGGTGTATGGGGTGCGCCGCATGGAGCTGACGCGCGAGCAGAACCGCTTCTACAACCCCACCCTGGGCACGCCGCCCTTGTCGGCCGCGGGCAGCTTCGATTCCTACGGCGCGGGCAACACGCTCGGCTTCGAGCTGTTGCTGCGCCAGGCGCCGAGCCGCTGGTTCTTCGGCTGGGTCAGCTACACCTTCTCGCGCACCGAGGTGTCGCTCGGGGACCACCGCGAGGCCACCGTGCCGTTCCCCTTCGACCAGACCCATAACCTGGTGATGGTGGGCAAGCTCCTGTTGCCCTGGCAGCTCTCGTTCGGCGCGCGCTTCGCCTTCGTCACCGGCAACCCGCGGCCCATCGCCGACTCCATCTCGGTGGCGCACGACCTCGCCACCAACACGTACTCGCCCATCCTGTCGACGTTGCGCTCGTCGCGCCTCGATCCCTTTCACCGCCTCGACCTGCGCCTCGATCGGCGCTTCATCTTCTCGTGGGCCAGCGTCACGCCGTTCGTCGAGGTCATCAACATCTACAACTGGCCGAACCCCGAGGTGGTGTTCCCCGGCGGCGACTTCCGCGCACGCGAAGTCCGGACCCTGCTCCCGGGGCCGCCGCTCTTGCCGCTCGTGGGCGCCGAGGTGGAGCTGTGACGCGCACGCTCGCGCTGCTCGCGCTGTTGCTCGTGGGCTCGTGCTGGCCCGGGTGGAGCTTCATCTGCGATCCCACGCCGTCGCGCGAGCACCGCGTGGAGGACCTGCGCGTCCTCGCCCTCGAGGTCGATGAGCCCACGGTGCTGGTGCCGCCGGGCCTGCTGTTCGACGACGCGCCCGCCGCGGCGCCCCTCGAGGTGACCATCGTGCCGCGCGTCTTCGATCCGCGCGGCGGCGGCCCCATCGACGTCACCTTCAGCGTGTGCGCGGCGCTCGGCTCGTTCGCCGTGGGCGGGGCGCCCTGCCCCGACGGCTCGCGCTCGCTCGGCTCGCGGCGCGTGGAGGCCGATGGCAGCGCGCCGCTCGGCCCGGTGCAGGACCTGCGGGCCACGCTCACCCTCGACCGCGCGCTGACGCAGGCGCTCTATCGCGAGGCCGGGTTCCCCGACGGCGCGCTCGGCCTGGTGCAGCTGCAGCTGGTGGTGGGCGTGAGCCGCGCCGTCGACGGGCGCGTCGAGCGCGAGAGCGCGTCCCTGCCGTGGTTCGTGCAGCTCGACGCGCGCTCGCCCGACCTGCCGCCAGCCACGCTCCTGCGCCTGCTCGACGCCGAGGGCGCGCTGTTGTGCGACGAGGGCGCGCCCGACGCATGCAGCTTCGACCTCGAGCCCGTGTGCGGCGACGGCGAGGTGCAACAACCGGAGACGTGCGAGCCGCCGGGGTCGGAGGGCTGCGACGAGTACTGCTACGCGCTCGATCCGTGCGCCACGTCCGTGGGCAGCGCCGGCGTCTGCCTGCGCGCGCCGGTGCTGCCGACGCGGCCCGCGCTCACCGGCCTGGTGTTCGCGCAGGCGGGCGACGGCTTCTCGCCGAACGCCGAGCCCGACGTGGAGCCCGGCGGCGTCATCGAGCTCGACGTGGGGACGTCACGCTACCTGTCGACGGCCGTGGCCGTGGGCGACGAGGTGCCCACGTGGCAGGCCACGTGGCCCGGTTGGGACGGCTGCGCCGACGACACGCCGGGCGCGCGCGCCTACCTGCAGTGCGACCAGGGGTTCGGGACCACCGTGACCTCGCGCTTCTACATCGCCGACGGTGCCGCCGAGCTGGTGGCCCCGGGCGACCCGGTGAGCGGCTTCTGGGGCAACCAGAGCGGGTGGGAGGCCGTGGCCGTGGCATTCGTCGACGGCACGCCGGCCGGCACCGAGGAGCCGTTGGTGGTGGTGATCGCGAGCGACCGCGGCGCCATGGACACCGCGGTCTTCACGCTGCGCGCGCGCTGACGGCGCTCAGAACTGGTAGCGCACCGCCAACGAGATGTTGGTGGGGTCACCGCGGCCGATGGGGTCGCCGAACTGCGTGGGCGCGTTCGGATCGGTGATGTTGCGGTTCTCGATGCCCAGCGGCGGGCGCGTGTTGAGCAGGTTGCTCACGTCGGCGATGAGCCAGATGTCCTGCGCCGTCAGCTCCTTCAGGCGCCAGGCCAGGCGGACGTTCGTGTAGAAGAAGTCGGGCAGGCGCAGCTCCACGTCGTCGGTGGGATCGTCGACGTCCTTGGGGTCGTAGCCGCGCGGCGCGCGGCGATCGTAGTAGCCGCCGTAGAAGGTGTTCATGAAGTACTTCGACTCGGGGCGACCGGACTGGTAGATGGCCGTGCCGCCCACCTGGAAGCCGTAGGGGAAGTCGTAGCTGAGCGTGACGCGCGCCTTGTGGCGCACGTCGTCGGCCAGGTAGCCGTACTCGTAGGGCGCCTGGCGCGGGTTGTCGAAGCTGTAGGTCACGAGGCTCTCGACCGTGCCCTCGAGCTGCGACAGCGTGTAGGTCACCAGGGCCTGCCAGTTATCCGACAGCCGCTTCTCGAAGTAGACGTCGAGGCCGACGTACTGCCCCATGGCGTTGTCGGGCGTGCCCACGGAGAAGAAGTACTGGGCCTTGCCGTTGCGGTAGCCGACGATGTCCGAGCCCTCGCTGTTCCAGATGACGTTGGTCTCGTCGTCCTCGAACATGTTCTGGCGGCGGCGGTAGGTGAAGTCGACGGTCATGGCCGCGTCCTCGAACAGCTCGCGCTGCACGCCGAAGGTGACCTCGTGCTCGATGGGGGCCACCATACCCTCCTTGAAGAGCACGGCCGCGTCGCCGCCGGTGCGGTGATCGAGGATGTCGTACTTCTCGGTGGCCGGGTTGTAGTTCCACGTCGTCGACGACAGCGAGCGGCCGACGAAGCCCGGCACGAGGAGCAGGCCGGTCTCGTGGTACACGTGGTAGCCGCCACGGATCGACGTCTTGCCGTCGCCGAAGGGATCCCACGCGGCGCCCAGGCGCGGCGACAGCGTGTTGAAGTTGAAGATCTCGGCGCCGCCGTCGAGCTGATCCTGGTAGCCGCGGCTCGAGTCGAAGCGCAGGCCGGGGCGCAGCGTGAGCGAGCGGAACGGGCGCCACGTGTCTTGCACGTAGAGCGAGATCTGGTTCGAGGTCACGGTCTTGTTGAGCGCCTCCTCGTACACCGTCACCTGGTACGGGTCGCCGACGCCCTCGATGGTGGAGCCGGTCTGCAGGATGCCGTTGTCGGTGAAGACGCAGCCCACGGCCTGGTACGGGCAGTCGGCGGGGTTGCCGGGCACCGAGTCGAAGGTGTCGTTCCAGGTGAGCGCACTCTCCATGCCCGCCTTCAGCTCGTGATCGCCGATGAGCCCGTCGATGAAGTGGGTCAGCGAGGTGTTGAGGTGCAGGCGGAAGCGGCGGTCATCGGTGATGGTGGTGTCGTTGACCGTGGCGGTGCCGGTGCCCGCGTTGGTGTGGCCCGGCGTGGTGAAGTCGTTCGACATGGGAAAGAGGTGCAGGCGGTCGCTGCCGTAGCCGACGCTGGTCTTCCAGAACAGGCTGTCGGACAGCGTGGTCTCGGACGTGCCCACGATCTTCACGCCGCCCTGGAAGCGCTGCCGCTCGGCGTCGGGGTGGGTCGTGGGATCTTGGTGCTCGTTGGTGATCCAGGTGGGGTCGCCCTGCATCAACAAGGTCAGCTTCTGCCAGGGCAAGAGCTGCCACTTGAGCTTGCCGAGGCCGAAGAAGGCGTTGAAGCGGCGCGACGGGATCTCGTCGACGCCGGGGAACACGGGCGGCGTGCCCGCCGGCATGCTCGTGGCCGACACGATGTCGAGGTACTGGCCCGAGACGAAGAACCACAGCTTCTTCTTGATGATGGGGCCGCCGATCGACAGGTTCACGTCGAGCTCGTTTTGGTCGATGACCTCGCCCGGGTCGGTGAGCTGCAGCTCCTTGGGCATCCAGTACACCGAGGCGTCGAGCTCGAACTCGTCGCCGCCCGACTTGGTGACGATGTTCATCAGGCCGCCGGTCATGCCGCCGTACTCGGCGTCGAGGCCGCCGGTGAGCACCTGCAGCTCGCCGATGGCGTCGAAGTTGAAGTTGGTGGAGAAGGTCTGCGTCACCGGGTCGGTGATGTTCAGGCCGTCGAGCAGGTACACGTTGGAGAAGGGCGTGCCGCCGTGGATCGACGGGTTGCCCGGCGCCGTGGCTCCGCCCACCACGCCGGGCGTGAAGAGCGCCACGCCCTGATACGAGCGCGACGTCACGGTGCGGTCGGTGAACTCGGGGCGGATCGCGATGCCCTGGCTCGTGCGGGTGGTGTCGACCATGGGCGCGGTGGCGACCACGCGGATCACCTCCTCGCCCTCCTCCACGGCCCCCGCGGGCTCGAGCAGGTAGTCGCGGATCACCTTGGCGTCGATGCCGACCTCGATGCCCTCCTCGGTGAAGCCGCGGAAGCTCGGGTGCGAGATCACCACCGTGTAGGTGCCGGGGTCGAGCTCCGAGAAGCGGAAGCGACCATCGGCGTCGGTGACCTGCACCTTCTCGCCGCCGATCATCTGCGGCGACGTGAGGATCACGCGCGCGCCGGTGATGGGCAGGCCGGAGTCGTCGACGACGTAGCCTTGCAGCTCGCCGGTCTGGGCGGCGTGGGCGGGCTGCGCCAGGAGCCCCACGAGCAGGGCGAAGGCGAGGGCGAGGGACTGGAAGATCGTGGTGGTCTTCATGGTGTTCACCTTCTCCTTCACTCGAGCACTGCGGTCAGGGTGTAGGCGCCGGTCGCGTCGCCCGAGAGGTCGAAGGCGTGCACCGAGACGTAGACCGTCTGGCCCGCCGTCAGCGCCACCTCGGCATGTTCGGGGTTGGCCGCGGAGGCGCCGTCGAAGCTGAGGAAGCCCGCGAACGTTGCGTTCGGCGCGCCGCTCCACACGACGAAGTCGACGTCGTTGCCGGCACCGAACGCCAGCGTGAGATCGAGAGTCCCGTCGGTCTGCGCGGTGATGGTGTAGATGTCGACCTCGTCGTCGTCGGGGTCGCCGCTGGCGTCCCAATCCCAGAGGTCGCCGCGCGCGTCGCCGAGCGTGCCGCTGACGACATGGTCGATGGGGTAGAAGTCGCCGATGCGGATCTCGCCGATGGCTGCCGGCGCCATGGGGTCCACCCGCTCCTCGTCGGCGACCAGGGTCACCTCGAGGGTGTAGGGCGTCGCCGCGCCGGCGTACAGGTTGACGTCGAACACGACGCTCTGACCCTGCGTCACCACCTTGCTGCCGATCTCCGGGTTGCCGGCCTGCGCACCCTCGACGTCAGGGATACTTGCCGCCGGCAGGAAGAACGTGTCGACGTCGCTGGCCGCGTTGGCATAGGCAACGCGCACCACCAGGAGGCCGGCGCGCGGCGCCACCACACGGTAGAAGTCGTCGCCCTCGGCGCTGCCCTCGACCTCGATGGTCTGGTTCACCAGCGCGAAGCCGAGGAACTGGGCCTCGTCGGGGGCGTCGTTGCCCTCGACCTCGATGACCGTGGGGACATAGACGGCGCCGTCGCAGGCATCGCCGGTGCCGTCACCATCGCTGTCGGTCTGCGCCACGTTCGCGTCCTCGGGGCAGTTGTCGACGCCGATGCACTGCTGGACGTCGCCGGGGTCGACGCTGTCGCGAGCCGCCACGTCGTTGCAGTAGCCGTCGCCGTCCATGTCGATGTCGCAGGGGTCGCCGAAGCCGTCGAGGTCGGCGTCGTCCTGGTTGTTGGCGACGCCCGGGCAGTTGTCATAGCCCTCGTCGGCGTACTCGTCGCCGTCGGGGTCGATGGCGGTGTTGCAGGCGTTGCCCACGCCGTCGCCGTCGCTGTCGGCCTGCGACGGGTTGGCCACCTCGGGGCAGTTGTCGGGGCGCGGCGCGCAGCCCACGGCGTCGGCCGGGTCCACGCAGTAGCCGTCGTTCTCCTCGTCGATGCCGTCGCACTCGGCGGCGCCGCCGGGCGCCACGATGCAGTCGTCGCACACGTCGCCGGTGCCGTCCTCGTCGGTGTCGTCCTGCTCCTCGTTCTCGTCGTCCTTGCAGTTGTCGCAGGCGTCACCGTGGGAGTCGCCGAAGGCCGCGCACACATCGGGGTCGCTGTCGAAGCCCGCGTCGCTATTGGCCTGGTCCTCGTTGGCCACGTCGACGCAGTTGTCATCGGCGTCGACCACATTGTCGCCGTCGCTGTCGTCGCAGGCGTCGCCCACGCCGTCCTCGTCGGCATCGGCCTGATCGGGGTTCGCGTCGTCGGGGCAGTTGTCGTCGACGCCGTCGCAGGTGGCGGGCAGCGTCGCCGGGTCGCCGGTGCAGACGGCGTCGTTGTCGGGGTCGATGGCGGCGCACGCCGTCTCGTCGCCGTCCGCCACCACGCAGGGATCGCAAGTGTCGTCGACGCCGTCGCCGTCGCGGTCGTCGCCGGCGCCGGTGAGGGGGCACGTGTCGCACAGGTCGCCCGCGCCGTCGTGGTCGCTGTCGACGTTGGCGCCGATGACGAACTCGGCGCTCCAATTGGTCGTCGCGCTGGGATCGTCCGCCTCCACACGGTAGGTGCGCGCGCTGCCGTTGGCCGAGGCGACGAACGCCGTGCCCACCGCTACGTCGCCGCCGGCCTCGCAGTCGCCGTCCGTATCCACTGCCACGCCACCGATGAGGCGCGACACGGTCACCTCGCCGGTGAAGGTCACCTGCATGCGGCGATTGCCGAGCAGCGCGGGGGTGATGGTGATGACGTCCATGTCGTCGGTGTCGCCGACGGTGCCGGAGACCGTGGCCAGGTCACCGTCGAGCAGGTTGCCGCCGCCGGAGCCGAGCAGCACCTCGGGGTCGGTCTCGTCGCCGAAGTCGCCGACCGTCGCCTCATCCACCTCGGCCACCGTGGCCGTGGGGTTCGAGTCGACCAGCTCGCAGGTGTCATCGGCCACGGCGTCGTCGTCGGCGTCGTCGTCGCACACGTCGCCGTCGCCGTCGTCGTCGAGGTCGGCTTGATCGTCGTTGGCGTCGTTGGGGCAGTTGTCGCCGGTGTCGGTCACCAGGTCGCCGTCGTCGCTGTCGTCGCACAGGTCGCCGCCGTGGTGCGGGCCGGCCTCGAGCCCGTCGTCATCGGCGTCGGCCTGGTCGCGGTTGGCGGTGAACGGGCAGTTGTCGCAGGTGTCGCCGACGATGTCGTTGTCGTCGTCGTCCTGGTCGACGTTGGCGTGCTGCGGGCAGTTGTCGCACATGTCGCCCACGCCGTCGCCGTCGAGGTCGCTCTGGGTGGGGTTGCGGTAGGCGGCGCAGTTGTCGCACGCGTCACCGGCGCCGTCGCCGTCGGTGTCGAGCTGGTTGTTGTTGGCAACCTCGGGGCAGTTGTCGTCCGCGTTGGTCAGGGCGTCGTCGTCCAGGTCGAGGTCGCAGGCGTCGCCGCGGCCGTCGCCGTCCGTGTCGGCCTGGTCGGCGTTGGGGACGCCGGCGCAGTTGTCGCAGGCGTCGCCGCGGCCATCCTCGTCGGCGTCGGCTTGGTCCCCGTTCGGCAGCACGGGACAGTTGTCGCAGGGGTTGCCCACATCGTCGTCGTCGTTGTCGGCCTGGTCCTCATTGGCCGTCACGGGGCAGTTGTCGTTGGCGTCGAGCAGGCCGTCACCGTCGTTGTCTTCGGCGTCTTGGCCCTCCTCGCACTCGGTCTCTTCGCCGTCCTCGTCGAGGCAGGCCTGGCACGCCTTGCCCACGCCATCGCCGTCGGCGTCCGCTTGATCCGCGTTCGCGACCGCGGGGCAGTTGTCGGCGCCAGTGCAGGCCGACGACGACACCGTGCCGGAGCAGGCCGGCAGGGGCGCGGCGTCGCCGCACGGGTCGCACACGCCGTCGCCGTCATCGTCGGGATCGCAGGCGTCGCCGGTGCCGTCGTCGTCGGTGTCGAGGGCCGTCGCGCAGCGTCCCTCGGTGGCCGACACCATGGTGCACAGGCCGCCGGCGTGCTCGCAGTCGTCGTCGGACGTGCAGCTCTCGGGACCGGTGGCGAGCTGCGCGCAGCCGATGCCGAGCTCGCACGCATCACCAAGGCCGTCGCCGTCGCGATCGGGCTGCGCGGGCTCGCCCTCGGGGTCGGCGGACGCCTCCTTGGGGTTGGCGACCGTGGCGCAGTTGTCGCACTTGTCGCCCACGCCGTCGCCGTCGGTGTCGAGCTGATCGGCGTTCGCCAGGCCGGGGCAGTTGTCGGCGTCGGCGCCCTCGTCTTCCACACCGTCACCGTCTTGGTCGGTGTCGCAGGAGTCCGCGGTGCCATCGCCGTCGGTGTCGGCCTCGGCGATGCAGGTGCCGCCTTCCAGGCAGATGCCGCCGGCCATGGTGCAGTCGGCGTCGGAGCCACACGGCACGAGCACCGCCTCGTAACCCGCGCAGGTATCGCAGATGTTGCCCAGGCCATCACCGTCGCTGTCACCTTGAGGGCCGGTGACGCCGGCGCAGGTGTCGCACGCGTCGCCGACGCCGTCGCCGTCGCTGTCATCCTGCAGCGGGTTCAGCACGGTGTCGCAGTTGTCGGCGCCGGTGCAGGTGTCGGCCTCGGTGAGCACGGCGCCCGGGTCGCACACGTCGTCGTTGTCGTCGTCGGCGTCGCAGGCGTCGCCCAGGCCGTCCTCGTCGTTGTCACCCTGGTCGTTGTTGGCGACGTCGAGGCAGTTGTCGCACGCGTCACCCACGCCGTCGCCGTCGCCGTCTTCCTGCTCGGCGTTGGCCGCCACGGGGCAGTTGTCATCGGTGTCGGCCACGCCGTCGTTGTCGTCGTCGAGATCGCACACGTCGCCGCCGCCGCCGTCGCGCAAGGTGCGGCCGTCGACCTCGAACGCGTCGTTGTCGGTGTCCTGCTGGTCGGGGTTGGCGTCGAAGGGGCAGTTATCGAGCGCGGCCACCAGCGCGATGCGGCTCTCGGGGGTGGTGCCCGCGATGGCGCCCGAGGCGGGCACGCAGAAGGGCTCGTCGTCGTCGCACACCAGCTTGGAGGTGTCGTACTCGTCGTTGTCCTCGTTGTCGATGAAGCACTCGTTGGCGCCGGCGTCGACGGGGTAGGTGCCGAAGTTGGGGCACGCGCTCGAGGCGTCTTGGTTGCACGCGTCGCCGCGGCCGGCGCCGTCGGAGTTGGTCTGATCGTCGGCCACGTCGGGGCACACGTCGCAGGCGTCGCCCACGCCGTCGGCGTCGCCGTCGGCCTGATCGAGGTTTGGCACCGTCGGGCAGTTGTCGTCGGGCAGGCCGTCGCCGTTCCGGTCTTCGTCGGTGACGCCGTCGAAGTCGAGGTCGATGACGCGCGAGTCGACGACCAGCTCGAGGCCCGTCATGCTCTCGCCGTCGGCCGGCGCCTCGATCTGCACCAGCTCGCTCGCCACGAAATCGGCGGCGCTGGGCCCGTTGAGCGCCAGGTTGGCGAGCGCGCCTCCCGAGCTGCCGTCGTTGTCGGCGTAGGCAAACAGCGTGATGGGCGCGCCGGTCTCGACGCCGATGACCGACAGATCCTCGAAGGTGCCGGTCCAGTTGCCCTCGTCATCGAGGGCAACGTCGATGGACGCGATCTGCGCGCCCAGCGGGTTCTTCTGCTGGTGCACGGGGTCGGGGAGGAAGGCCGGGTGCCCGACGTCGGCGGCGTACGCGGCGACCACCACCTTGCCGACCACGGTGCCGCTGACCGCGGTGATGGTCAGCTTGTACTGCTCCTCGGTGTCGGAGAGGTGCCGCAGGTTGACCAGGTAGGTGACGCCGGGCTTCAGGACCGCCGAGATGACGACGGGCTCGGCGCCCGAGGATGGCTGGATGGCGATGACGTTCGAGTTGTCGGACAGGATGTTCGGTCCCTCGGCCAGCCAGACGTACGTGGAGCCGCTGCCGCCCGTGACCTCGTAGGTGAGCGTGACCGACGCCTCTTCGGTGACGGTGAAGTGGATGCGGTCGCGGATGTCGTCGGCGGACATGGAGCCCGAGACGATGAGGGGCTCGGTGTCGGGCACGACCTCGCCGGCGACGAAGAACTCATTTGGAGCGACGGTGTTCGGCTCGACCTCGGTGACGTTCTTGCCGGTGGCGCCCGCGGGCGGCGGCAGCAGCGGCTTCAGGTCGGCCGGGATGCGCACCGTGCCCGACAGCTGCGCGCCCGGCGCCATGAGCTCCGGTGGCTCGCAGGCGGCGAAGGCGCTGGTGACGACGAGGAGAGCGAGAGCAGAACGGGGCGTCATCTTCATGGAGTTGCTCGCGGTTCCGGCCCGGAATTGGCACGTGAGAACAGACGGATGCGCCCGTCCGTTCGGGCCACCCCTGAAAGCCGGGCGCCGGTTAGGAGGAAAGCCGCACGGTGTCAACGCGTGGCGGTCCGGTTTCGCGCAGGGCGCGGCGGCGCGCGCGTGCGTGGGCCTTGAGCACGGCGGTGCGGTCGGCTACAGGGTTCGCTCTGGTTTCGATCTGGATCGTCGGGAGACGCCATGGCCAAGAGCAACCGTGAGCTCATCAAGCTCGAGTCGACCGCGGGGACCGGCTACTTCTACGTGAAGAGCAAGAACCGCAAGACCGCCAAGGAGAAGCTCGTGCTGAAGAAGTACGACCCCGTGGCGCGCAAGCACGTCGACTTCAAAGAGACCAAGATCAAGTAGCGCCGGCAGTCAGCCAGCGTCGTCGAAGTCGCGCGCATCGCGATCCGCCGCCTCCGCTCGTACCTTCGGTGCGCGCGGCGCGGGGAAGGTGCGATCGCGATCGCGCGCGCTGCGCGTGGGCGGTGGCAGCGCCACCGGCGAGGTGCCGCCGATGCTGCCGAGGTCGTGCGCCTGCTCGAGGGCGCGCACGGCGCCCTTGACGGCCACCAGCGTGATCAGGCCGCAGACGAGCTTGTCGACGCCGTAGCCCACCGACAGGAACACCATGCCGGCCACCACCCCAACGAGGGGCAGGCCGCTGCCCGCCCACGCGACGATCGCGGCCCCCATGGCGGCGGCGAAGATAACGACGCGCGCGACCCCGCGCAGCACGCGGAGGGTGCGCCAGCGGGCGCGCGCCGCGGGCGCCAGCGCGTCGAGCTGCGAGCGCACCTCGGTCTCGAGCGCGGCCAGGGTCTTCGCCATGGCGTCCTCCCCGCGTCGTCAGCCGTGCACGGCGCGGCCCGCGGCGCTCGAGGCCGCCTCCCACAGTGCCTCGTAGAGCGTGGGGTGCGCGTGCACGGTGGTGGCGAGGTCGTGCACGGTGGTCTCGAGCTGCATGGCGAAGGCCGGCTCGGCGATGAGGTCGGTGGCCTGGGGCCCCACGATGTGCACGCCGTAGAGCTCGCCGTGCTTGGCGTCGACCACGAGCTTGATGAAGCCGCGGCGCTTCAACAGGATGGCGGCCTTGGCGTTCTTGGCGAAGTCGTACTTGGTCACCGTGACGTCGAGGCCGCGCTTCTTTGCCTCGTCCTCCGACAGGCCGCACCACGCGATGGGCGGCTCCGAGTACACGCAGCCCGGGATGTGGTCGTAGTCGAGGGCGGCCGGCGGGACGGGCAGCTTGCCCAGGCGATGCGCCACGGTCTCGGCCGCGATGAGGCCCTCGGCCGACGCCACGTGCGCCAGCCAGGGCGTGTTGACGCAGTCGCCGATGGCGAACACGCCGGGCTCGGCGCTCTCCATGAGCCCGTTCACCTCGACGAAGCCGCCGCGGTCGAGCTTCGCCGCCGTGGCCTCGAGCCCGATGCCCGCGGTGAGCGGCGGCCGGCCCACCGCCACCAGGAGCTGCTCGCTCTCGACCATCACCTTGGCGCCGTCGGCCCCCTGGTACGTGGTGACGACCGAGGCGCCCTTGGTGCCCACCTCGGTGACCTTGACGTCGCACGCGATGGTGCAGCCCTGCTTCTCGAGCTCGCCGTGCAGCAGCTTGGCGACCTCGGGATCGCAGGGCAGGAGGATGCGCGGCAGCATCTCGAGCACCGTCACCTTGGTGCCGAGGCGCGCGAACAGCGAGGCGAACTCGATGCCGATGACGCCGCCGCCGATGATGCACAGGGAGCCCGGCACCTTGTCGAGCGCGCCGGTGGCGTGGTCCGACGACAGGATGCGCGCGCCGTCGAACTTGGCGAAGGGCAGCTCGCGCGGCTTCGAGCCCACGGCGACGACGATGTTCTTGGCGGCCAGCGTGCGCGCGCCGCCGTCGGCCAGCGCCACGGCCACCGCGCGCGGCCCGTCGAGGCGCCCGGTGCCGCGGACCACCTCGACGTGGCGGCTCTTCATCAGGTGATCGAGGCCCGCGGCGTTGGAGCTGACCACCTGCGCCTTGTGCTTCTGCAATTGCGCCCAGTCGACGCGCACGCCCTCGGCGGCCACGCCCATGCGCGCCGCCTCCTTCAGCTCGGTGACGACGTCGGCGGCGTGCAAGAGCGCCTTGGTGGGGATGCAGCCGCGGTGCAGGCAGGTGCCGCCGAGCTTGGCGTCCTTCTCGACGAGCGCCACCTTGAGCCCGAGCGCGCCGGCGCGCGCGGCGGCGACATAGCCGCCAGGGCCGCCGCCGATGACGACGAGGTCGTAGGCGTCGGCCGGCGCCGCGGCGGCGGTGCGGCTCGCCGCGGG
>CAZONM010000118.1:4254-14349 GCA_964580865.1 uncultured Myxococcales bacterium | reverse complement strand
CGCGCCCCGCCGACGGCGCCGGCCGGGTGCGCGCCGTGACCATGCCGCCCACGGATGCCCCGGGCGCGACCGAGCCCCCCGCCGACGCCGGCGGCGACGTCGTCGAGGCGCGCTTCACGCGCGACAGCTGACCCTGCCGCCGGCCTCGCCCGCAAGCTGGCGCGTGACAAGCGACGCAGAAACGTGAAACTGTCCCCACCGTGCCGCGCTGCGGCACACGGGATTGCGCGACGTGCTCGAGAAGCTCTCCACCCTGTTCTCCACCGACCTCGCGATCGACCTCGGCACCGCGAACACGCTGGTGCACGTGCGCGGCAAGGGCGTGGTCATCAATGAGCCCTCGGTGGTGGCTATCTCGAAGAACGGCAACCAGACCAAGGTGCTCGCCGTGGGGCGCGACGCCAAGGAGATGGTCGGCAAGACGCCGGGCAACATCACCGCCATCCGGCCCATGCGCGACGGCGTCATCGCCGACTTCACGGTCACCGAGGCGATGATCAAGTCGTTCATCGAGAAGGCGAACGAGAAGAAGTACTTCGCGCGCAGCCGCCTGATCATCTCGGTGCCCGCGGGCATCACCTCCATCGAGCAGAAGGCCGTGCGCGAGGCCGCGCTCGGCGCCGGCGTGCGCGAGGTGCACCTCATCGAGCAGCCCATGGCCGCCGCCGTGGGCGCGGGCCTGCCGGTGCAAGACGCGCGCGGCAGCATGATCATCGACATCGGCGGCGGCACCACCGACGTGGCGGTCATCTCGCTCGGCGGGCTGGTGTCGTCGCAGACCCTGCGCGTGGCCGGCGACAAGCTCGATGACTCCATCGTGAACTTCGTGCGCAAGCGCCACAACATCCTCATCGGCGAGCGCACGGCCGAGCTCATCAAGATGAAGATCGGCTCCGCCTACCCGCTCGACGACGAGCTCGACATCGACGTCAAGGGGCGCGACCTCATCACCGGCGTGCCGCGGCAGATCACGCTCACCTCCATCGAGATCCGCGAGGCCATGAGCGACTGCATCCGGCAGATCGTGGCCTCCGTGAAGGCCACGCTCGAGAAGACGCCGCCGGAGCTGTCGGCCGACATCATCGACCGCGGCATCGTCTTGTGCGGCGGCGGCGCCATGATCAAGAACCTCGACGCGCTGTTGTCGGAGGAGTGCCAGCTGCCGGTGTTCGTGGCGGAGAACCCGCTGCACGCGGTGGTGGATGGCGTGGGCACCGTGCTCGAGAACCTGCCGAAGTATCGATCGCTGTTGCTCTGATCGAAGCGCAACGGCCGGGTCGTGCGGCGTACTCAATCGCGGTCGGCGATGTCGCGGCCGAGCGGTCGCGATGCGGCTGCTGTGGCGCGCATCCCGATGCGGTAGTCCCCGAGGATGGAGTCACGCGCGCACTGGCCGACCCGCAAGAGCAAGCTCGGCGTGCCGGGATCGTCGCTCCGGGTGGAGAGCGCGGCCGAGCGAGTCGCCATGGTTCGGGAGCTCACCTGCGAGGCGTGGACGCTCGCGGACCCGGGGTTCGATCGTGAACAGAGACTTCGTCGAGATGCTGTTCACGTTGTCCGACGCCCAGGCTGAGTACCTGGTCGTAGGGGCACACGCGCTCGCGTTGCACGGGCACCCTCGTGCCACCGGTGGCCTCGACGTCCTGGTGCGAGCGACACCCGAGAACGCACCACGCGTGTGGCGCGCGCTGGTCGCGTTCGGTGCCCCGCTCTTCGACCTGACGGTGCAGGACCTCTCGACCCCTGGGGTGGTGTTCCAGATGGGGCTGCCGCCGCGTCGGATCGACCTGCTCATCTCCGTCACCGCCGTCAGCTTCCACGAGGCGGCGGCGACGCGGGTCGAGCACGTCGTCGACGGACGGCCCATCCCGTTCATCGGGCGCGACGCGCTCATCGCCAACAAGCAGGCGGCCGCGCGCCCGAAGGATCTCGCCGACGTGTACGCGCTCGAGCACGGCGACGACTGAGGCCCAGAGCGCCCCCGGAGGCCACGCGCCCGGCTCGGCTCGTTGCGCCGCGGTGGTGCCGCCACCACGCCAGCCGAGCGGCCCTCGGTGCGTTCCCTACCCCGTGGGCCCCCGCACCCATGCACGGTGCGTCGCCCCACACGCAGGGCTTGCTTGGCAGGCGGACCGGCCACACCGGGGGTCCAGCGAGAGCAGGGTCACATCATGCCGCCGCCCATCATGCCGCCCGCAACAAGCGTCGCCTCCGTGTCGTCGAGCAGGCCGAGCATCTCGAGGTGGTGCTCGGCACCGCCCCCGTGCACCGCGTCGACGTCGATCACGACCTCGATGCGCCCGCGGTGGTCCTCCACGGCGATGCGCAGCCGCCCGCGCACCTCGTCATCGTCATCGTCGTCGTCGCGGTCGACGCGCCCGGCGTTCATCATGTCGGCGCACGCCTCGAGCATGTCGTCGGTCAAGGCGTCCACCTCCGCGACGTAGCGATCGGGCTCATCGCTCTGCTCCTCGAGGTCGCTCCAGCCAGCGCAGGCGTCCGCGTGCTCCGGTTCCCGGTCGCGTAGCTCCTCGAGCGGGCGCCGCGGGCGGTCGGCATCGACGTGCCACCATCCCATGCAGCCGGTGGTGAGCGTGGCCGCTGTCGCAGCGACGAGAGAAAGCGATCGCGAGGGCATGGCGGCCTCCCTGCACCGAGTCGCCGTCGGCGCTGCTGCGCACGTGCCATGGGGACCTCGAGCGGACGCGCTCACCCTGGCGCTCTGGCCGAACCACCGATGTGATGTAGGTCGAAATCCTCCCCGTTGCGCACCGCGTCGAGCGCGCCATGAAGGGGCACCTTTTTCAGGAGGGGTCCCATGCAACGATCCGTGATCACCGCGCTCGGCGCGCTCGCCCTGGTGGCGGCCGCCGGCTGTAGCAACAACGTCAACCGCGACGACGGGCTCGAGCTCGCCGACAACGACGGCACCGGCGCGTTCACCGCGCCCGCGGGCGTCGACTCCGTGCGCATCTACCTCGGCGAGGAGCGCAGCTTCACCATCACCGACGAGCTGCCCTGGCAGTACGGCACCTTCGAGCTCAGCCCCGGCGGGCGCGTGTGGATCGACGTGTGGAACAGCGACGAGTCGGAGACGCCGGTGGGCTTCAAGGTCTACCGCGTGAACAACGACGGCAGCATGGCGTACCTCGGCAAGGTCGACGGGCGCTGGGGCTGGGCATGGACGCGCCTGCGCTCGAGGAACGGCGGCACCTACGTGGTGGAGGCGGCCGGCAGCACGCTGCCGCAGTCGCTGAGCTGGCAGGTGACGTGCGCGCGCCAAGACGGAGACTGCGCGCCTACGGCGCAGCCGGGCGAGCTGTGCGGCACCCGCGGCGTGACCAAGAGCTGCGACGACGGCCTGTACTGCGCCATCGCCGAGGGCTGCGGCTACGATGACCGCGGCGGCGAGTGCGCGCGGCCCGCCGAGATCTGCCCCGCGGTGTACGGCCCCGAGGTGTGCGGCTGCGACGGCAAGACCTACGGCAGCCCCTGCCAGGCCAGCGGCGCCGGCATCAACGTCGAGTACAGCGGCGCATGCGTGTGCGATCCCATGGTGTGGAACAAGCCCGAGGGCTTCGTCGATGTCGTGGGCGCTTGGATCGGGGGCGCCGAGGACGAGGGCCACGGCATCTCGTCGCGCTTGGAGCTCTTGGCCGACGGCACCTTCACGTACCAACAGGTGTGGGAGCCGCTGTGCCTGCGCACGCCGCCCTACTGCCGTATGCCCACGCGCATGTTCGAGATGCACGGCACCTGGGAGCACCAGGGCTTCGCGGTGCAGCTCTACCCGGTGGTCGACCCCGAGGGGCTGCCGGTGCCCGACCAGCTCGCGCAGAGCTTCGGCATCGAGACCACCTGCCTGGGCGACGTGCGCCTGACCACCACCGAGCTCGGCGTCGATCGCGTGCTCGACCGCGATCGCTGCTGGCAGTTCGAGTGCGCCGAGGGCGAGCACTGCGAGCTGCAGCAGGTGATGTGCATCCGCGCGCCCTGTCCGCCCATGCCGACGTGCGTGGCGAACTGAGGCGTCGCGTTCGGTGTGCGCCGCGGACCTGGTGGTCCGCGGCACGTGCGGGCCCCGTCGAGCGACGGGGCCCGCTCGTTTTTCCAGCCGAGCCGCCGCGCTCACTCGAGCCCGATCTTGAACCCCACGTGCGAGCTCGCGAACCCCAGCCTCCGGTAGAACCGGTGCGCGGCCGCGCGCGCGGCGTTCGACGTGAGCTGCATGCGAAAGCACCCGGCGCGCCGCGCCTCGTCGATACAGAAGCGCACGAGCGCCTCGCCGACGCCGCGCCCGCGCTCAGGCTCGTCCACCACCACGCTCTCGAGCTGCGCCACCGGGCGACCGCCGTGCGACAGGTTCGGCAGCACCATGAGCGTGGCGGTGGCGATGACGCGCTCGCGCTCTTCCACCACCAGCACGCGCTGCCGCGGGTCCGCCTGGATGTCTGCGAGCGCGCGCACATACGCAGGGTCGCGCGGGTCGCGCTCGCGCTGCGGCTCGGGCGCGATGGTCATCTGCGCGAGCAACTCGATGACGCGCGGGACATCGGCGGCGGTGGCGTCGCGGATGCGCATGGGCGCTGGCTACTCCGGACGCAGCGCGGCTTCCACATCGAGCCACACGGGCTCGCTCGCCACGGCCCGCGGCGCCGGCGGGTCGAGCGTGGCGCGCGCGACGCGGTAGCCGTTCTTGCGCAACACCAGCTCGCGGCGGCGCGGGTCCTTGGCCACGTCCCAGCTCAGCGTGAGCGGCGTGACGCCGAGCAGGCGCGGCAGGCCGCCCTGCACCTCGAGGACGTCGGCGCCCGCGGGCGTGGTCTTGATGCGCACGCGCGCCTGCTCGGCGAACGGCCCCGCGGGCGGCGGCGGCGCGTGCGGCGTGGTGGCGCTCGTGTCGTGGGCCCACAGGCGCACGATGAGCGGGTCGAGGCTGCCCAAGCGCCACGCGATGATGCCCACGCACAACGCGAGCCCGAGCGCGATGCCGGCGGCGATGGCGGCCCACGGGCGGCGCGGCGGACGCACGATGACCGACAGGCGCGAGCCCGCGCGCGACGACGGCGTGAGGTCATCGAGCCGCAGGGCGCCGGGCGCCACGGTGGAGGGCGCCGTCTGCTCGCGCGGCGGCGTGTGCCACGTGGGCGGCGGCAGCTGCGCGGGGCGCGCCGGCGCGGTCTCGTGCTCCGCGGGCGGCGGCAGGTCGTCGGCGGAGAAGCTCGGCTCGCCGAGGGGCGCGCCGTCGACGAGCGAGCTCACCGGCAGCTGCGGCGGCAGCGAGGTGCGCTCGTCGGACAAGACCACCACGTTGACGCCACCGCCGCCGAGCTCGGCGCGCGCGAGCTTGAGGCGCTGGATCACCACGTCCATGCTCTGCGGGCGCTCGCCGGGATCCTTCTGCAGGCAGTCCATCACCAGGCGCTCGAGCGTCTCGGGCACGTCGTCGGCCTCGAGGGGCGGCACGCCGTCGTGCAGGTGCTTGAGCATGATCTCGACCGGCGACTTGCCGTCGAACGGCGTCTTGCCCGAGAGCAGCCGGTAGAGCACGCAGCCGAGCGAGTAGATGTCGGCGCGCCCGTCGATGGGCCGGCCCTCCACCTGCTCGGGCGCCGAGTAGCGCGGCGAGCCCATGAACGAGCCCGACTTGGTCAGCCCGGGCACCGGCTTAGCGCCGTCGAAGGTGCGCGTCTTGGCCAAGCCGAAGTCGAGCACCTTGACGAAGTCGCCCTCGCCCTCGTCGTCGTCGTCGCCCTGATCGGGGCGCAGCACCATGACGTTGCCGGGCTTCAGGTCGCGGTGGACGATGCCGGCCTTGTGTGCCTCGCGCAGCGAGCGGCAGATCTGCAGCGCGATGTGCACGGCGCGCGCGGGCGGCAGGCGCCGGCCCTGGGCCACCAGCCTCGACAGCGGCGCGCCGTCGAGCAGCTCCATGGCGATGAAGAACAGGCGCTGGTCGTCGACGACGCTGCTGCCGTAGTCGAAGACCGTGATGGTGTTCGGGTGCTTGAGGCGCGCCACCGTGGCCGCCTCCAAGAAGAAGCGCCGTTGGAACTCGGCCTCGCGCGCGCCGCTCTCGTCGTCGTGCGCCGGGGCGCTCATGACCTTGAGCGCGACGCTGCGCTCGAGGCTGGCCTGGTGCGCGCGATACACCACGCCCATGCCGCCGCGCCCGAGGACGCTCTGCACGGTGAAGCGCCCGTCGATGACACGGCCGAGCAGCGGGTCGTTCTCGTCGTCGGTGCGCGACACGTACGAGAGCTTACGCACCGCGTCATGGGATCGTCAACGACCGGTGCGATCCAGATCACCCTCGGGGAGCACCAGGCGCTGCACCTCGGCGCGCGCGAGGGCGTCGTCCTTGAAGACGCCCGAGCACGCCTGGGTCACGACGCGCTCATCGCAGCGTCGGTCCTCGCCCAGCACCAGGCACAGCTGCACCGTCTCGATGACGACGACCGCCCCCTGCGCCTGCCCGTGGGCCACCATGGCGTCGGCGACGTCGCGCGTGAGCCACTCTTGGTACGTGAAGCGGTGGGCCAGCGCGTCCACCAGGCGCGCGATGCGACCAAAACCGTGCAGGCGCCCGCCCGGCAGATACGCCACGTGGGCCTTACCCCGGAACGGCAACAGGTGATGGGGGCAGACGCCGTGCACGGCGATGCCGCGGACCACCACGACGTCGGTGCGGGGATCGGCGAAGCCCGCACCGAGCTCCTCGGCGGGATCGCGCCGGTAGCCGTCGAGCAGGCGGTCGGCCCACAGCGCGCGCACGCGCTCGGGGGTGCCGCCGAGGTGCAGGGGCTCGTCGACGCCGCAGGCGGCCACCAGCGCGCGCACCGCGGCCTCGAAGGCGTCGCCGTCGAAGGGGCGCGCGGCCCTGATCCCGGCCCCTGCCTCGTGAAGGTCCACTTGCTCGTGCCGGCCGCTCACCATCGCTACAGTAGGGGGTGGATGTGCGGGGCGGAAGGGCCATGATCGCAGACCAGCGCCTGCAAAGCGCGCTGCACGCGCTGCCGCTGTTCCCGCTGCCGTCGACGGTGTTCTTCCCGCACACCCTGTTGCCGCTGCACGTCTTCGAGGGGCGCTACCGCCAGCTCACCGAGCACGTGCTCGAGGGCCACGGCCACCTCGGCGTGGTGTTGCTCGACGGCGCGTGCGCGTGCGGCCCGCTGCCGGGGCTCGCGCCCGTCGCCTGCGTTGGCCGCGTGGTGCACCACGAGCGCCTGCCCGACGGGCGCTTTCACCTGTTGGTGCAGGGCGTGGCGCGCGCGGCGCTGCGCGAGGAGCTGCCGGCCGAAGGCCTGATGTACCGGCGCGCCGTCGCCGAGCGCCTGGTGGCCGACGACCACGAGCGCGCTGGCGACGAGCTGCGCGCGCTGCGCTCCTGCTACGCGCGCCTCTTGCAGCTCTGCCCCGAGGCGAGCCACGTGCTCGGCGAGCTGCCCTTGTGCATGCACGAGCCCTGCGTGCTCGCCGACGTGGCGTGCTCGTGCCTGCTGCACGACCTCGCGGCCCGTCAGCGCGCGCTGGCGGAGCCGTCGGTGGTGCAGCGCCTGCGCTGCGCCAGCGAGGCGCTCGCGAACCTCTTGCTCGACGGGCTGCCGATGCCGAAGTGCGGGCCGAGCTAAGGGACCCCTCACCGCGCCAGCATGCGTCGCGCCGCGGCCGCGGCGCCAAAGCCGTTGTCGACGTTGACCACCACCACGCCGCTCGAGCACGCGCTCAGCATCGCCAAGAGCGCCGTGAGCCCGCCCAGGTTGGCGCCGTAGCCCACCGACGTGGGCACGGCGATGACGGGCTTCTTGGTGATGCCGCCCACCACCGAGGGCAGCGCGCCCTCCATGCCCGCCACCACGATGACGACGTCGTTGGCGTCGATGGCCGCGCGCGCCGCCAGCAGGCGATGGAGCCCGGCCACGCCCACGTCGACGAAGCGCTCGACCTCGATGCCCCACGCGGCGCACACGGCCGCGCACTCCTCGAGCACGGGCAGGTCGCTGGTGCCCGCGCACACGAGCGCGGCGCGGCCCAGGCGCGGCGGCGCGGTGCGCACGATGGTCACCACGCGGCCGCGCTCGACGTAGCGCGCGTCGGGCGCCAGCGCGCGCAGCGCGTCGTAGACGCGCGCGTCGACGCGCGTCACCACCACGTCCTGGCCGCGCTCGATCAGGGCGCGCGCGATGGCCACCACCTCGTCGGTCAGCTTGCCCTCGCCGTAGATGACCTCGGCGGCGCCCTGCACGAGCGCGCGGTGGGTATCGACCTTGGCGAAGCCGAGCTCCTGGTACGGCGCGTGCGCCACGCGGCGCAGCGCCTCGTCGACGCTGACGGCGCCCTCGACGACCGACACCAAGAGCGCGCGCAGCGACTCGGGCGTCATGCGCGGCGCTCCGACGGGCGCGTGCGCCGCCAGGCGCGCAGCCGCTGCGCCGCCTCGTCGAGCGTCTGCTCGCGCTTGCAGAAGGCGAAGCGCAGGAGCCTGCTGCCCTCGTCGACGGCGCTCATGTAGAAGGCGCTCGGTGGGATGGCGGCCACGCCCGCCTCGTCGATGAGGCGGCGCGCGAAGGTGACATCGTCGTCGCCGGTGAGCCCGCGAGTGTCGCACAGGACGAAGTAGGTCCCCTCGGGCACGCAGGGCGCAAAGCCCACGTCGCGCAGCGTCGACACCAGGAAGTCGCGGCGCGCCGTGTACTGGGCGCGCAGCGCGGTGACGAAGCCGTCGTCGAGGTGCTCGAGCGCCGTGGCCATCGCCGCGTGCAGCGGCGTGGCCGCGCAGAAGGTGAGGAACTGGTGCGCCCGCTGCACGCACGCGATGAGCGGCGCCGGCCCCGTGGCCCACCCCACCTTCCAGCCCGTGAACGAGAAGGTCTTGCCCGTCGACGACAAGGTCACCGTGCGCTCGCGCATGCCGGCGCGCGACGCCAGCGGCACGTGGCGCGCGCCCGCGAACACCAGGTGCTCGTACACCTCGTCGGACAGGGCGAGGAGGTCGCGCTCCACGCACACGCCCGCGATGACGTCGAGCTCGTCGACGGTGAAGACGCGCCCGCTCGGGTTGTGCGGCGAGTTCACCACGATCATGCGCGTGCGCTCCGTCAGCGCGGCGCGCAACGCACCCTCGTCGACGCGAAAGCCGGGCGCGCGCAGCGTGACCACGCGCGCCGTGGCGCCCGCCATGGCCGCGGTCGCGGGGTAGCCGTCGTAGAAGGGCTCGAACAGCACCACCTCGTCACCGGCCTCGAGCAAGCCGAGCATGGCGGCGGCGATGCCCTCGGTGGCGCCGGCGGTGGCGCACACCTCCGTCATGGCGTCGACGTCGAGGTCCCAGAAGCGGCGCTGGTGACGGGCGATCTGCTGCACCAGCGCCGGCACGCCCATGGAGCGGCCGTATTGGTTCTGCCCGCCGCGCAGCGCGGCCACGGCGGCGTCGACGATCTCGGGCGGTCCGTCGAAGTCGGGGAAGCCCTGCGACAAGTTGACGGCGCCGCGCTCGTTGGCGAGCCGGGACATCTCCGAGAAGATCGAGGTGCCGAGCGCCTGGAGCGCCTGCCGTGCCATGACGAAGGAGACGCTACCCCACGCGCGTTCTGGTACAACCGACGACGGAGCGGTGGCCGAGTGGTTGAAGGCATCAGACTTGAAATCTGACGTACGGGCAACCGTATCGAGGGTTCGAATCCCTCCCGCTCCGTGTTCTGTCGAAGAAGGGGACAACAAGGTCCCCTTCTTCGACCTGCGCCCGCCGACCTGGCCTTACCCAACCCGCCACTGCGCTGCGGCTCGTTGGGCCAGGATCCGCGGACGCCCTTCTGCTGCGGTTCTGGCCCTCGGTCGGTGAGGACGCCGCGGGATATGGCGGCTTGCTGCTCGCTCCGGCGGCGTCGCCGCCTCCGCTCGCTTTGTGTCGAAGAAGGGGACAACGAGGTCCCGGTTTCGACTCGCGTCCGCGGACCTGGCCCTACCCTGCGCTCCGGGTCGCGACGGCGCGTTGGGCCAGGATCCGCGGACGCCCTTCTGCTGCGGCGCCGGCCCTCGGCCGGTGAGGACGCCGCGGGATATGGCGGCTTGCTGCTCGCTCCGGCGGCGTCGCCG
>CAZONM010000118.1:0-4154 GCA_964580865.1 uncultured Myxococcales bacterium | reverse complement strand
CCTCCGCTCGCTTCGGGCGGTCGGTGATCTCCTGCTGCTACTGCCCCCACGGGGTCGCGTCGTCCGCATCGCTCACGCCGTCGTCGTCGAAGTCCTGGCGCGGCGGGGCCGGGTGGGCCACGGCCGGGGCGCGGCCCTCGGCGTGGTCGCGCAAGACGCTCCCGACGAGGTCGTGCGTCTGGCGGATCGGGTTCTTGATGATCACGGGCGCATCGAGCGCCAGGTGCTCGATGTCCTCCTCGCCGTACAGGCCCCACTCGCGTTCGCCTTGCTCTCGCGTCCAGTTCGTGCCGTGGCAGGCCGGCGACTGTTGAATCATCACCGCGGTCTGGCCCTCGAGGTTGGCGCTGGCTTCGCCGTCGACGACGGCGAAGCGGGCGTCGCCGTCGTAGCTCGGGCCGAGGATCGGCAACCCCATGGCCAGCGCCAGCGCGTTGGTGGCGCCGTTGGCCATGATCTCGTCGTTGATGGCCTCGAGGATGAGCACGTGGCGCGGCGGCAACGGGGCGCCGCCCACGCTGGCGCGGTCCACGAGCACGTGGGGCGCGAACGAGATCGGATCGGCGCCGTCCAAGAGCGCGCTGCCGAGCGACAGGAGCGTGCTGAAGCGGTCGAGCGTCTCCACCGAGCCGTAGGCCGACGGCAGGAACAGCTCGAGGAACGGGCGCAGCTTGGGCGCGTTGGCCGCCGCGTAGTCGAGGATGCCGCCGCCCGGCACGTCGAGCACGAACAAGGTCACGTCCGGCTCGACGGCCGCGAAGGTGGCGCCGAGCACGCCGCCGTAGCTCTCGCCGAGGTACACCACGCGCGCACCGTCGACGCGCGCGCCGGGCACGAGCGGCGAGAGATCGAGCGCGGGGTCGCGCAGCGCGCGCACCACCTGCGACAGGTCGATGACGCTCTGACGCATCTGGTCGCGCATGGCGAGGATGTTCACGAAGTCGTGGAACAACCCGTACGACGTCACCGGGCCCTCGATGTCGCCGAAGCCGTCGGGCCCCTGGACGGTGCCGCCGTAGCCCTCGCCGAGGATGCGCGCCACGTCGTTGCGCTCGTCCTGATCACGGAAGCGGCTGCCGAAGCCGTCGGCGTCGATGGCGACGGTGGCGTAGCCCGCGCGCGCGAAGGTCTCGATGAAGGCGAGCATCTGGTGGCGTCCGGCGCCGAGGCCATGTCCGAAGATGGCCACCGGCCACCCGCGCTCGGGCATGACCCCCGCGGGGATGGCAACGCTGATGGGGAACGAGGCCGGCCCCTGCACCACCGGCGCGCCATCGGCGCCGAGGTGCCACGTGCCGGAGCTGGGGGCGTCGGCGTCTGCGCCATCGAGCTCCGGGCGCCGGAAGGTCACGCCGGTGAGCACGCCGGTGCCAAGCGCCGCCACGCCGTCGTGCGCCAGGCCCGCGGGCTGGCCCCAGCCCAGGCGCGCTCGGCCCTGCTCGTCTCTCGGCGCGGTGCCAAGGAGCGCGCTCAGGCGCTCGTCGCCCGCGAAGATCAGCTCGGGGTTCGGGAACGCGACCGTGGGCGCCGGCAGCGCGTCGAGCGCGGCGCGCGCCGCGTGCACCGGCCCGCGCGCGTCTTGCGTGACGAAGGTGCCGAGCGAGACCACGTCGGTGCGGCCGGTGAGCCTCACGACGGCGTCGAGCGCGACGCGCGTGCTCTGCAGGTGCACGGGCAGCGCCTCGGGGGCGCTGTCGCGCAGCGCCACGAAGCCGGGCGACGGCCCAAGGCGCCCGCCCTCGCCGCGCACGCCCTCGGTGAGCACGGCGGCGTAGCGCGTGCGCTCGCGCAGCACGTGGCCGCGGGCGATGGCGCCGCGGACGCGCGCGCCCTCGTGGTCAAAGCGCCAGTCGTAGGGCACCACGGTGCCGAAGGCGGGCGAGCCCTCGTCGACGTCGATGACGAACACTGCCGCCGTGGCGCCATCGGTGCGCGCCGGCACGGTGGCGACGTCCACGGGCCCGGCGATGGGCAGCTCGATGACCGGTCGCAGACCGAAGCCGTCGAGGGCCGCGAGCTGCGCGCCGAGCACGTCCACGGCCAGCGGCGCGAGCGCGTCGATGCCGGCGATGGGGCCGATGCGGCCGTTGTGCACGAACAGGTCGGACGGGAAGGGCGCCTGACCCCACGTGGGCTCGGCGTCGAGCGCGGGGAAGGCGGCGGTGGCCACGGGCGGCGCGCACGACGCGCCGAGCGTGAGGACCAGGAGCGAGGGCACAGGAAAAGAAACGTTCGTTTTTTCCATGACTCCTCTCTCACCCCAGCTTCGGCCCGTGTCAATCGGGTGGATCCGCGGCCCAGCGGCGAAGGCCGCCGGCTTCGGCGCTTCGCCAGGTCCGCCGTTCGGGAGGGCGGGCACGGGCAGGGGCACAGGCAGGGGCACAGGCACGGGCACGGTTTCGGGGTGGCGAGTAGCATCGGCGGATGCGCGGCCTCTCCATCTGGTGGTTCGCGTTCGGCTACTTCGCCTGCTACGCGCCCTACAGCGCGCTCGCCAAGCTGCTGTCGAAGGGGCAGCTCGACGGCATGGCGGCGCCCATCGACGGCTTCGTGCTCTTGCCCTCGACGGTGCTGGCGTCGGTGGTGGGCATGTTCACCTTCCTCACAGTGGCGCGCTGGTGGCGCTTCGCCACCCACCGCACCATCGGGCGCCTCGCGGTGCCGGTGCCGCGCCTACGCACGCTCGTGTCGGGCACCTGCACCGCCGCCATCGTCGTCACCACCACGCTGGCCTACACCTTCGACGGCATCTCCATCGTCTTCGCCATGCTGCTCATGCGCGGCGGCGTGCTGGTCATCGCCCCCGTGGTCGACGCCGTGGCGCGCCGGCGCGTGCAATGGACGTCGTGGACGGCACTCGGCCTGTCGCTGGTGGCGCTCGTGGTCGTGTTCGCCGAGAAGGGCGGCTTCGCGCTCTCGGCCGCCGCCGCGCTCGACATCGGCATCTACCTCGCCGCCTACTTCGTGCGCCTGCGCATCATGAGCGGCAGCGCCAAGAGCGAAGATCCCGACGCCAACACGCGCTACTTCGTGGAGGAACAGATGGTGGCGACGCCGCTGGTGGTGGCGGCGCTCGCGCTCTGGGCGCTGGTCGGCGATTCGCCCGTCGCGCTCGATCTGCAGCGCGGCTTCGTCGACGTCTGGCGTGAGCCGACCATCGGCGCCATCCTCGCCGTCGGCCTGCTCTCGCAAGGGACCGGCATCTTCGGCGGGCTCATCCTCCTCGACAAGCGCGAGAACACCTTCTGCGTGCCGGTGAACCGCGCGTCGAGCATCTTGGCCGGGCTGGTGGCGAGCGTCGGCAGCGCGGCCATCTTCGGCGCCGCTCTGCCGTCGATGTTCGAGCTCGCCGGCGCCGCGCTCATCGTCGGCGCCATCGCGGTGCTGTCGGTGCCGAGCCTGCTCAAGGCGCGCTGACGTGTTCAGGCGCCGCCGGGCTTCATGCTGTGAAAGCGCAGCTGCGCCTTCTCGAGGCCTTCGGCGATGACGAGCTCGACGGCGTCGGCGCAGTGCTCGACGAGGATGGCGGCCTCCTCCGCGTCTTTGCCCTTGAAGGGGCCGAGCACGTGGCCGACCACACCGCCCGCGCGGTGCGCGGCGCCCTCGGGCGCCTTGCTGCGCGGGTGGCCGATGCCGGCGCGCACGCGCAGGTAGCTCGGCCCGATCTGGCTGTCGATGCTCTTGAGGCCGTTGTGCCCGCCGGGTGAGCCGCCGCGCTTGAGCTTGATCTGGCCGAGCTCGAGGTCGAGGTCGTCATGCACGACCACGATGTGCTCGAGCGCGACCTTGTAGAAGGCCATGGCGGGCTGCACCGCCTGGCCCGACAGGTTCATGAAGGTCTGCGGCTTGAGCAACAGCGCGCTCTGGCCGCGCACGTTGACCTGCGCGACCTCGGCCTTGAACTTCGACGCGAACGCGCCGGCGCCGTGACGACGGGCCAGCGCGTCGACCACGAGGAACCCGACGTTGTGCCGAGTCCCCGCGTACTCCCGCCCGGGGTTGCCGAGCCCGACGACGAGCCACACTAGTACACGCTAGCGGAAGTCCTGAGCGGCGCTCGCTCGGGCTTCTCGCCGATCCCGCTCCTCGAGAAGACAGTGTCGCGTCCTCGGTCCATGCCACGAGGCACGGCCCTGCGGTGCTCCTCGCCCTCG
>CAZONM010000117.1:0-14350 GCA_964580865.1 uncultured Myxococcales bacterium | reverse complement strand
CACGGCGGCGGCCGCGGCCGCGAGCGCGCCGAGCGTTCCCGGCAGGCGCAGCGCGCGCAGCCACGCGAAGGGCGACCGGCGCACGACCTTGGCCTCCACCTCGTCGAGGAAGCGGGGCAGGGGCACCTCGAGCGCGAAGGCCGCGTCCTCCGCGCGCTGCTCGGCGGCCAGCGCGTCGACGCGCGCCTTGAGCGCAGCGTCTGCGTCCATGAGGCGCGCGAGCTCGGCGCGGCGCTCGGCCGACAGCTCGCCGGCCACGAAGCGGCGCAGCTCGAAGCCCGAAGGGCCAAGCTCTTCGGCGTCGAGGTCGGGGAGGGTGATGCGCGGCGACATGGTGCTACGGGAGCTGAGCGACGCTCAGATCGGCGCCTCCTGGAATTCGATGCCGGGGACGGCCTTCGTGATCTCCGCGCGCGCCACGTCGATGAACTCGCGCAGGCGCTTCCTCAACGTGGGCGCCGACAGGCCCACCAGCTGGCACACCTCGGCTTGGGTCATCTCGTCGACGAAGTAGTAGATGGCGGCCTCGGCCACCTCGGGCTCGACCTTGGCGAGGGCGAGCTTCAAGAGCTGCTGGTTCTCCTTGAGCGTGGGGCCGAGGCTCTTGGCCTGCTCCCCCGACTCGACCTCGCGCTTGTACTTGTCGTGCCAGGCGGCGCGCTTGGCGCGGATGACGTTCAGGCAGTGGTTGGTGGCGATGCGCGTCATCCACGTGAGCGGCGAGGCCTCGCCGCGGAACTCGGCGAGGTTCTTCTGCACCTTGATGAAGACCTCCTGCATGGCGTCCCTCGCCTCTTCCTTGTCGCGCAGCAGGTAGAGACAGCGGCTGTACACGCGGCTCCCATGGGTCCGGTACAGCTCCGTGAGGAGCTGCCGGTCGGCTTGGCTCGGCCCCGGCGGCCGGGTCGAGGTCAGGTGCTGTGATGTCGACACGCTCACCGGCTCCCGTGGAAACAGACCCGGCTGAGCCGTGGGATCCACAGGTGGCGGGTATGAAAACCCATGCGCGGCGTCACGTTAGCGCGGCGGCCGCGTGCGCTGCGCGGAGCGCCGCGCAGAGACCGTACGTTCGACATGGAAATGACGCTTAGCGTTGCACCTGCCTACATGTAGGGAATGCCCGCAGTCGATCGACTGCACAAAACACCACCATCCTTCACGGGGGAACTGATGCTCCGTTCGCTCTCGCTCGTCGCTTTTGCCGCGCTCGTTGCCACGCCCGCCGCCGCCGCCGCCGAACAGTGGCGCTACAGCTCCAAGGGAGACGGGTTCTCCGCCGAGCTCCACACCTACCAGGACTGCAGCTCCACTGACCTCTACGTGTACGGCAGCGACTACGCCACCAAGGTGGGCCCGGGTCAGCCGCAGCGCTCGAACTACATGTACGCCTACGCGTCGGCCTATGACTGCACGACCAACAGCTACGGCTGGGGCTACGTCGATCTCGGCAACGCGCGCATCACCGCTCGCGGCACGAACGCCTCGGCGAGCGCCAGCGGCACCATCGACCTGCAGTTCGGCCACTGGGAGCCCGGCACCGTCGAGGAGTGCTGGTCGTGGGAGGCCCAGTGCTACGACGCGGACTGGAATTGGTGCGACTGCGCCAACGAGTGCGCCTACGAGTATGAGGCCGGCGAGTACTGCTACTACCCCGAGGTGTGGGTGGATGACGGCGTCCGCACCATGGGCTTCAACCTCACCCTGGCGCCCACCGGTGTCACGGAGCGCGGCACGAACATGGGCAGCTACAAGGGCCCGAACGGCATGTACCGCTACCGCTACTCGGGCACCACCCGCTACTCGAACGTCACGGGCACCTGGGTCCTCGAGGGCCAGGACCTGCTGGCCAACGCCTGGAGCTGGGCCACGCTCTGGAGCACCAACAGCGGCGAGCTGTCGCTCTGGCGCTACTGATCGCGTCGCGGTGCCCTGCGGCCCGCACCCTGGGATGAGAGAGGCCCCCGGCACCCCCGGGGGTCTCTCTTTGGGCTCTCGGTTGCGCATCCGACGCCCGGTGCGCCTTCGACCAGGCCGCGGTCGTCGCTTGCAGAGTCCCGACTCGCGGTGCTCAGCGGCGGTGGGCCGAACCCGTGCGGCGACGGCGCCCGCCATGAGGCGGAGCAGAACAACCCCGCGCCGTGCCACAGGATCGCTGCGACGCGCCCGCTACTTCTTCGGGATCACCGTGAGCGGGAAGTCCTTCTTGGCAGGCGGCAGCGACTTCAGGTAGAGCCACAGCGCCTTGACGTCGTCCTCCTGCAGGTTCTGGTAGTTGCCCCACGGCATGGGCGAGCCCTTCTGGGTGCGGCCCTCCTTGAAGCGCTGCAGGAACTGCTCTTCCGTCCACTTGCCGGTGATCCCCGAGGGGTCGGGCGTGAGGTTCGGCGCCAGGTAGCTGTTGGTGTCGTCGTGCAGCTCGCTCTCCATGGGGGCGTCGGCGCCGACGAACTCACGGCCCGCCTTGGCGGTGAAGCCGTCGGCCTCGGAGTGGCAGCCGCGGCAGTTGGCGGGGCCCCACGCGAGGTAGCGGCCGCGCTCGACGGTGGCGCCCAGCGGCACCGAGGCCTTCGCCTGGTTGGTGCGTGGCGCCACGCCGCCCAAGACCATCCTGCCGAGGAGGCTGACGTCGTGGCGCGGCACGGCGTTCGCGACCGGCGGCAGCGTGCGCAGGTACGAGATGATGGCCTTGACGTCGTCGTCGGCAATCTCGCCCACCGCGAACGCCATGAACTCGCTGGCGGTGCCGTCGGGCCGCTGGCCGACCTTGATCACGCGCGCGAGGTCTTCGTCGGACCACCCGCCGACGCCGGTCGCCACGTCGCTGGTGATGTTCGGCGAGTACAGCGTGCCGAGAGGGCCCATTTTCCAGACGTGGCCCCCGGAGGGGGCCGGGCGTTCGCCGCCCTTCAACGCCACCCCTACTTCGATCGTGGTGTGGCACCCCGAGCAGTGCGCGGCGCCGTGGAACAGGTACTCGCCGCGCGCCACCAGCTCGGCGTCGTCCTTGGCGGCGACGAGGCCGGTGGTCACGAGCGGATAGATCTTCGGGCCGCAGCCGCCCGCGAGCGCAGTGACGAGGAGCACGACCAAGACGAACGAGCGGTTCACGATTCCCTCCAGTTGGTGAAAGCCGACGTTATTCCGCGATAGGGTGTGCGAATGCAACCACCCAGGGGACGTTGCCTCACGCTCTCGTTCGCGCTCCTCGGCGCCCTCGCTGCGGGCGCGGCGCCACCGCTGCTCCACGTGCGCATGCGGTGCCCGCCGGTGGCGCAGCCGAGCGCGCCGAACCCGAGCGCGGCGGCGGTCGAGCTGTACCGCGCGCGCTGCGCGTCGTGCCACGGCGAGCGGGGGCACGGCGACGGCCCGGTGGCGGCGGGGCTGATGGTGAAGCCGCGGCGCTTCTCCGACGCGTTCTGGCAGGAGGGCGTGAGCGACGAGCACCTGGCGCGCGCGATCCTCGAGGGTGGCTTCGCCGTGAAGAAGAGCTCGGCCATGCCCGCGCACCCGGACCTCGCCGAGCGCGCGGGCGACCTCGTGGCGGTGGTGCGTTCGTTCCGCTCGCCCACGGGGTCGGTGGCGCTCGAGGCCGTGAGCGAGGCAGGCGCGGTGGTCGCGAGCGTGAGCGTGGACGCGCGCGCCGACGGCACCGGCGAGCTGTCGTTGCCGAGCATGCCGTCCGACGCGGTGGCGATCGTGGTGCGCGTGGCCGGGCGCGCGGAGCCGTTCTGTCGCGTGGCCGCGAGCGCGATCGAGCGGGTGCGCGGGGTGGAGTGCGCGGCTCCGGGGGCGAGGTAGTGGGGATCGGGTAGGGGCATGACGGCGGCGCTGACGCTTGGCAGCGAGCGATCGGCGGCATGGCGGGGGAAGCGCTCGTGACGTGCCCGCTCGCGCACGAGCAAGCACGCCAACGTCAGTGGAACTCGCGCGACCTCCGCGACGCGCGCACCCGCCTCCTCCGCGTGACGGTACGCGCGGAGCACGGGTACCTTGCCGTCGCGGGACGCACCGCGCACGATGTCGATCAGGGGCTCGCTCAGGGCCACGGTGACGACCGCCGCGGGACGACCGCCGAGGCCATCGACGGCAGATTCGCGCCGACGAGCGCGCACCGCAGGCAGACACCGCGGCCTGCCGGTCACTCGAGGCGCGCGCGCTGCACGCGGTGTTCTGCAACGTGCTCGGGTGCCGATGCGCACCATGGGCGCTGTCGACGTTCCTCGACCACGAGCACCAGCACGGCCTGCGCGCGCCTGGGGCGGTGGGTGACACCGGTGAGGTCGAGCGCTGGCCCGCGGCCTTCCTCGACCGCGCGCGATGCCTGCGGCGTCTGCGTGAGCGCATGCCGCGGGCGGACCGCACGCATCGCTGGACCGACGCGACCACGCTCCGCCAGGAGGAGTGCCTCCGCCGTCGCGACCCGCCGCCGACGCTGCGCGAGCTCCCCGCCAGCATCGCGCAGCACTCGGTCGCGCGAGAGCGAGAGCTTGCTGGAGGTGGTGGTGCGCTCCGCGACGCGCGGGGCGCCCTCTCCCGTTGCCACGATGCGCAGCATGCGCGTCCTGCGCCACCTCCAGGGTGCGCCAGAACAGCGTCGGTACACCGACGATCCGCCACGCCGTTCGACGACGGGTACTGCGTCGTGGTCGCGCGCTACGACGCCGGCGCGTACGACCTGTCGCTGGCGAAGGCGCTGCGCGCCATCTCGCGCCGCAAGCAATTCATCCACCGCCGGTGCCTGCCCGGGCACTTCGACCCCGCCGCAGTCGCGGCGCGCCCGCACCGCTAGTTCCCGCTGGCGATGAGTGACCTCGCGGAGCACCGCGATCACCGCGCCACGGGCCACGACCTGGCGCGGGCGCGCTACTCGGTGTGCTCGCCCGGCTCCCTCACGGTTGCCGGCACGTCGTGGACGGGCCTCGTCACGTCCGGGTCATGCGCACCGTCGGGCACCCCGACCTGTGGCCGACCTCGCCGTCATCGATCGTCACACCGAGTACATCCGCTCCATCGCCCAGACCGTGGTCGACCGCCACGGCGAGTGGCCGAGCTCGGTCGCGTTCTTCAAGCGGCGCGGCCTGTTGCGCAAGCTGGTGTTCGGGACCGATTGGCCCATCCACAACCAGATGGCGACCATGGCGGCGTCGCGCGAGCGCCTGGCGGGCGGCGAGGGCAGCGCGCTCACGCACATGGAGCTGCGCTGGGTCATGGAGGTCAACGCACGCGAGGTCCTGCAGATCGAGGCGCCGCCGCGCTCACCGCCCAACCCCACGCCATGAGGTCAGCATGACGAATGAGGACCGCCGCAATCAGGTCGAGAGGGTGCTGGCGCTGCTGCCGGCGTATGCCGGTAGGACCCTCGCGGACTCCCCCGAGACGCGCGGGCTCGCGTTCACCGAGATCGGCATGTCGTCGCTCACGACGGCGTCGGCGGTCGTGGAGCTCGAGGAGCGCCTCGACCGACAGTTCGACGTCCGGGCCTTCGCCGGCGTGAAGAGCGTTGGCGATCTCCTGCGCGCCATCGGCCTCAGGTGACGCACGCCCCCGCCTACCCTTGGAGCACCACACGACCGACCTCAGGATCGCCGCGACCGACGCCGACCTCCGCAAGACCCACCGCGTGATGGCGCAGCTGCGGCCGCACCTCAACGAGGACCAGTACGTGGCGCAGGTCAAGCGCCAGCAGCAGCGCGAGCACTACCAGGTGGTCGCGCTCTACGAGGACGGCGACGTGCGCGCCGTGGGCGGGTTCCGGCTCGGGACCTCGCTGGCGTGGGGCGACTACGGGTACGTCGACGATTTGGTGTCTGACGAAACGATTCGCTCCCGCGGCCACGGCGCGGCGCTGTTGGACTGGATGGGGCGCTACGGCAAGGAGCGCGGCTGCGTCGCGCTGCACCTCGACTCCGGCGTGCAGCGCCATGCGGCCCACCGCTTCTACCTGCGGGAGCGCATGGACATCGTCTTCTCCCACTTCAAGAAGGCGCTGTAGCGGACCGGAGGGCGTCACGACCCGCGATACGTCGAGTACCCGAAGGGCGCCAACAGCAGCGGCACGTGGAAGTGCGCTGCCGCGTCCTTGATCACGAACTCGATGTGCGCGCGCGGGAAGAACGCCTCGGCGCCAAGCCGCGCGAAGTACGCGCCGGTGTCGAACCCGAGCCGGTAGGTGCCCGCGGGCACGCCACCGGCGGTGAGCGTCTTGCAGCGCCCGTCGTCGTCGGTGGCGCTGGTCGCGAGCACGCGCGCGCCGGCGCCGTCGAGCGCCTCCAACGTCACCGGGACGCCCGCAGCCGGCTTGCCGCGGGCGGTGTCGAGCACGTGGGTGGTGATGGTGGCCATGGAGTCCTCCTAGGCGATGCGCATGAGCCGCAGCGCCGTGATCTTGCGCTGCTCGGCGGCGGCGTTCGTGAGCTCGGTGGCGCGGTCGTTGGCGACGCGCTCCTCGAGCAGCGCGAGCAGCTCGGCCGCGCCCTTGCCGCTCGCCTTCACGATGTAGATGAAGCCGTGCTTCTTGGCGTATTGCTCGTTGAGCTCGGCCATGCGCGCCGCCAGCGCGAGGTCGGCGCCGTCCATGCCGCGCTGCTCGTGGGCCGACTGCGCCTTCGACGCGGCGGTCGCGGCGCCCGCGGGCGTCGCACCGCCGATGCGTGGGTGCGCGGCGAAGGCCTCGAGCCAGTCGGCCTCGCCGAACGCGCCGAACGCCGCGTCGACGGCGCGCACGAGCGCGGCGTGATCGGCGAACGGTCGCGCGCCGGCAACGCGGACCGCGAACGCGCGGGCGCCGCAGCACGTGTGGAGCGCTCGCTCCGCCTCGTCGGGCGTCATGGCGTTGAGCCGACGCACCCGTTGGACCTCCCGCTCCTGGTCGTCGAGCGCGCCGAACAGGCGAAAGCGCGCCACGCCGCCGTCGGGATAGACGCGCAAGCGCACGTGCGAGCACGAGGCGACGCCGGCAGCCGGGAAGAGGACGTGGCGCGTGTGCGGCTGCAGCGGAACGCGCGCTACGAGCTCGCGCCACGCAGTGCGCTCACCGTCGTAGCCGTCGCAGCCCTCGAGCGCGAAGCTCTCGGGGCAGTTGCCCTTGAAGTGCGACGTGTCGACGACCACGCGGCGCGGCGCGCCACGCGCCGCCAGGCGCACCACGGCCCAGTCAAAGCCCGCGCGCCGCGATCGCCGCGTCTCCCAGCCGTCGTGCATGCCGCTCGACGCCCCGGGGAACAGCAGGTTGTGGCGTGAGCCGAAGAACATGTCACTGCACGCCACCACGAGCCCGCCGAGCTCGCAGCTCGCGAGGTCGAGCTCGCCGTCGAGCCCGCCGTGCATGCGCCAGTCGGGCAGTGGCTCGCCGTACACGCGCAGGCGCGCCACGCCGCCGTCGGGGAAGATGCGCAGCCGCACGTGCGTCACGCGCACGTCGCTGGTGACGGCGAAGGCGTTCTTGCTGTTGCCGGTGAGCGCGCTCCTCGGCAGCAGCGGAAGCCAGCGTGCCTCGGCGGCGACGGCGCTCGCCGCGGGGTGCCCCTCGACGACCGCGCCGTCGATCGCGCACTGGGCCGGGAAGTTGCCGCGAAAGAACGCCGTGTCGACGACCACGCCGCGCACGACGCCGGGCGCGCCCAGGCGCACGATGCAGTCGTCGTGGTGCTCGCCTCCGTCATGAGCGACGTGGTTCTCGCGGTGCGAGCGCCTCGACTCCCACCCGTCCATCCACTTACCGCGATCCGTGTAGGCGGCCTCGTCCCACACGGGCTCCTTCGCCTTCACCAGGTTCTCCATGCCCGCGAAGAAGTCGTCGGTGCAGTGGATGCTCGCGCCGCCCAGGCGCTCGCTGGCGAGGTCGACGAGGTCCGTGAACGACGCGAGGTCGTTGGTGCTGGTGCTCACGCGGTCCTTCCCTTCAAGAGCAGGCGGCCGTTCCGCTCGACGACGCCGCTGCCGCGGCTCGTCACCAACCGTCCGCGCAGCCACGTGGCGCGCACGGCGCCCGTGAGCGCGCGGCCGTGGTACGGCGTGATCGGGTTCTTGTGCGCGAGCAGCGCCTGGTCGACGGTGATGGCGGCGTCGGGATCGAACGCCACCAGGTCCGCGTCGTTGCCCTTGGCGATGGCGCCCTTGCGCGCGAGGCCGGCCAGCGCCGCCGGGCGCTCGCTCATCCAGCGCGCCACGTCGACGAGCGAGGCGCCGCGGGCGCGCGCGCCCGTCCACGTGGCGGGCAGCGAGAGCTGCAAGCCCGAGATGCCACCCCAGGCGCGCTCGAAGTCGCCGGTGTCGAGGCGCTTGAGCGCCGCGGTGCAGGGCGAGTGATCGCTGACGACGGCGTCGAGCACGCCGGCGCGCAGGGCGCCCCACAGCGCCTCGCGGTTGTCGCGCTCGCGGATGGGCGGCGTGCACTTGAAGTGCGTCGCGCCGTCCTCGATCTCCTCGGCGGCGAAGGTGAGGTAGTGCGGGCAGGTCTCGGCGGAGAAGGGCAGCCCGTCGTGCCGCGCGCCTTCGATCACCGACAGCGAGGTCGAGGAGCAATGGTGCACCACGTGCACCTGCGCGCGGTGTGCGCGGCACAGCTCGACGAGCAGCGCCACCGCGAGGTCCTCGGCGGCCTTGGGGCGGCCCACCAGGTGATGACGGTAGCTCCGGAGGTCGTGGGCGGCGGCCGCTGGTGCGGCGGCGGCGATGGGGCCCGGCAGCTCCGCGTGCGCCAACAGGGGCACGCCCGCGTCGCGCAGCACGCCCAGGCCGGCGTCGAGGTCGCGTCGCTCGACGTTCGGGAACTCGGGCACGCCGGAGTCGATGAGGAAGCACTTGAAGCCGAGCACGCCGCGCTCGACCAACGGCGCGAGCGCGCGCGTGTTGCCGGGCACGAGGCCGCCCCAGAAGCCCACGTCGACCGCGAGCTGGCCCGAGGCGGCCTGGAGCTTCTCTTCGAACGCCGCCACCGACGTGGTGGGCGGCAGCGCGTTCAGCGGCATGTCGACGATCGTCGTGATGCCGCCGAGCGCGGCCGCGCGGGTGGCCGTGGCGAACCCCTCCCACGCCGTGCGGCCTGGCTCGTTCACGTGGACGTGGGTGTCGACCATGCCGGGCAGGAGCGCGGCGTCGAGCACGTCGACGACGTCGCAGTCACGCGGGCGCGCACCCGGCGCCACCACGTCGACGATGACGCCGTCCTTCACGAGCACGGCGGCCGGGCGCACGGCGCCGCCGGTGACGACGCGCGTGGACAAGAACGCGGTGTCGACGGCGGTGCTCATGGTGCAGCCCACGCGGCGCGCCACGCGTCCCCGGCACCATGGCCGGCCCTCGGGCGGCACGGACCGATCATCGGCGTCATGGCAAGGGCGGAGCACCAGCGCATGGCGTGCCCTTACCGGCTCGGGGGTTGACCGTGAAGGGACGTCGACGGAAAGACCGCCGATGAGCCAGACCTCGCTGCCGCCGGCCTTCCTCGCCGAGACCACCAACCGCCTGCGCGCGGCCAACGCGCCCGTGACGCGCCGCTTCGTGGGCGAGAGCGCGTCGCGCCAGCCGGTGCACTCGGTGTATGGCGGCGCGCAGCTCTTCAAGCACGACTCGGCGCACAAGCTCGGGCGCGCCGCGCTCAAGGTGCTCGACGAGTACGCGCCCGACGCGCGCACCTTCGCGCGCGCCATCGGCGTCGCCGACAGCGTCGCCGACGTGGTGTACCAGCGCGTGCGCGCCAAGCTCGAGCGCGAGCCGGTGGAGGACCAGCGCATCGACTTCGAGGACGGCTACGGCAACCGCCCGGCCGCCGAGGAAGACGCGGACGCCGTGCGCTGCGCTCACGAGGTCGCGCTCGGGATGCGGGAGCGCACGCTGCCGCCGTTCATCGGCATCCGCATCAAGACCTTCTCCGACGAGCTGTTCGCGCGCTCGGCGCGCACCCTCGACCTCTTCGTCACGTCGCTGGTGGCGGAGACCGGCGGCCACCTGCCCGACGGCTTCGTGGTGACGCTGCCCAAGATCACCACGCCCGAGCACGTGGGCGTGCTGGTCGACCTGTTGGAGGCGCTCGAGGCCAAGCTGGGCTTGCCCGCGGGCGCCCTGCGGCTCGAGGTGATGATCGAGGATCTGCGCACCATCATCCTGCTCGACGGCACCATCGGCCTGCCGAAGCTCCTCGACCAGGCGCGCGGCCGGTGCGTGGCCGCGCACTTCGGCACCTACGACTTCACGGCGTCGAACAACATCACCGCGGCCTATCAGTCGATGGATCATTGGCACTGCACGTGGGCGAAGGCGTTCATGACCAACGCCTTCGCCGGCACGGGGCTGTGGCTGTCCGACGGCGCCACCAACGTGATGCCGGTGCCGCTGCACCGCGGCGAGGCGCTCACGCCCGCGCAGCAGAAGGAGAACGTCGACGCGGTGCACGCCGCGTGGGGCCTGCACGTGCGCCACATTCGCCACTCGCTGGTGCACGGCTATTACCAGGGCTGGGACCTGCACCCGGCGCAGCTGCCCACGCGCTACGCCGCGCTCTACTCGTTCTTCCTCGAGGCGCTGCCGGCCGCGAGCGCGCGCTTGCAGAACTTCGTCGCCAAGGCGGCGCAGGCCACGCTGGTGGGCGACGTCTTCGACGACGCCGCCACTGGTCAAGGGCTGCTCAACTTTTTCCTGCGCGGCATCAACTGCGGCGCGCTCACCGAGGCCGAGGCGCTGGCCACGGGGCTCACGCTCGACGAGCTGCGCGGGCGCAGCTTCGTCAAGATCTTGCAGAACCGACGCGGCGACAGCGGTGGTCACTTGGGTTGACCGAGCCAGGCGCCGGGATCTCCGGTGAGCCCAAGGAGCACCGGAGGCGCGTGGCCGTAGCCACGTGCCGAGGACGCGACGCCGGAATCGCCGGAACGACCAAGCCTGGCGACGCATCAACGCAGTTGATCCCCGCTGTCGGCAGCCTCTGGATTGACGATTCAACCCAATGAAAGAATATCGATGCTTTTCCAGGTGGTGCTCCGTGCTGTCTCGCGCTTCGCTCTCGTTGCTTGTGGTCTCGGCGCTCGCGGTGGTTGGTCAGAGCGCCTGCTCCTGCGGTGGGGCTGCCGAAGGTGAGGGGGAAGGGGAGGGCGAAGGAGAAGGCGAGGGCGAGGGAGAAGGCGAGGGCGAGGGCGAAGGTGAGGGCGAGGGCGAAGGCGAGGGTGAGGCGTCGATCGCGCTCACGCTCGGCAACGGCGAGCTGCGCCTGGCGCGCGGCCAGACCGTTCAGGTCTCGCTCACGGTGGCTCGCACCGCGTTTGACGGCGACGTCGTGATGACCGTCCAGGGCCTGCCCGCCGACGTGACCGTCGCTCCGCTGATCATCGCCGCGGGCGAGACCGTCGGGGCGCTCGCGTTCACCGCGGGATCGGCCACCGCGCTCGCGACCCACGCCACGCTCACCATCGTCGCCACGGCCGCCGACGCCGACGCCACGGCGGACCTCGGGCTCCTCCTCACCGATCAGCCCGGACGCCTCGACGAGACCTTCGGCACGGGGGGCGTCATGAGCTACAGCGTGAGCGCGACGGACGACGTCGGCCGGGCCGCGGCGCTGCAGAGCGATGGGAAGCTCGTGGTGGCGGTGCAGGGGTACCAAGACAACACGCTGCACGTGCTGCGCTTCGGCGTCGGCGGGCAGCTCGACACGAGCTTCGGCAGCGGCGGCAGCGTGCTGCTCGAGACCTCGGTGGGGATTGACGTCCCGGCGGGCACCAACCTGGTCGTCCGCGACGACGACTCGATCCTGCTCGCCTATCGCTACGGCGCCACCGCGCGCGTGGTCGCGCTCACGAGCGAGGGGGACCTGCTCGCGGGGTTCGGCGAGTCCGGCTCCACCGTCACCCTCGACACCGTGGATCTCACGGGCAGCGCGACCTGGGTCGCCGCCACCGCGGGCGCGTCGGGCACCTTGTACGTCGCCGCGACGGTGGCGTCGGGCACGCGCCTCGTCAAGTTGACCGCCGGTGGCGCGCGGGACCCGAGCTTCGGCGTCGCCGGCAAGGTCAGCGTCGACGGGTTCTCGGGAAACGGTATCGCCATCGACGGCGCGGGTCGTTTCCTGCTCTCCGGGGACGTAGCAGGAACGCGAAGCTTGGCCCGTCTGACGCCGGCGGGAGCGCTCGACGCGACGTTCGCCGGCGATGGCATTACGTCCTTCGCCGCGGGCGGAACAGTCTTCTACTCTGACGATGTGTTCGGGCTCGACGACGGCGGCATGGTCGCGATCGCGGAGCTCGGCTCCCCCACCATCGAGGTCATCGACGAAGCGGGCCAATTCGTGAGCACCTTCAGCGGGGACGGAAAGCTGGCGATCCCGGTGGCGGGTTGGCCGTCGCTGCTGCGCCTCGGTGACGACCTCCTCGTCGCGGGCGGGAACAACGGCGGCTTCGACGTCTATCGCGTGGCGCTCTCTGACGGCGGCCTGGTCGCATCGTTCGACGGCGACGGCGTCGCGCGCGCCGACTTCGCGGCGCTGGGCTCCGGCGGCGTGGCCAGAGTGCTCGTCGATTCGCTCGGGCGCTTGGTGCTCGTCGGCTACACGACGAATACCAACAACGACGTGGCGATCGCCCGCATGTGGCTCTGATCGGGCCCGACGTCGCCTCACACGCGCGCGCGCACCTACCGGTACCCGCTCGCCTGCAGCGTGAACATCGCCGCGTAGCGCCCGCCGAGCGCCATGAGCTGATCGTGCGTGCCGCGCTCGAGCACGCGCCCGTGCTCGAGGACCACGATCTCGTCGGCGCTGCGCACCGTCGAGAAGCGGTGCGAGATGATGATGCCCATGCGCCCCTGCAACAGCGCGCGCAGCTCGGCGAACACCTCGGCCTCCACGGTGGCGTCGAGGTTGGCGGTGGGCTCGTCCAGGATCCACAGGTCGGCGTCGCGGTAGATGAGGCGCGCCAGCGCGAGGCGCTGCCACTGGCCGCCGCTCAGGTCGTGGCCGCCCTCGAGCACCCGTCCAACCACGGAGTCGAGGCCCTTGCCGAGGGAGCGCACCACCTCGTCGGCGCGGGCGCTGCGCAGGGCGAGCTCCGCGCGCTCGCGGTCGAGGGGCGCGTCGATGCGGCCGAAGCCAACCATGTCCTTGATCTCGAGCTCGAAGGTGCCGAAGTCCTGAAAGAGCACGCCGACGTGGCGGCGCAGCGCCTGAGGATCGACCTCGCGCGCGTCGAGGTCGTCGACGCGCACGGCGCCGCTCGTGGGATCGAAGAAGCGCAACAGCAGCTTGACCAACGTGCTCTTGCCCGCGCCGTTCTCGCCCACGAGCGCCACGATCTGCCCGGTGCGCACCTCCAGGTCCACGTCGACGAGCGCGGGCGCGCTCTGGCCCGGGTAGGTGAAGCTCACGCCCTCGAGGCGTACCGCACCGACGCGCTCGGGTAGGGCGCGGGGCTCGGCGGGCGCGCGGATGGCGGGCGTGATGGCGAGGAAGCCGAAGTAGTCGTCGAGGAAGGCGGCGTGCTCATCGATGCGCGCCACCGACTGCAAGAGCGCGCCGAGCTGACCGGTGAGCGCCGTGAAGGCACCGAAGATCGCGGCCACGTCGCCCACCGTCAGACGACCGAGCGTGGCGCCGCGCGCGATCACCAGGTAGCCCACCACCAGCACGCCGGCCGAGATCATGGAGCCGACGAAGTCACCGCGGTTGGCGTCGCGATACAGCCGGCGCTTGTGCTCGAGCCGGTCGTGGGAGTGGGCCTTGGCGCGTTCCACGACGTGGTCGGCGAGCCCGAGCGCGCGCACGTCCTTCGCGAAGCGCGCATCGGTCGCCACCTCCACGAGGTAGTCGTGCTCGCGCTCCCGGCGCGTGGTGGTCCAGAACAGCTCATAGAAACGCTTGTTGACGCGCAGGCGCATGACCGTGTGCGGGAGCACCGACACCACGCCGAGCACGAGGAGCGGCGGATCGAGCAGGAACAGCGCGGTCAAGAGCGTCACCACCGTGACGACCGATGACACCGCGTGGATGATCGTGATGGTGAGGTTGTAGGGCCGCCAGCCGACGTCGGCCTTGGCGCGCGTCAGGCGATCGTGCCACGCGGGATCGTCGAGCAAGCCGAGGTCGGCGTTGGCGACGTGCAGCAGGAAGCGCCGATGCGCCGCCATCCACACGCGGTCGGAGAAGACGTCTTGGAGGCGATCGACGAACGACCCGAGCGCCTTGCTGACCACGGCCATGGAGCCCAAGCCCAACACCGGCCACAGGAGCTGAGGCTCGCTCCACGCGGCGGGCTTGGCCGCGATGGCGTCGATGGTGAGCTTGGTGAACCACAGGGTCACCGGGCTGATGAGGCCGTACACCACGGTGACGGCGGCGACGCCCCCGATCTGGCGCGGCGCCGCGGCC
>CAZONM010000116.1:0-14451 GCA_964580865.1 uncultured Myxococcales bacterium | reverse complement strand
GGGACCCGCGCTGCCGCCGACGGGGCCCGCGGCGCTCGCCCCGGGTGCGCCGCGCGCGTCGATGGTGCCGCTGATGTCCACGCGCCGCGTCGCCGTCACGTCGAGCCGCCCGCCGGTCACGCGCACGGTGCCGGCGATGTCCACCGCAGAGTACGTCCCGCTCGGCGGGTTCGCCTCCTCGGCACCGGCGGCGACTGTCCACTCGGCGAGCCCTTGCACCGTGAACGCGACCTGTGCCGGCGCGCCGATCGGGCGCGCGAGCTCGAGCGTGTAGACGCGCGACGCGCCGGCGCCGAGGTCGGTGAGCACGCCGATGTCGAGGAGCAGACCGGCCTCGTCGCCGGCGACGAACAGGGGCCCGGGCGTGATGTCGGTGGTGGGGTTGCCGTCCTTCAGCACGCGCACGTCGAGCTCGGGGCTCAGGTCGGTGCCCGTGAGCCGCACCGGCACGCGCGCGCCCTCGAGACCGCTGGCGGGCTCGAGGCTCGAGATCGCCGGCGCCGGTAGCGACGGCCGGCCGAGGTCGAGGCGCTCGAAGACGAAGACGCTGAAGTGGCTGACCTGGGCTCGCGCGACGGTGCCGCTCTCCTCCACGGTGGCGACGACGAAGTCATCGGCGAATGTCTGGGTGCCGGGGAAGTACTGGCGCAGCGCCAGCTCGCGCCCGGGCTGCAGGAAGTGCAGCAGCGGCACGTGGATGGTCGCCGGCGCCTGGAACTGCAGGCCGTCGGGTCCGAACTCCACGGCACCCTCGAAGACCCGCCCCGCCGGCGCGGCGGGCAGCGCGGTGAGCGGCAGCGACGCCACCTCGATGAGCGTGTCCGACGCGAGGGCGCCGGCGGGGATCTCGATGCGCGTGGTGCCGTCGTCGGCGGTCGCGGTACCGCCGCTCGCGGCCAGCACCGTCGTCCCCGCGGCGGTGGACTCGGGCGCATGGATGCGCAGCGCGAGCTCGCCGGCCAGCGCAGTGCCGAGCGCGCGCGCCGCGACGGTGACCGTGCCGCCGGGCGGCAAGGCGGCCGGCGCGGTGAAGACGCCGGTCGAGGTGATGGTGCCGCTGGCCGCGCCGCCTCCGACCACACCGTCGACGAGCCACTCGAGCGCGCGCACGTCGGACGTCACCACCACCGCGTGCAGCGCCACCGTGCCGCCCACGACGACGGACGGCGCGTCCCCGGTCACCGTGATGCTCGCGGGAACCTCGAAGCGTTGGGCGCTGCGGGCGGTGCCCGCCACCGTGCGTAGGACGAAGGGCGCGGCGCTCGCGCCCGCCGGGATGCGCACCGTCAGGGTGCTCGACGTCGAGGCGAGCACGTCCACGGGCACGCGGTCGAGCGTGAGCGTGTTCTCGTCGGGCGTCGGCGAGAAGCCCGCGCCCGTGAGGGTGACCTCGGTGCCGGCGGCGCCGGTGCTGGGCGAGAAGGACGCAATGGCGGGCGCGGTGACGGGCGCGTCGGCGCGCAGCTCGAGCTGCGTGGTCGCGGGCGCACTCGAGCTCGCGTTCGCGTCGAGCAGCGTCAGCGTCACCGAGTAGGAGCCGACGGGGTCGGCGTTCGTCAGCGGCAAGAGCGCGGCCGCCACACGGTCGCTGGCATTGCGGATCCCGAGCGCGGCCGCGGGGCGCTCGCGGATCGAGACGGAGCCGTCGGGCCGATCCACGCGCACGCGCACCGTCGCGATGTCGGCGTCGGGATCGGTGGTCTCGAACGTGAAGAGCGGCGCGACGGTGGCGCCGGCGCCCGGCGGGGTCACGCTCGCCGGCGACACCTGCAGCTGCGACAGCGCGGGTGCGGTGCCGCCGCTCGCTGCGCCCATGACGGCGAGCGTGAAGGCCGCCTCGGTGCTGACCTCATCGTCCGCGTCCACGAGCAGCAAGCGAAACGCGGCGTCACCGAAGGGCAGCGCGCGGGAGTCGATGGCCAGCGTGAACGTCCCCGAGGTGCCCGCGATGCCGAGCTCGCTCGCGGGGCGGTCGACGACCGTCTCTCCCAGCGCGTCGGCGCGGGTGGCCCGCAGCAGCGCTACGGTCCCCGCGGGGTGCGTGAAGCGCAGCGTGGCCTCGACGGCGTCACCGCGGACGACGCTCGCCGGGGCCTCTTCGAGGGTGAGCGTGAACCCGTCCAACGGCGGCGGAGGCGGGGGATTGTCCGGCGGGTCCTCGCACGCGCAGCGCGCGAGCCCGCCGAGGGAGAGCAGCGCGAGCGAGAGGAAGCCCGCGCGCGGCGAGAGGTGTGAGGTCCCCATCCATGGATCCTCGACCGCGCACTCTGGGAGAGCAACGTTTGCTGCCTCACCTTTGCTGCTCCCCGCGTCGGGGGGGCGGGTGGGGTGAAGGACGACATCTTGCGCTTCCCCACCGCCGTGCGCCGCGAGCCGGCCATCGACTCCTGGATCGACGCGCAGCGCTCGGAGCTGCGCGCGCTCGCCGCGCCGTGGTTCTCGCGCCTGCGGGCCTGCGGCGGCGACGTCCGCGAGCTGTCGCACGACGGCAGGCCCACCGCGTGCGTCGGAGACGCCGCGTTCGCGTAGGTGAACGCGTACCGAGACCACGTCAACGTCGGCTTCTTCTTCGGTGCCCTGCTCCCCGATCCGGCGCGGCTGCTCCAAGGCACCGGCAAGCGCGGACGGCACGGGAAGCCGTGGCCGGGCCGCGTGACGAACGAGCCCGCGCTCGCGGGGCTCGGCGCCGCCGCGTGCGCGGACAGGTGCGCGCGCACGACGCCCGCCTGATGCGCATCGATCCCCAGGATTGGGGGGATAGCCCGAAGAGCCGCGTTCGGGCGCGGTGGGATGGGCGTCGGGGCGCGAGCGCCGAGAGCGCGGCTATTCGGCCCATCCCCCCCCCGAGGCGGCGGTCGGCTTCCTGTCGATCTCTGACGGCGGTGCGTGGACGCCGCCGCTCGCGCTCTTCACGTCTCTCGCCGTGCAGTCGTGGGCCGCCTGGTATCCGGGCGCCGCGCCCGGCGGCGGCGGGAACGTCGCGCAGCCCATCTTCTCGGCGAAGAGCGAGAAAGACGGCGTGCTCGCCGTGCTGCGCTTCCAGGTCGGGCACGACGCGCTGCGGCCGTGGCCGCGGATCATCACCGGGCGGTGCACGGCCTTGAGGTATCCCGGCGGCGTCATGCTCGACGTCGAGGCGGCCTACGTGCAGGCGATCGTCGACGTGCTGCCGGTGGGTCTGAAGGGCTTCCTGCTGGCAGGGTTCCTCGCGGCCCACATGTCGACGGTGTCGACGCACCTCAATTGGGGCGCCGCCTATTTGGTCAACGATCTCTGGAAGCGCTTCGTCAGGCCCGACGCGGACCGGCGCGCGCTGGTGCGGGTCTCGCGACGGTGCACCGTCGGGATCTTCCTGCTCTCGATCCTGGCGACCTCGCAGATGGACTCGATCGCGGGCGCATGGAAGCTGTTGCTCGCGCTCGGCGCCGGCGTTGGGCTCGTGCTGATCCTGCGCTTTGTCTGGTGGCGCATCAGCGCCATCAGCGAGCTTGCTGTGATGGTGGCGTCGGTGGTCGCGTCGCTCGTCGCTCGGCAGCTGTTCCCGGCGCCCGCGAGCGGGCCGGGCGAGATCGAAGAGCAAGCCACGGTGACGCTGTTCGTGGTGGCGATGTCGACGGTGGCGTGGCTCGCGGCCACGGTGTGGACGCGCCCGGATGGTGACGAGGTGCTGCGCCGCTTCGTCGACAAGGTACGCCCCGAGGGGCCGGGCTGGCGCGCGGTCTATGCGCGGCTCGACCTCGAAGCGCCGCCACCGCGCGGTCGCACGGTGTTGCTCGGCTTCGTGCTCGGCTTCGTGCTCGGCTTCGTGCTCGGCGTAGCGCTCGTCTATGCAAGCCTCTTTGCCATCGGCAACCTGCTGCTCGGCGAGACCGGCGTGGGGATTGCGGTCGGGGCGCTCGCGATAGTGGCCGCGGCCTCCGTCGGCAGGTTGCTGCCGCGGTTGTTGACGGGGCGCGCAAGGCGTCGCGGGGCCACGGCGAGCCCCCAGGGAGGGAACTGATCGCGCACAGCGATCCGTGCAACGTTCCGCGCGGCGATCTACCCGGCCGACGGCGTCGCGCCGCCTACGGGACGAACATCGCGTTCTGGCCGGCGAAGGCGTTGCAGTAGCGACCCACACGCCCCTCGCAGTCCCCCTGGAGGACACCGCCGACCCAGATGCCCGACATCTCCGGCAACGAGCCCGGCGTCATCAGCCGCGAGACGTGCCAGGTGCAGCTGTCCTCGTCTTGCACCTCCTCCTCCTCGCTGCCGCAGAGCGCCACCTTCCAGAAGTCCTCCGACTCCGTTCCTCCCCCGACGACGCAGGCGAGCGTTGCGCCGGTGTCAAAGCGCACCGTGCCGCCTCCGTCTTCGTGCGACCAGGACCGAGCGTCGGCGAAACCCTCGACGAGCGCGGCGGGACAGTCGCCCTGCAGCCAGCCCTCGGGCACCTCCACGCCGCTTGGCAGCTCCTGCTCCCCACGACCAACTCCGCAGGTCCACGCACCCGCCGGCGCCTGACCCACGTCATCGTCACAGCGGCTGTAGATGCGCGCCGTGCCCTCCACCTTGACGTCGGGGTTCATGTTGCCCAGATAGAGCGCCGCGACGGACTCGTCGACGTCCGGCACGCGGTTCGCGAAGCGCGCCTCGTACTCGACGCGGCGCGCGCGATCGCCGGTGAAGCGGATGCGCGTGACCTCGACGTAGACGTCGGTGTCGAGCCCCTCGATCTCGTAGAACGTGAGCGCGCCCCGATGGAAGCCGAGCCCACCCGTCTGATGGTTCTCCGGGTTCTGGTGCCACTTCAGCCAGGCCTGAGTGCTGCCGATCCCTTCGAGGGTCCCAAACCACGTGGTCTCGAACTGATGGTATGGGGTGCCCGTGTTCGTGAACCCGCTCTCCGGGACCTGCAGGCGCGCCTCCCAACCGTCATCCTGGACGGCGGTCCAGCTACCCGTCGAGTCGATCTCGGTGCCGTTGCCGATCCCGCTTACGGCCAGCTCGAGCCTGCTCGAGAGGCAGCCGGCCGGGGCTAGCAGCACCGAGGCGAGCCACGCCATCGCGAGCTTCCGTGGCAGGGGCGCGGTGTGCGGCGCATTCGTGGTGTCCAGGGCCGTGGAGACTTGTACTGGGGCAAGCGAGGCCATGCACGGCTCCTTCGCGGGCACGAAGGTAACGCAGAGCGAGGTGCTGCTGTGGGCGCGAGGCTGGGGGTGCGGCGATGCTGTCACGCAGTGATACATCGCGCGCCATGTCGGAATCGGGTGTGGGCGTCGTGGATGACCAGGGAGTCCACCTCGTCCATGAGGAGGGTGGCGTGGCCCCGCTGCACGCACTCCCCCTCGGACGTCGCCAGGTTCTCCCGCAGGTGGTCGAAGCCGAGCTGCGCCGCCGTGCCGCGCTTGCGCGAACCGCGGCGGCGACGCACGTCGTCACTGTGGCCGCTCTCCCGATCGTCGTCTCAAGGAGCGGCCGCCACCGACCGGCGCCGCGCGGCGTCGCGCCACAGCGAGGCAGCGATGGCGGCGGCCAAGATGCCGGCGATGACCGCGAGCGATACCGCGATCGGAACCTTGAACACCCCGGCCAAGAGGAGCTTGGCGCCCACGAACAGCAGGATGCCCACCAAGCCGACCTTGAGGTAGCGGAAGCGCTCCACCATGCCCGCCAGCAAGAAGTAGAGCGAGCGCAGGCCGAGCAGCGCGAAGATGTTCGAGGTGAACACGATGAAGGGATCGCCGGTGACCGCAAAGATCGCCGGGATGGAGTCGACGGCGAACACCAGGTCGGTCAGCTCCACCATGACCAGGACGAGCAACAGCGGCGTGGCCAGTCGGCGCCCGTCGACCTTCGTGAAGAACCGCGCGCCGTCATAGCGCTCGGCCGTGGGCACCAGCCGCGTGAACGTGCGGTAGAACCAGCCGTCACGCAGGTCCTTCGGCGGCTTGTTCAGGTCGACCAGCAGCTTGATGGCCGTGAAGATCAGGAAGGCGCCGAACACGTACATGGCGCCGTGAAAGCGCGCCACCAGCGCGGCGCCTGCGAAGATGAGCGCGGCGCGCATCACCAGGGCGCCGAGGATGCCCCAGAACAACACCCGGTGCTGCACGGCGGCCGGCACCGCGAACGCGCCGAAGATCATGACGAAGACGAAGATGTTGTCGACGGACAACGACTTCTCGATGAGGTAGCCAGCCAGGAACTCGCCGGCGCGCTCGGCGCCGAAGAGCCAGCCAATGCCGGCGTTGAACACCAGCGCCAGCCCGATCCACACGCCGCTCCAGACGGCCGCCTCCTTGAAGCTCACCACGTGCGCCTTGCGATGGAACACGCCGAGGTCGAGGGCGAGCATGCCGAGCACGAACAGGATGAAGCCGGCCCACAGCGCCGGGCTGCCGATACTGGTGATCTCCACGGATGAGCTCCTGGGCGGCGGGGGATGCGATCAGGCGGCGGGCGAACGGGCGCCGCGCGCACGACGAGAGCGGCGACGCGCGGCGCCGCGCTGCACGGCCTCGCGCAAGCGCGCGGCGGCGCGGGTGATGGCGGCGTAGAGATCGAGGTCGCGCTCCTCCACGCGGATGGTCTCGTGCTGCGGGAGGTGCAGCACCAACACGCATGCCTTGTCGACGCCGCCGCGCGGGCCGTTCAGGTCGCTCAGCCATACGCCCACGCGCGCGCCGTGCGCGAGCCGCGGCGCGTTGCTGAGCGCCCCGTCGACGCAGGCGTCGACGTGCGCGCGGATGGCGTCCGAGAGCTGGACCGAGGTGGATCGCAACATGAGCTCCATGACCGTCTCCTTGGGTTCCAGCATTGGATACCGATGGCGCGTGTTCGTTCCATGTGAAAATATCTGCGATCCATTTCGAGAAAAATGAACAGCCATGCAGCACCTCAACTACCACCACCTGCGCTACTTCTGGGTCACCGCCGGCCGCGGCACGCTGTCGGGCGCCGCCAAGGAGCTGCGCGTCTCGCCGTCGACCATCAGCATGCAGCTGCGCCTCTTGGAGGAGCAGCTCGGCGAGCAGCTGTTCGTGCGCCACGGGCGCCGCCTCGAGCTCACCGAGATGGGCCGCGTCGTGCAGCGCTACGCCGACGAGATCTTTGCGCTCGGCCACGACCTGCAACGCGCGGTTGCGGAGCGGGCCGGCGGGTTGCGACGCCGCTGCGTGGTGGGGCTGTCCGACGGTGTGGCCAAGCTGGTGGCCATGCGCCTGTTGCGGCCCGCGTTCGCCGTCAGCGACGACCTGCAGTTCGTGCTCGAGGAGCGCACGCACGACGAGCTCTTGGCCGGCCTGGTGACCCACCGCTATGACGTGGTGCTGCACGACGGACCCGTGCCGCCGCATGCGCCGGTGCGCGTGTACAGCCACCTGCTCGGTAGCTCCACGGTGGAGTGGTTCGCGCCGCGGGAGCAGGCCGCGCGCCTGAAGCGCTCGTTTCCGCGGTCGTTGCACGGCGCCCCCGTGGTGCTGCCCACGCGCGGCTCCGCGCTGCGCGGCGCGCTCGAGCGCTGGTTCGAGCAGGCGGGGGTGCGGCCGCGCGTGCGCGCCGAGGTCGAGGACAGTGCGCTTTTAAAGGTGCTCGGCCAGGCCGCTCTGGGCGCGTTTCCGGCCGCGTCCGCCATCCGCGCGGAGGTAGAGGGCCTGTACGACGTCAGGAGCGTGGGCGTGGCTGAGGGTGTGGAGGAGCGCGCCTTCGCGCTGTCGGTGGAGCGGCGCATCCGACACCCCGCGGTGCAGGCGATCCTCGACGCGGGGCGCACGGAGCTGTTTGGGTGACCACCTCCGCGTCCGGCCGTGCCGGCGCTAAAGAACCTGGGGGATCGGGCCGATGGCACCGCAAAGGACCTCTCCTGTGGATGCCCAGACCCTCCCGACGTCTGCCCCCGACGGTCGGCTCGCCCGTGTCGTGAGGCGCCTGGGCTTCGTGCGCACCGTCCTGGCGGTCAGCGTCGGCCTCGACCTCGCCTTCAAGGTCGCCATCGTCCCGGCGTTCCCCGATCTCTTCGGCGCCGAGGGCGCCGCGCGCGCCGACGTGCTGTGGCTGGCGGCGCGCTGCGCGGCCCTTTGGTTCACGCTCTGGCTGCTGGCGTTCACGGTCGTCGTGGCGCGCACCGGGCGGTCGCTCGCGGCCGCCACGCGCGGCGCCGACGGCGCGGTCCTGCAGCGCGCCGCGACCGCCTTGCACGCGCTGCCGTTGGTGGCGTCGGTCCTGTGGGTCGTCGAGTGGTCGATGATCTTGGTGTCCACCGTGGCCGCCAACGGCGGCGTCCCGTCGGGCACGGCGGCGGCGACGTTCTGCGCCGCGCTCATGGTGGGGTCGTACGCCGTGGGCCACCCGTTGATGGTGCTGTTGACCGGTGCACATGTCCGCGCGCTGTCGATGGAGGCGCGCCGCCGCAACCTCGCCCTCGCCGCGCCGCGCGCTACGGTGCGCGGGCGGCTCGTCATCTACAGCCTGTGCCTGAGCCTGGCGCCGGCCTGCTATGTCGCGTCCACCACGTTCGCCAGCCGCGGCGCCACGATGTCGTATCCGCGCCTCTTGGCGCTCATGCTCGTGTACTTCGTCGCCGTGGCGCTGTTCTCTGCGGTGTGCGCGACGCTCTTCGCCATCACCATTACGCGTCCCCTCGGTGAGATGGCGCGCGCGGTCTCCGACGTTACGCGCGAGCACGACCTCGCCGACGTGGGCCGCGTGCCCACGTATCTCGCCGACGAGATCGGCGCGCTCAGCACCGCCACCAACACCATGATCGATCGCCTGGAGGCCATGGCCGCGGCGCGCGCCGCCATGCACCGGGCGCTCGAGTCGCTCAACAAGAACCTCGAGGCGCGTATCGCCGAGCGCACCGATCACCTCCAGCGCGCCAACCGCGACCTCGCGGCCGAGATGGAAAAGCGCGCGCGCATGGAGCTCGAGCTGCGCCAGGCGCAGAAGCTCGAGTCGGTGGGGCGTCTGGCGGCGGGCATCGCGCACGAGATCAACACGCCGGTGCAGTTCGTCAGCGACAGCGTGCAGTTCGTGCAAGAGTCCATGCGCGACCTGGCGCGTGCCTTCGCGACGTTCCATGAGCTGCATCAGCGCGTGCTGCGCGGCGAGCCCGCGGGCGAGGCGGCGGCCGCGGCGTCGGCCGCCGAGGAGGCGGCCGACCTCGAATATCTGTTCGAGAACGTGCCCACGGCGCTCGAACGCTCGCTCGAGGGCCTGGGTCGTGTGGCCGCCATCGTGCGCTCCATGAAGGAGCTGGTGCACCCCGCGCAGAGCGCCATGACCACGGTGGACCTCAACCGCGCCATCGAGAACGCGCTGACGGTGGCGCGTCACGAGTACAAGCTGGTGGCCGACGTGGAGACCCACCTGGGCGACCTCCCGCCCGTCACCTGCATGGGCGGTGAGATCAACCAGGTGCTGTTGAACCTCCTGGTGAACGCGGCGCACGCCATCGGCGACGCGGTGGCGGGCACCGAGGCGCGCGGCCGCATCACCGTCACCACGGCGGTCGAGGGCGACGACGTCGTAGTCGCCATCAACGACACGGGCACGGGCATTCCCCACGAGGCGCGCGATCGCGTCTTCGATCCCTTCTTCACCACCAAGGAGGTGGGCAAGGGGACCGGGCAGGGGCTGGCCATGGCCCGCGCCGTCGTGGTCGACAAGCACGGCGGCCAGCTCACGTTCGACACCATGCTCGGCGTGGGCACCACGTTCTACGTGCGCCTGCCCATCACGGCCGCCGCACAGCCCGCCGCGGCGTGACCCCGGGGCACCGCTCGATGCGCGTGCCTCCATCTGGCAAGCTCTCCGCATGAGCCCGTCTCCCTTGCGCGCGCCCGCGCTCGTCATCCTCGTTGCTGCTGCAGCGGCGTCGCCCGCGTGCCGCGACACCAACCCTGCCTCCGATGTGCGCGGCAATTACGACCTCGCGTTCGACGACCGCATCACCATCAAGCTCGACATCGCCGGCGCCAAGCAAGAGGTCGAGGGCAGCGAGAGCGGCACAGCCACCTTCCAGATCAACGGTGAGCCGGTCACCCTCGACCTGGCCGCGTTCTGCGCCAAGGACGAGGTCAAGTGCCCGTCGGAGGTGCTGTGGACGCAGGTGAGCGTCGATCAGCCGAACATCGCCGCCGCCAACCCCAACACCCACGTGCTCAACGTCATCGACAACCGCGTGCACGAACCGCCGCCCGGCGTGGCCGCCGAGGTCATCGGCGGCCTGGTGGGCGCCGACGATCGCTTCACGCTCTTGGTGGGCGGGCAGACGAGGGGCAACGGTGACTGCGGGCTGTTGGCACTGTCGGTGGCCGAGGGCCGCTTCAGCCACCAGGGCGAGACCGTGGTCGACGAGCCCGCGAACCCCGCGTTCATCGACGGCGGCACCGCGCTGGACGGCGGCACGCTCGACGGCGGCACGGCGCTCGACGCAGGCTTCGTGTCGCGCCTCGTGATCCCGCCAGGTGCCCCCGTCGACGGCATCAAGGACGGTCGCCTGCGCGTGGGCTTCCTCGGCGTGTGCGCCTTCGGCCCCGCCGTGCTCGGCGCCACCCTCGAGCTGTCGACGGGCTTCGCGGGCACGCGCATCGGCGCTTTCGATCCGCCGCCGTTCACGCCCGTGGACCCCGAGACCGTGCCCGAGGGCATCGTCGACGCTGGCCCGGCGCCGGATGCGGGGTAAGGGCCAGCGACCCAGCAGCCCGCCCGTCAGCTCTGCTGCATCTCGAGGCCGGCGACGTCGATGAAGATCTCGTTGACGTCCTCGGTGATGACCTTGCGCTGCTCGCCTTCCTTGAGCTGGCGCTCGTCCTCGTAGTGCTGCGCCGCCTCCTTGCTGAGCACGCGCAACGACAACGTGCCCTCGACGGTGGCGGTGTAGCCCACGGCCTTCATGGGCACGAAGATGCTGTGGCTCTTGGTGGAGATGCGGATCTTGTCGGCGGGCGTGTCGCCCTGCACCACGAACCAGCAGCCCATCTTGGTGCAGACGTCGGCCACCTTGCCGTGCAGCTTGACCTTCTTGCCGTCGAGCTCCTTGCCGCGCTTGACCGCGGCCGACACCGTCACGAGCTCGGCGTCGGCGGAGAGCTTGGCGCCGCGGCGCACCACGCCGTCGGCGTCGACCTGATCGCGATCGGCCGCCGCAGCGGCGTGCTCGGCGTGCTCGCCGCTCGCGGGGTTGGGGGCGGGTACGGGCGCGGGCACCGGCGCGGCAGCCACGGGCGCGGCAGGGGCGGCGGGCGCCTCCTCCTTCGAGCAGGCGGGCAGCACGGACAGAAGAACGGCGGCGACGACGACGAGCGAGCGGTGCATGAGCTTCTCCACGACGAGGGATCGAGGTTTCGTTAGCGATCTCGAAGGCGCTCCACAAGGGCCAAATGTGCCGCTGTCAGGGTGGCGCGCGCCTCATCCGGCAGGCGCTCCTCGAGCACGCGGTACACGGACTCCTCCCGCACCGTGTGGTGCTCGAGCACGCCCAAGAGCCGGTACACCGACGGCAGGCGCTGCAAGGTGGCGCGCAGGTCCATGGGCTCGGGCAAGAAGCCGCTGATCTCGCTCACCAGCCGCACCAGCACCACGTGGTCGCCCTCGAGGTGATCGACGCGCCCCGGCCCGTCGGTGGGCGCCAGCGGCCGCCACGCGGGGATGACCAGCCGGTCCTCCACCGCCATGTGCTCGTGCAGCGCGGCCGCGAATTCGCCGAACTCGCCTCGCGCGCGCGCACCATCCTGCACCACCAGGGCCTCGAGCGTGCGCCACACCCGCTCCTCGAGCAGGCGGTGCACGGCATCGTGGACGGCGGCCAGCGACGTGGTCATGGCACCGCCTATCGCGCCGCGCGCGGTCTTTGTAGGGTCTCGGTCGAGCGTCTCGTGCCCAACCTGCTCTTCCCCGTGCGCGCCTGGCCCGCCGAGGGCGAGGTGGACCTCCGTCCGCCGCTGTCGGCGTTCGGGCGCTACGACCTGCTCGAGCGGCTCGGCGACGACCCCGACCACGAGGTGTTCGTCGCCCGCTCCGACGGGTTCGAGGGCCTGTTCCGGCTGGTGGCGCTCAAGCGCCTCAGGCCGTCGCGCTGCGCCGACCTGCGGCTGGTGTCGCGCTTCATCGAGTCGGCGCGGTTGGCGGTGCGGCTCGAGCACCCCGGCATCGTGGCCGTCGACGACTTCGGCCGCGTGGGCGGCGTGTACTACATCGCCTTCGAGCTCATCGACGGCATCACGCTCGACGCGCTGATGAAGAACCTCGCGGCGCGCCGCCTGCGCCTCGATCCCCGCGCCGCCGCGCGCTTGCTGCTGAAGGTGGCGCACGCGCTCGACGCGGCCCACCGCGTGTGCGGCACCGACGGCGAGCCCATCGGCCTGGCCCACGGCGACCTGTGCGCGCGCCACGTGCTCTTGACGCGCGAGGGGCGGGTCAAGGTGCGCAACTTCGCGCCCCCGTCGCTCTACCGCGAGCACGGCGGCCCGCTGGGCGCCGGCATGGCGGGCCTCGCGTGCGCCGCGCCCGAGCTCGTGGCCGGCGACGACCTGCACGGCATCGCGCCCACCGCGCGCTCCGACGTGTGGTCGCTCGGCGCGCTGTTGTGTCAGCTGTTGGCCGGGCGCCCGCTCTTCGACGGCGCCAACCCCATCGAGCTCGCCGCCGCCGTGCGCACGGTGCCCATCGCGCCGCCCTCCACGCGCACACCCGGGTTGCCGGCGGCGCTCGACGTCATCGCCGACGAGGCGCTGGTGCGCGACCCCGCCCACCGCGCGCCCGACGCGCGCACCTGGGCGCGCTCGCTCGAGGCGTTCTTGGGCACGCAGGGGTACGGCGACGACCAGCTGCGCGCCGCGCTGGAGGCGCTCGACGAGCGCGACGACGACGGCACGGTGGTGCATGCGCCCACGGCCGTGAGCCGCCGAGGCCGCGCGCCGGCGCCGGTGGAGCTGGGCGCCGCCACGCCCGTGCCCGACGGCGGCACGCTGGTCGTGCAGCTCGGGCGCGACCCGGGCGTGTGGGGCCTGGTGCGGCTGGCCGAGCGTCACTACAGCGCCGGCCACCTCGACGACGTGGCCACCATGAGCCGCACGGCGGCCATCCTGTTCGCGTCGCGCGGCCTCTTGGCGCACGCCCTGTGCGCCTACGACGGCGCGCGCCGCCTGCTCGACGAGCCCGCGGTGTTCGAGGACCTGCACCGGCTCTCGGAGCTGGCCGCGGGGGACCAGGCGCTGCGCCAGCGCGAGCTGCGCCGCGTGGGCGGGCTCGCGCTCCAGCAGGCGCTGTTGGCCCAGACCGACGGCGAGCTCGCCAAGGGCGGCGCGCTCGCCACGCCGTTCTTGTCGGCGCTGCCGCCCGACGCGTTCGCGCGGCTGGCGCTGGCCGGTCGCGTGCTGCGCATCCCGCCGGGCGCCGCCGTGCTGCGCGAGGGCGAGCCCGGCGACTCGCTGTTCGCCATCGGCGAGGGGCGCCTAGTGGTCACGTGCACGCCGTCGCGCGTGGACGCCGACCACGCCGACATCGAGGACGACGCGCCCGAGGAGCGCACCGACCCGGGCGGCAGGGCGCGCCTCTCCCCCGTGGTGGTGGTCTCGAGCCTGCGCGCCGAGCTCGATCGGCAGCTCAACGACGATCCGCGCACCTACGACATCGTCGATCCGCGCCAGACGCGCGTGTTCCTGTCGGCGCTCTCCGCCGGCGACCTATTCGGCGAGTTCAGCTTCCTCACGGGTCGCCCGCGCAGCGCCAGCGTCGAGGCCGTGACCGCGTGCCGCCTGTTCGAGCTCGGCCGCGCCGCCGTGGGCGGGGCGCTCGATCAGATCCCGGCGCTGCGCGACGCGCTCGAGGCGTTCTACAAGGAGCGCGTGCTCGAGTGGATGCTCGCGAAGAACGAGGTGTTCTCGCTGCTCGAGCCGGCCGCGCGCCGCGCGCTGCTCTCCCAGTGCGGCGTGTACGACATCCCGGCCAAGAAGGTGGTGGTGCGCGAGGGCGAGCTCCACGACGCCATGTACTTCATCAAGCGCGGCGAGGTGGAGGTCACCCACGACGACGCCGGCGTGCAGGTGTTCATCAACAAGCTCGGCCCCGGCGAGTTCTTTGGCGAGATCGCGGCGCTCGAGGGCGGACCGCGCCGCGCCAGCGTGCGAGCCGTCACCGACCTCGAGGTGTTCCGCATCGCGCGCGCCGACCTGCAGCCGATCCTCGAGGCGTCGCCCGACGTGAAGGAGCGCCTGCTGCGCGCCATGCGCACGCGCAGCCTCGAGCTCAAGCGCCGCATCGCCGAGCAGCGGCGCGTGCTCGCGGCCACCTGATCAGGCTCACGGCACCACCGCCAGCGCGGCCTCATGCACCTCGGCGCCGGCCTCGCGCAACACGCGCGCGGCCTCGCCGAGCGTGGCGCCCGTGGTGCGCACGTCGTCGACGAGGAGGAGGCGCCGCGGCAGCGCGCCCGTGCGCACCGCGTAGCGCCCGGCCACGGCCACCGCG
>CAZONM010000115.1:0-14460 GCA_964580865.1 uncultured Myxococcales bacterium | reverse complement strand
GGCGCCCAGGATGAGCGTGGCGCGCGCCACGGGCGAGCCTGGGGACGCGGTGACGCCGACAGCCTCGATGAGGTGCGGCACGGCGGCGCGACCGGCGGCGAGCAGAGCGGCCTCGGCGGCGTCGCGCGCGGCGCGGTCGGCGCTGCCGAGCTGGCGGGCGGCGTCCTGCAGCGCGGCTTCCGCGGGCGCATCGGAGGAAGGGTCGCCGGACATCGCCGGACTCTGGTATTGGCTGGCGCGGCGCGCAAGGCCGCGCGAAGCCGCCTCAGGACGCCAACCCCGGATCATGCTTGCGTTTCATTTCCGAAGTGAGTAAACACTAACCATGCTGACCCTGATCGGGATCGCGGTCCGCTCGCTGGCGCGTCATCGCCGCCGGACGGCCCTGATCCTCGCCGCCATCGCGCTCGGGGTCACCGCGGTCGTGGGCGTGCGCGGCTTCTTGAACGGACTACAGTCCACGCTGATCCGCGGCTTCGCGGAAGGGACCATCGGCGCCATCCAGGTGCATGCGCAGGGCTTCCTGCAGTCGAACGAGGCCGCGCCGCTGTCACCCAACCTCGACCTCACGGGCGACCTGATCACGCGCATCGAGGCCGTCGAGGGCGTGAAGGTGGCGGCGCCGCGCATCACCTTCCCCAGCATGCTCGCGGTGGGCGACCAGACCGCGTTCGTGCTCGGCGTCGGCGTCGACCCCGCGCGCGAGCAGGCGTGCTGCCCGCGGCGCCTGGATCTCGTAGAGCAGGGGCGCTTTCTGCGCGGCGAGAACGAGAGCTTGGTGGGCCTCGAGGTCTTGCGCGGGCTCGGCGGCGGGCTCGGCGCCAAGGCCGCGCTCCTCACCAACGACGTCGACGGCGTGATGAACGCCGTGGAGACCGACGTGGTGGGTCAGATCGCCGCGCCCACGCAGGGCGAGAAGAAGATGGTGCTGCTGTCGTTCGGCGCCGCGCAGGAGCTGGTGCGTCTGCCGGGCCGCGCCACCGAGGTGGTGGTGGGCGTGGACAACCTCGATCACGTCCACCGGGTCGCCGAGCGGGTGCGCGCGGCGCTTGGGCCGAGCTACGACGTGCGCGCGTGGGACGAGCTGGCCGCCACCGCGCGCGACGCCGTCGACATCCAGAACCGCGCGCTCGGCGTGGTCACCGGCGCCTTCCTCATCGTCATCCTGGTCGGGGTCACCAACGCGCTGTTGACGAGCGTGCTCGAGCGCGTGCGCGAGATCGGCACGCTGATGGCGGTGGGCGCGCGGCGCCGCAAGATCCTTGCGCTGTTTCTGTTCGAGGCGGCGGCGCTCGGGGCCGTGGGCGCGCTCATCGGCTGCGCCGCTGGGACGGCGATCGTGGCCGTGCTCGGCGTCGAGGGCGTCACGCTGACCACGCCCGGCGCCTCGCTGCCGCAGACGCTCTATCCCTTCATCACCGTCGACTTCCTGGCTCGCATGGTGGCGCTGTCGACGGTGGGCGCGTCGCTGGCGGCGCTGTGGCCGGCGTACAAGGCGAGCCGCCTGCGCCCGGTGGAAGCGCTCGCGGGCGTGGGAGGTGGCGGATGACGCGCCGCCTGCTCGACGTGCTGCGCATCGCGCTGCGCTCGCTGCGCCGCAATCGGCGCCGCAGCGCGCTCACCCTCGCGGCCGTGGTCATCGGCGTGGGCGTGGTGGTGTTCGCCTACGGCTTCGGCGAGGGGCTCGCGGCGTCGCTCGTGAAGACGCTGGTCGACACGCGGCTCGGCGCCCTGCAGGTGCACGCCAAGGGCTACCTCGACGCCGTGGAGGCGCAGCCGCTCACCAAGGACTTCGCGCTCGACGAGCAGCTGCTCGCCACCGTCGCCGGCACGCCCGGCGTCGCGGCGGTGGCGCCGCGCCTGCGCTTCGGCGCGCTGCTCGGCGACGGCGCGAGCTCGACCATCGTCATGGTCGACGCCGTCGACCCCGAGGCGGAGCTGCGCGTCTGCCCGGCGCGCAAGGGCGAGGTGCCCAAGGAGAGCGGCGCGTTCGTCAGCGCGGAGCAGCCACGCGGCGGCGTGCTCGGCGCCGAGCTCGCCGCGGGCATGAAGACCAAGGTCGGCGCCACGCTGACGGTGCAGGCGGCCGGCAAGGAGGGGCAGCTCAACGCCCTCGACCTCGAGGTGCGCGGCATCTCGCGTGGCGCCGCGAGCTTCCTCGAGTCGAAGCGCTCCATGACCGTGCCGCTGGCGTACGGCCAGGAGCTCTTGCAGATGCAGGGGCGCGCCACCGAGCTCGCGCTCATGCTCGACGACGTGCGCCAGGTCGACGAGGTCCAGGCGGCACTGGCGGCGCGTCTCGGCCCCGGCTTCGAGGTGTCGACGTGGGCCGAGGTGATGCCGTTTCTGCGCGACGCCACCGCGCGCATCCAGATCATCCTGCGTGGGGTCTCGGTGGTGTTGTTCTTCTTGGTGGTGTTCGGCGTGGTCAACACCATGCTGATGAACGTCTACGAGCGCGTGCGTGAGATCGGGACGCTGCTCGCGATTGGGTGGCGGCGCCGCACCATCCTCGCGCTGTTCGTGCTCGAGGCGGGCGTGCTCGGCGTGGTCGGCGGTGCCATGGGCGCGGCGCTGGGCCTGGGCGCTACGCTGTGGACCAACCGCGTGGGCATCCCGCTGACGCCGCCGGGCGCCGCCTTCGAGCAGCTGATCCGCCCCATCCCCGACCTCACCATCGCGCTCGTCGCCTTTGGCACCGCCGCGCTCGGCGCCGTGCTGGCCGCGCTCGGCCCCGCGCGGCGCGCCGCGCGCTTGAACCCCGTCGACGCGCTGCGCTCGACCTGAGCTGACAAGGAGGCACCATGCTCGCGCTCGCCCTCGCCCTCGCGCTCGCCGGAGCGCCTTCGCCCGAGGCGCTCGCGCTCGTGCGCCGCTACGACGCGGTCATGAGCCCGACGTTCTTCGAGGCGCAGACCGTGATGGTGGCCCACCGCGAAGACGGCACCACGCGCACCTACAAGATGAAGACGCAGAAGAGCGGCAAGGACAAGCTGCGTGCGCAGTTCCTCGAGCCCGCGTCGGCCAAGGGCCAAGAGATGCTGCGCAACGGCGAGAACCTGTGGCTGTGGATGCCGAACCTCAAGCGCGCCGTGCGCGTGGCGTCGCGCGACAGCTTCATGGGCGGCGACTTCAACAACGCGGACGTGCTGCGCGTGAACTACGAGGCCGACTACGACGCCAGCATCGATGTGAGCGACCCCGCGGGCGACATCCTCCTGCTCAAGGCCAAGAGCCAGAGCGCCGCCTACGACGCCATCAAGCTGTGGATGACGCGCGACAAGAGCCCGCAGCCCATCAAGGCCGAGTTCTACGCCGCCAGCGGCAAGGTGCTGCGGCGCGCCGAGTTCTTCGACGTCAAGGACTTCGGCAAGGGCCTGGTGCGCCCGGCGCGCATCAAGATGACCAACGAGATCTCGTCGGGGCGCTGGAGCGAGATGAGCTGGGAGGCAATCGCCGTGAAGGACGACATCCCTTCGCAGCGCTTCGTGCTCGACGACCTCGGGCGGTGATCGATGCTGGCGCTGGCGCTCCTCCTGGTCGGCGAGCTCGAGCTGCAAGGCTCGGCGGCCGAGCGCGTGCAGGCCACGGTGCCGAGCGCCGACAGCCTCTTGTCGACGCGCGACCAGCCAGAGCTGTCGTCGCTGTCCGAGCTCAACGTGCAGGTGCGTGGCGGCCTGCTCGACGACGCGCTGCGCCTGGGCCTCGACGCGTCGGCGTTCGTGCCGCTGCAGTGGGGCTACGCCGATCGCGACGTCGACAGCGGCCAGCTCGTGGAGGTCGATCCCGACAGCGTCACGCCGCCGGATCCGTTCGTCACGCTCTCCGAGTGGTGGCTGTCGTACGAGCCCTTCGCGCACCTGACGTTGACGGCGGGCAAGAAGCGCACCACGTGGGGCTCGGGGCAGATGCTGTCGCCCTCCGACGTGCTCAACCCGCCGCGCGACCCCACCGACCCCGCGCTTCAGCGCGCGGGCTTCCTCCACGTGCGCGCCGACGCCGCCTTCGAGCGCGCCACCGTGACCGCGCTGTTCGCGCCCGCGGTGCTGCGCAGCGCCAACGGCCTGCCCGCCGAGCTCCTGGTCGACGACGACGACGACGAGCTGCACTACGCGGCGGCGCTGCGCGGCTACGCGCTGGTGGCCGACACCGACGTCAACGCCTGGGCGGTGTGGTCGAACCGCTACGGCGACGCCTTCGAGAACCACCTGCGCTATGCGTTCTCGCTCTCGCGCACCTTGTTCCTCGAGCACGAGGTGCACGCCGACGTGCTGGTGGAGCAGGGCAGCACGCGCAGCTACATCGACCCCGACTGCGTGGGCGGCACGCGCGCCATCCTGCGCTGCGCCATGGCCGGCACGCCCATCGCCGACGACGACCTGCTCGACTCCGAGCTCGTGCTGCCGAAGCTCCTGGTGGGCTGGCGCTGGATGCCGCCCGATGGCTCGATGATCACGGCCGAGTACCTCTACCAGGCCGACGGCATGCTGCGGGCGCAGTACGACGACCTGAAAGAGATCGCGGTGCTGGCGGGCACGGCGCAGCGCAGCGGCGCCGCCGGCATGGTCGAGCTGCCGGGAATCGGCGCCGGTGACGACGAGGCGCCGGTGCGCGTGGCGTTCGCGCCGCAGCGCCGGCACTACCTCCTGCTGTCATGGCTCAAGCCGCAGGTCGCCGACGACTTCACGCTGCAAGCGTCGGCCATCGTGCCGCTCGAGGACCTGTCGATGCTCGCGAGCGGCGCCGTCACTTGGCAGGCGCAGGAGTGGCTGACGCTGTCGGTGTTCGGCTTCTTGCCCGTGCCCTCGCCCGCCATGCTCTCCTACCGCACCGACGACGATCCGCTGCGCGACCTGTACGACGCCATCCCGCACGAGTGGCAGGGGTGGTTCCCGCGCGGTGCCACCGTGGCGGGCGGGCCCCACGGCGACTTCGACGGAGCACCCTTTCACGCGCGCGTCATGGTCGAGGCGCGCGCTTACTTCTGACCCGGAGAACGCCATGAGCGCCATCATCGAGCTCGTCGACGTGAAGAAGGACTACCAGTTGGGCGGCGTGGTGGTGCCCGCGCTCAAGGGTGTGAACCTGGTGGTGCAGCCTGGCGAGCTGACGGCGGTCATGGGGCCGTCGGGCAGCGGCAAGAGCACGCTGCTCAACATCCTCGGCTGCCTCGATCGCGTGACGTCGGGCAGCTACAAGCTCGAGGGCGTAGAGGTGGGGCGCACCGACTTCGACGACCTCGCCGAGGTGCGCAACGAGAAGATCGGCTTCATCTTCCAGTCATTCAACCTCATCCCCGTGCTCGACGTGCTCGAGAACATCGAGCTGCCCTGCCTCCTGGGCGGTCACCGCGAGTCGCGCTCCGAGCTGCGCGCGCGCGCCAAGCAGATCGCCGAGGAGGTGGGGCTCGGCTCGGTCGTGCACCATCGCCCCGACGAGCTCTCGGGCGGGCAACGCCAGCGCGTGGCCATCGCGCGCGCCCTCGTCACGCGGCCGCGCCTGGTGCTGGCCGACGAGCCCACGGCGAACCTCGACAGCGAGACCAGCGCGCAGATCTTGAAGCTCATGCTCGCGCTCAACCGCGACCACGGCGTGACGTTCCTGTTTTCCACGCACGATCCGCGGGTGGAGAAGCATGCGCGGCGGCGGCTGGAGATCAGCGATGGGGTGCTGCGCGAGGCCGCGTGAGCGGGGGGCGGAGGGGCGATTGCAGTCGACGCACCGGCGACACGCGGATCGCGCGACGAACGGACGGTCACCTGTCGCCTGTGGGCCGGGCTCAGAAGCCGACGGACGCAGCATCGAAGTGCAGCAGCGCCACGCTGAAGTCGCCTGCAGCGCCCGGCACCTCGAAGCCAGGAACCAGCGGGAAGGTCGCGTGCCCCGAGACCACCATCGACACCGTGAGCACATCGCCTGCCGCAGCCAGACGGTCGAATGGGACGCGGTCGTTGTCGCACGCGCACAGCTCGGGGGACAGCACGTCGTCTCCCAGGCGCCACAGCCGAGGGCCGGCGCCGCTCCGCGCGCGCAATAGCGCGACCGCTTCATCTCGCAGGTAGGTGACGCTGGTGGCGTGCACGCCCTCGATGGCGGGCTGGCGCATGGCCAGCATTGCCCCAGTGGCCGTATCCAACTCCACGCAGACCGTACCGTCCCTGCCGCCGGCGACGGTCGCGAGCACGAGCCCGGACCGCTGATCGATGATCGGCCCGCCGGCGGTGATGCCGCAGCCGACCACCCGTGACTGGTCTGAAGACAGCGCCGCACCTCGTAGATGGGCGGTGTCGGAGACGAACTCGATGTTTGGCAGCGTGACGAGCCAGCGGAGCACGCCGTTCGCATCCGCTCGGGCGAAGCCTCCGCCGGTGGCACCAAGGCGCTCGATGGCCGTACCGTCGTCAAAGGTCGCGACGCCAAGCACATGCGAGGGAAGCACGAGGAGCAGGTCGCCGTCCGCCAGGCTCGCCACCAGCGAAGGGTCGGGGCCGCTGACCACCGTGCGCAGCGACATCTGGGTGCTGACCACGTTTGCGAGATCCGCCGAGAAGTGGACCACCGCCGTGTCCGCGACGGAGCCGAGCCCAATGCCAAGCAGGCCGTCGTCGGCGGCGCGCAAGGAAGTCAGGTCGCGGGCGACCTCGATGCTGCTCACTACCTGACCGGCGCTATCGAACGCGAACACGAGACTCGAATACGTCGCGCTCGCGGAGTCTGGGCCACCCGCGGACACGTTCTGCCAGGTGAAGGTCCAATCACCGCGAACTGCAGGGCCCGAGAACCACCGGTCGGCCTCCGCCGCGGCCTGCCACCGAACGGTCCCGTCCGCGGACCAGCGCGTAACGCTCATTGGGTGCGCAGCCCACGGGATGGGCATGTCGACGACGTCCCCGGAGATTGGCTCGACCGCGAGCTCGCGCAGCCAGCACTCCTCAGTGGAAACCCACGAGCGCCCGTCGCCCGCGAACGCTGATCCGAGGTGCTCTTCGGGAGCGGCCCCGGGCCCCGTCGCCAGCTGATCGACCGGCGAGCGGACCACCAACACGCGCGAGGCGCCCGCGCGTCCCCCCAAGCGGCCGGCCGGTAGCGGTACCGCCAGGTCCGCCGTGGCTGGAGCCTGGTACACGGCCACCAGATCGTCCCCGACGCGAGCGAGATACCTGACGAGCCTGCCGTCGTGGAACGCGACGAATGGCGGCGCATAGGCCCACGGCGACGGAGTCAACCGGTAGATGTCAGCGCTGGCCGACCAGACCTCGCCAGTGCGTCCGATCGAGCAAGCGATGCTCCACGTCGGCGTGCCCTCCTGCCGCAGCAGCGCGCCGGTGGCGACGTCGAAGACAAATGCAGCCGGACGGTCGTCGCTGTCCGAGGTGCACACCGCGAGATCTCCGCCTCGCAGCGACAGCGGCGTCGCGGTGTCCGTCGTCCGGCCTGGAAGGGGAATGAGGGATTCGAGGCCGGCACCCTCGGGTCGGAGCACCGCGACGACGGGGGCGTCGATCTCAACGGCGTTGTCGTCCGGCAGTTCGAGCAGGCAATCGAATCCATGCCCGGTCAAGAGCGCGGGCACCGCGTCGGCGCCGGCGCCAAGCTTGAACCAGCAGGAGAAATGAGCGATCGGATCGAGCAGCTCGCCTTCCGCGGTAACGGGGAGGAGCGTCCCATCGGCGAGGCTGATCACGAGCGCGCCGCTCGCGGTCGCCCCGATGGCCGTGACACTGCCGAGGGGCAGCACCATCACGCGGGCCGCGCCGCTCGGTCCGACGTGCGCGATGGCGGTGGCCTCGGTGCCGACGTCGATTGTGTTCCCGTCGACGACCATCGACGCCGGGCCCGGCACCACGGCGAACGCGCCGGCGTCGGAAACGGAGGCCGCGACACAGGGGGCAGAGAAGGCCTGCTGGGAGACGCTCCCGTCGTCGAACGCGACGTTGGTGAAGGTGCAGCTCGCACCGCCATAGGTCGTGACGATCAGCAGCGCGTCGCCGACCCGATCCGCCGCAAGCACACGACCGTCGGCGACCTCCCGCCACCAGCCGCCGAATGCCTCTCCTTCTCCCTCGCCCTCGGCCTCTCCTTCTCCTTCTCCTTCTCCCTCGCCTTCTTGTGGCGACCGTCCATCACAAGCGCCGGTACAGCCGGCAAGGACGGCCAAGGCTGCCAACGCGATCCGCATCCAGCGCCCCCGGGTACGACAAGGAGCATGCCAGATCGGAGCGCGCTCAACCGCGATCATGGCGTGACGTTCTTGTTCTCCACGCACGATCCGCGCGTGGAGAAGCATGCGCGGCGGCGGCTGGAGATTAGCGATGGCGTCTTTCGCGAAGCTGCGTAACGTCGGCTAGATGATGGGCGCTGCGAGGATGCCTCGGCGGCACCGACGAAAACGCTGGTTGTCCTGGCGACGCCGTGGCGGTGGCACGCGCTAGGCTCCGTCGCCGTCGACGGGCACGCACCACTGGCCGCAGCACTGGTCGCTGATGGCGAGGTCGACGTCGATTGAGCCAAGTGGCGCTCGGTCGATGTGCACGCGCACAAGCTCACCGCTCTCGTCGTAGACAAAGAGCGCGACGGTCTCGAGCGTGCCGTCGTTCCCCTCGTCAATATCGTGGCGCTGCGGCTTCCCCTGGGGATCCGCGGGGTCGTACACGTACGTCTCCACGTCCAACAGCGGACCGGTGTCTGACTCGAAGCGCTCTCGGGTCAGCGGGCGGCCGGCTTCGTCCCAGGTCGATCGGGTGCGGAAGCTGCTTGCGTAAGCAGGTCGCTCATCGACGAAGGTAGTGCCCACGGAAATCAACGCGCCGCTATCGCTGTACGCGAGCTGCGACGCCCACCAGCTCGAGTTGCCGACCCCGCGAGCGACCACCATCCGATCGCCGTCATACTCGAACGTTGCCGTCCGGATGATCTCAGGGTCAATGAGCGAGGCGCCAACGATTCGCCCATCGGCGGTCTCAAGCGTGAGGGCATAGGACACGGTGTCGAGCTCGTTGGGGAAGTTGTGTGCGTCGAGGCGGACCGGCGAACCGCCTTCGTAGATGACCTCGAAGTAGCTGTAGAGCACACCGTCGTGATTGCGGCATTCGATGCGCACGAGGCGCCCGTCATCATCCGTGACATCGCCGCACGCGCTCGGGATGTCCACCGCGAGCCAGTGGATGGGGTCGGGCGTCGGGCGCTCCTCAAGCGCTTCCCGGTATTCCTCCACGCATTCGCCTGCGACACAGCCGACAGGGCATGGCGAGGGATTGCAGTCTGGACAGACCGCGAAGCAGCTCGTGGCCACCGACGCCAGGATGACGCTGACACTGGTGGCCAGAAGCGCGACGCGCAGCATGACGAACCGTACCATCCGGCGCGCCGACCAGGCGTGCAACGCCGGGATCCGGGAATGCTCGCGGCTGTGCGATCGCGGGCCGACGTGACGCACGCGTGGCCTCGGCACGACCGTCCAGGTGGTGACGCACATCGTCACGCAGCGTCGCGCGGCGCCTCGGGCATCGCCGCGACGCGCAGGTGGTCGAGCACCTCGGTCTCGAGCTCCACCCAGAGCGCGCGCGCCGCCGATCGCGCGGCGATGACGCGCACCACGCTCACCACGCCCACGACGAGCGCGATCACGCCCCACACCATGGCGTCGGCGGGGAACGCGAGCGCGAGCGCGCCCACGTTGGCGAGCGCGACGATGGCCGACACGGCGGGCACCGGCGCCCACCGCACGTCGGCGTCGAGCCCCTGCGCCGTCTCGCGCAGGCGCGCGTGCACCAACACCGGCGTGCGCGCCTGCACCTCGGCGCGCCCGATGCGCGCGTGCTGCCGCGCGGGGCGCAGCATCACCTCGTGGCCGACGACGGCGAGCACGGCACGGCTCGATCCCTCGAGCGCACGCCGATAGCCGGCGAGGGTCACGCCGGGCAGGTGCGCGTCGTGGTGGACGTGGGCGCGCGCGACGGCGCGGGCGTAGGCGGGCGCGAGCCGTGTGAAGCACCAGAGCTCGGCGAGGAAGACGACAGCGGCGGGCGCGAGCAGCACGACCAACGAGAGCTGTGTCATGCGCCCCGGGGTACGGCGCCGCCGCCGACGTCGCAAGCGAGCGCGGCACCCCCATGGCGCTCGCGCGGCGCATGCGTGATCCTCGCCACATGGCGGCCGAACGGATCCTCGTGAGCGGTGTGGTGCAGATGGTCGGCTACCGAGTGTGGACGCAGCGCACCGCGGGCGCGCTGGGCCTCGCGGGCTTCGTGCGCAACCTCGTGGACGGCCGCGTGGAGATCTACGCCGAGGGCGAGCAGGCCGTGCTCGACGAGCTCGCCGCGCGCTGCCGGCGCGGCCCCACGCACGCGCGCGTCTCCGACGTGGCCCGCGACGTACGCCCGGCGCGCGGCCTGCGTGCGTTCGTGGTGCTCGACGACGCCCAGACGCCCGAGTAGCGCGCCGGCCGACCGCGCAGATCCGGCCCGCGTGAATGCCCCCCGCGCCGCGCGCGTCGGTGCTTTCCATGCTCGCGCTCCTCGTCGCCGCCCTCGCCTCGGCCGCGCCCGCCTCGCCAGTGGTGCCGGAAGAGCCCGCCCCCGCCGACGACCGCCGGGCACAGGCGCGCGACACCGGCGCCACGCTCCGTCGCGTCGACGAGCTGCGGGCGGTCGGCGAGTACCAGGCCGCCGCCGACGAGCTGCGCGGCTACTGCGAGCGCTGGCGCGCCGCGGGCATCGGGCGCGCCGACATCGACGCCGAGCTCACGCGCATGGAGGCGCTGCTGAAGCGCATGCTCACCATCCGCGAGCTCTACCAGCGCGCGGCCGACGACCCGGGCGCCGCCGGCCAGTACCTGCGCGCGCTGGTCGACCCCGCCAAGCCCTCGTCGATCACCATGGAGCGCGCGCGCGGCATCACGCTGTTGGCGCGCCACGACGCGCGCCTGCGCGCGCTGCTCGATCGCGCCTTCCCCGCGCGGCTGCGCGTCACCGTGAAGAACCTGGCCGACGCCGAGCTCGACGACGTGGTTGCCATCGCGCTGCAGAACGCGCTGGTCGACATGTCGCGCCAGGCCGGCATGCCGGTGTCGCTCGACGAGGGCGGCGCCACGCTGCAGGTCGAGGTCGTGGTGCGCGAGAACGATCGCGCGCAGACCCTCCTCGCCCACACGGGCATGCGCTCGTACGCGTTCCACGTGAGCGCGCAGCTGGCCGACGCCGCCGGCACGCGCCTGGTGGAAGCGGCGCAGAGCACCAGCGGCCTCGGCATCAACCCGGGCAACGCGGTGCGCTGGAACATGGAGCGGGTGGCGCAGCAGGTCTTCGAGCGCATCGTCGACGAGCTCGCCAAGCGCATCGAGCGCGGCGACCTCTGACGTCGTCATGCGAGCGCGGGCTCGCGCTGCCGTGCGCGGCGACCCGGTGGGCTGCTACAGTGCGGCCCCCATGGCATCTGCGCTCGTCACGGAGATCAAGGAACGCGTCGACCGCCTCGAGATCGCGTTCAATCGCGACGGCTACGACAAATTCGGCACGTCCAAGCGCCACCTGGTGATGTTCTTCAGCGCGCTCGGCTGGTTCTATCGCAAGTACTTTCGCATCACCGTGAGCGGCATCGAGCACGTGCCCAAGCGCGGCCGGGCCATGCTCGTGGGCAACCACAGCGGCGGCTACGCCATCGACGGCGCCATGGTGCTCGCGTCCATGATGCTCGACATGGAGCCGCCGCGCCTGGCGCACGGCATGGCGGAGAAGTTCTTGAACGCCATGCCGGTGGCCTCGCTGTGGACCAACCGCGTCGGTCAGCTCACGGGCCTTCCCGAGCACGCCGTGCAGCTCCTCGAGGACGACCGCATGCTGATGGTGTTCCCCGAGGGCGCCCGCGGCACGGCCAAGCTGTACCGCGAGCGCTACACGCTGGTGGGCTTCGGGCAGGGCTTCGTGCGCCTGGCGTTGCAGACCAAGACCCCTATCGTGCCGCTGGCGTTCATCGGCGGTGGCGACGTGCTGCCCACGGTGATGAACCTCTACAAGCTCGGCAAGCTCCTGGGCGCGCCCTACATCCCGCTGACGCCGTACGGCTTGCCGCTGCCGCTGCCGCGGCCGTGCGAGATCATCTACGGCGAGCCCATGCGCCTGGTGGGCACCGGCAACGAAGACGACGAGCACATCGAGGTGCTGGTGGCCCAGGTGAAGGAGCGCGTGCAGGAGCTCATCGACGAGGGACGGCGCCGGCGCGGGGAGCGGCCGTGAGGGTGCTCATCACCGGCATCGCCGGCCACATCGGTCGCAAGGTGGCGCAGCTGTTGCTCGCGCGCGGACACACCGTGAGCGGCATCGATCGCCGCCCATGGCCCGACGTGCCCAAGGCCATCGAGCTGGTGGCCGTGGACATCAGGAAGCGCGCCGCCGAGGACGTGTTTCGTCGTCGGCGCCCCGAGGCGCTCATCCACCTCGCCACGGTGACGCACTTCCAGGCCGACCTCGAGGAGCGCTACCGCGTCAACCTGGGCGGCACGCGCGCGGTGTTCGAGCACTGCCACTCGTGGGGCGTGAAGGAGGCGGTGTTCGTGGGGCGCCACACGTTCTACGGCGCTGCGCCCGACACGCCGCTCTATCACACCGAGGCCGACCCGCCCTTGGCGGTGTCGACGTTCCCCGAGCTCGCGGACCTGGTGGCGTCGGACCTGTTCGCCGGCAGCGCGCTGTGGCGGTGGCCCGAGATGAGCACCGTGGTGCTGCGCACCTGCTACACGCTGGGGCCGAGCCTCACGGGCACGTTGGCGACCTACCTGCGGCCGCGACGCGTGCCCACGGTCCTCGGCTTCGATCCGCTCTTCCAGTTCATGCACGAGGACGACTGCGCGCGCGCCATCGCCGACTCCGTGGGCCGCGGCATGCGCGGGACCTTCAACATCGCCGGACCGCAGGCGATCCCGCTGTCGCTCCTGATCAAGCTCGCCGGCCGTCGCAACGTGCCCTTGCCCGAGCCCCTGCTCTCGGGGTTGCTCGGGCGCTTGGGCTTCGCGTCGCTCCCCCGGGGCGCCGTCAACCACATCAAGTACCCGTGCGTCATCGACGCCGGCGCGTTTCGCAAGGCCACGGGGTTCGCGCCCGAGTTCGACGAGGCGCAGACCGTGGCCTCGTTCCGCTGGGCGGCGACCTGAGGCCACCCTGACGTCGCCCCTGGTCGGGCGCGCCGCGCGACCGACGCGCGCACCGCGAAAGGTGCTCGACGCCTCGCGTTGCACGCACTACGGCAGTGCGATGCAGTTCACCGACCTGGCGCTCAGCGCCGTCTTCCAGCGCGCCGTCGCCGACGCGGGCTACACGACGCCCACGCCCATCCAGCAGCAGGCCATCCCTCACGTGCTCGAGGGCCGGGACCTAGTGGCGCTGGCGCAGACCGGCACGGGCAAGACCGCGGCGTTCGCGCTGCCCATCCTCGAGCGGCTGCACCAGCAGGTGCGCCCGCAGAAGCGCCCGATCCGCGCGCTCGTGCTCTCGCCCACGCGCGAATTGGCGGCGCAGATCGCGGAGGGCTTTCGCACCTACGGCGCCGGCAGCGGCGTCACGCAGGGCGTGATCTTTGGTGGCGTCGGCGAGGAGCCGCAGCGCCAACTGCTACGCCGGGGCATGGACGTCCTCGTCGCCACGCCGGGCCGGCTCTTGGCGTTCATGGCCGAGCGCATCGTCGACCTGCGCGAGCTGCAGGTGTTCGTGCTCGACGAGGCCGATCGCATGCTCGACATGGGCTTCATCCACGACGTCAAGCGCGTCATCGCGGCGCTGCCGACGAAGCGCCAGACGCTCCTGTTCTCGGCCACCATGCCCGACGACATCGAGGATCTGGCGCGCCGCTTCATGACCGCGCCGGTGCGCGTCGCCGTCACGCCCCCGGCCACAACCGTCGAGAAGATCGCGCAGTCGCTGTTCTTCGTGGAGCATGGCCACAAGCGCGGACTGCTTTTGCACCTGCTCGGCGATCCCGCCGTGCGGCGCGCGCTCTTGTTCACGCGCACCAAGCACGGGGCCAACCGCGTGGCCGACGCCCTCGAGCGTGCCGGCGTGGCGGCGGCGGCCATCCACGGCAACAAGTCGCAGGGCGCACGCGAGCGCGCGCTCGAGGGCTTCCGCAAGGGCACCGTCCGCGTGCTGGTGGCCACGGACATCGCCGCTCGCGGCATCGACGTCGACGACGTCACTCACGTCATCCAGCTCGACCTGCCGGAGGTGCCCGAGCAGTACGTGCATCGCATCGGGCGCACGGCGCGCGCCGGGGCCGAGGGGATCGCGTGGGCCATGTGCGCGCCCGACGAGCGGCCGCTGCTGAAGGACATCGAGCGCACGATTCGCATGCGCATCGACGTGGTGAGCGAGCATCCGTTCGTGAACGCGCCGGCGCCGGCGCGCGAGCCCGACGCGCGCGGCCCGCGCGGCGGCGGTCACCGCGGCCGCGGGCGCGGCGCGCCGCGGCACT
>CAZONM010000114.1:0-14532 GCA_964580865.1 uncultured Myxococcales bacterium | reverse complement strand
CCTCGCCCTCACCCTCGCCCTCACCCTCGCCCTCACCCTCGCCCTCACCCTCGCCTTCGCCCTCGCCCTCACCCTCGCCTTCGCCCTCGCCCTCACCCTCGCCTTCGCCGGTCTCTCGCAGCGCCGGGCAGGCGGCGACGAGGGCGAGGGTGAAGGCGACGGCGGTGCGCATGGGGCTCCTCGACGACGTGACGGGCGAACGTCAGCCCTCGGCCTGGGCGGCGCCGAGCGCGCCCCACAGCGCGAGCCCCACGCCCATGGCGAGGGCGGCCGCGTGCACCCACGAGCCCAGCGCGACGTTCAGCGTGCCGCCGGCGCCGAGCCAGACGGCCGCGCCGACGCCGCCGGCGATCAGCGCCGAGCCCGCCACCACCAGGTCACGTCGCTGCACGCGCCGACGCCGCGGCAGGCGCGCCGTGACGCGCTCGGCGAAGCCGGCGTCATCGATGTGGCCGTCGTCCTTGAGGAGCGCCTCGAGGGCGTGATCGTCGATGGGGTTGGTCATGCCGCCTCCGAATCATAGCCGCTCAGGAGCGCGCGGAGGCGCTCCTTGCCGCGCGCGACGTGGGACTTGAGCGTCCCGAGGGGCAGCTCGAGCACCGCCGCGGCCTCGTCGTGGGTGAGCCCCTCTTGGAAGCACAGGGCCAGGGCCGCGCGCTCCTCGGGCTTGAGCTGCGCCATGGCGCGCAGCACGTCGCGGCGCGCGGCGGCGTCCGGGGGACCGGCGCCGGCGCGCGCATCCGCCACGCCCGGCGCATCCGCTTGCTCCTCGAGCGTCTCGTGACGACGGTGCGCGCGGCGCTGCTCGGTGAGGAAGGCGCGGTAGCAGAGCTTGAGCAGCCACGAGCGCAGCGCGCCCTCGCGGCGCCAGCTCGCGAGGTGGCGGTAGGCGAGCAGGAACGCTTCTTGTGCGGTGTCGTCGGCCCGTGCGGCGTCGCCCGCGCACAGGCGCATGGCGAACGCGCGCAGCGGCGCCTGGTGGCGGCGGACCAGCGTGGTGAACGCGTGCCGGTCGTCGAGCGCCAGCACGCGCTGCACCAGGGCGAGATCCGTGGGGCCGTCCACCAGCGCCAGCATGGCACGCCTCGCCGCGCGCTCAGGCGTCGTCGCGCTTGGGAAGGTACGAGGCGAGCAGGTAGCCGGCGCCCAGGAAGGCGGGCACCAGGCCGAGGCCCCAGGCGCCGTCGCCCTTGCCGTCGACGAGCAGGAGGAACACGGCGATGCCCGCGCCGAGAGTGATCAGGATGACGCCGCGGCGCCGGTCGTTCGGCTTCACCTGCGGCGGCATCAGGAGCGCCGGCGGGATGTCGACGCCGCGATCGATCATCTGCCGCAGGGTCTCGTGCAGCTGCCGCTCGCGTCGAAAGCGCGCGAACAAGACGGCCACGACGACGCCGAAGATGCACAGGAAGAACGACAAGGGCGCCAGCACGGCCACCAGCGGTGGCTCGTTCTCGTTGGTCTGCGCCCGGCGCACGATGCCCTCGAGCTGCTCGGCGTTGAGCTTGGCGCGCACGTCGGCCGGCAGCTGGTTGAGCACCGTCAGCGGCCCGTCGTCGTCGCCCACGTCGACCTTGAGGGAGACTCCGTCGGACGTCGGTGGCGTCGCGGCGGCCGGTACCGCCGGCTGCTCGGCCGCCAGGGGCGCGACGCCGGCATCCTGCGCTCCGGCCGCGCGGGCGAGGCCGAGGGCGAGGACCGGGGCGAGGACGGAGGCGACGAGGTGGACGCGCAGGTGCATGGGTCAGGCTCCTGGTGCAGCAGACGCGGGCCGGGGCGGATCCGGATGCGCCGGATCTGCCGGCGCCGGATCCGCCGCGCACCCGGTCGGCGTTGGCGCGGCCACGCAGCGCACCGCCGGCTCGGCCAGGGCGGCCGCGAGCTCGTCGTCGGAGACGGGCAGGTACGAGTCGGGTGTGAGCGCGCTCGGGGCGGCGGCCGCGGGCGCCGGTCCCGCCAGCACGTGCAGCGCGGCGGGGGCGGTGAGCGAGAGGACGAGCAGGATGGTCGCGCGGCGGCTCATGCACGGCAGACGCGGCGCGCTCGTGATCTGGATGCGTGGGACCGCGGTCCTTGACTGTGTGCATGCGCACAGGCGAGAGTCGCCCGCTCGAACCCTGGGGTGATGCGCATGAAGGTACTGAAGGTCGGCGGCGGCGCGCTGCTCGCGCTCGTGGTGCTCGCGGTGGCGGCGGTGATGCTGATGGTGTCGCGGGCCAACGCCCGCCTCGAGCGCCGCTGGGACGACGTCAAGGGCGTGGACGTCCCCGTGCCCTGGCCGCTCGACGAGGCGGAGGTGGCGGCCCTGCGCGACGCGAAGAGGCAAGAGGCGCTCGCCAAGGCGGGCGCGGCCGCGGCGGGGGAGGCGGCTCCCGCGCCCGCCGACGCGGACCTGTTGGCCGGCGTCGACCTCGCCGCGCTCGCCAAGGAGCGCGCGCTCGCACGTGGCAAGCACCTGATCGAGGCGCGCGGCGGCTGCGCCGACTGCCACGCCGCCGACTTCGGCGGCAAGGTCATCATCGACGCGCCACCCATGGGCGTGTGGGCTTCGCCCAACATCACCCTGGGCGGCAACGCCAAGGACCTCGCGCCCGCCGACTGGGACCGCATCGTGCGCCACGGCATCGCGAAGGACGGCACCTCGGCCACCATGCCCGCCATCGACTACACGTCCATGTCGGATCGCGAGCTGTCGGACATCATCACGTACATCACATCGGCGCCGCCCGTGGACAGGAAGAACGTCGAGAACACCATGGGCCCCCTGCGCGGCGTGCTCATCGCCACCGGCGCCATCCCGGTGGCGGCGGAGCTGATCGATCACGCAGCGACGCACGCCAAATTGCCCCCCGAAGAGGCGGTGACGCTCGACTTCGGTAGGCACGTGGCCAGCGGGTGCGTGGGCTGCCATGGGCTCAACTACGCCGGCGGCCCCGTGCCGGGCGGCGACCCCAGCTGGCCCGATGCCTCGAACCTCACCCCCGACGCGAGCGGCCTCGCCGGGTGGTCGGCGGCCGACTTCCGCAAGGTGGCACGCGAGGGCAAGAGCAAGGACGGGCGCGAGCTGCAAGAGCCCATGAAGGGCGTGGCCACGGCGATGCGCGCCATGACAGACACCGAGCTCGACGCGGCCTTCCTGTTCCTGCAGTCGCTGCCGCCGCTGGCGAAGGGCACCGCCGCGGCGCCATGATGCGGGCCGGGCGCAGAAGCCCGGAGAGCACGCGGTGTCGGGACTGTTGACCAGGTTTCGCGTCGACGACGTCCCGTGGCCGTTGGCGCCGCTCTTCCACCTGTACGGCTATGGCGTGGGCGCGGTGCTGTATGCGCTCGTGCGCGTGCTGCGCGCGCTGGTGCGCGTGCAGTGGGATGACGGCGAGCGCGCCGCGGGCGCGGGGCGCATCCTGTGTGCGTGGCACGAGAACGTGGTGCTCTACTTCATCGTGCGACCGCCGCTGGCGGGCCAGGTGTGGATCAACCACCCCTACTGGTACATGCGGCCGGTGCACGTGCTGCTCGGCTGGTCGGGCGTCGAGCGCGTGATCCCCGGCTCCACGGGCGCCGGCGGGCGCGCGGCCGCCGACGAGCTCGCCGTGGCGCTCGCCGACGGCGGCTCCACCGCCATGTTCTCCGACGGCCCCGCGGGACCGGCCCACGTGCTCAAGAAGGGCGTGCTGCACCTGGCCGCGCGCACGGGCCTGCCCGTAGTGCCGCTGCGCTTCGAGCTCAGCCGCGAGGTGCGGCTCCCCGGGTGGGATCGCAAGCGCCTGCCGCTACCGGGAGCGCGCGTGCGCGTGACGTGCGGCGCGCCGCTGACGGTCCGCAGCGACGCGCTCGACAACGCGCAGCACGCGCTCGAGGCCGCGCTGTAGCACGCGCCGCGTGCCGCCGACGTGGCTTCACGCGGTCGTCGGCACGAGCGCGAGCACCTTCTCCACCAACAGCTCGCCGGTGAACGGCTTGGGCAAGAGCTCCACCGAACGCTCCTCGATGCCGCGGCGGACCAGCTCTTCACCCACGTAGCCGGAGCACACCAGCACCGGCACGCCCGGCAGCGCGCGTCGGAATTCGGCGATGAGCTCGTGCGTGGGCAGGCCCGGCATGACGGCGTCGGTGCACAGGAGGTCAAAGGGCGCGCCTCGATCGCGCAGGGCCGTCAGCGCCTGCGCCACATCGCCGGCCTCGGTGAGCTCCACGCCCGCGCGGCGCAGCGCGCGCGCCATGGTCGCGCGCACCTGCTCGTCGTCCTCCACCAGGAGCACGCGCGCGCGCACGGCGCCCGAGGGCGCGCCGGGGGCGGCCACGGTGCCCATCGGGACGCTCGGCGCCACGGGGAACGCCACCGTGAAGCGCGAGCCCTCGCCCACCACCGACTCGACGCGCACGAAGCCGTTCGACTGCGTGGCGATGCCGTACACCGACGCGAGCCCGAGCCCCGTACCCTTGCCGGGGCCCTTGGTGGTGAAGAAGGGCTCGAAGATGCGGGCCTGCGTGGCCTGGTCCATGCCCACGCCGGTGTCCTCGACGACGACGGCGAGGTAGCGCGCCTGGGGATCGGGGGCCTCCGGCGGCAGGTGAGGCGGCTCGAGCAAGGCCGCGCGCGCCGTGATGGTGCCGCCCTTGGGCATGGCGTCGCTGGCGTTGACCACGAGGTTGAGGATCACCTGCCCGAGCTGCGTCTCATCCACCAGCGCGCGGGGCAGCGTGACGCGCGCGTGCTCGACGCGGATGTCGTCGGCCAGCATGCGCCGCACTGAGCTGAGCGTGCGGGCGAGGAACGCGTCGACGTCGACAGCGGTGGGCTGCACCACGGTGCGACGCGCGAACGACAGGAGCTGGCGCGTGAGCTGCGCCGCCTGCAGCGAGGCGGTGCGGATGGCCTCGAGCCCCTCCTTCTTCTCGTCCTCGTCCTTCGACTGCGGCAGCAGGTCGGCCCACCCCAAGATGACCACCAGGAGGTTGTTGAAGTCGTGCGCCACGCCGCCGGCGAGGCGCCCGATGGACTCGAGCCGCTGCGCCTCGAAGGCGCGCTGCTCGGCAACGCGGCGCTGCGCCGCCTCGTGGCGCTCGCGCTCAGCGGCGTCGGCGGTGTCGCGCCACGCCGCATCCATGCGCTCGAACAGCCCGGTGACGACGAGGAGCAGCAGCCCCACGTTCAACCCCGCGAAGAGCGCGAGGCGGACCCAGTTCGAGAACATCATGGGGTCGGTGGCGGTTCGGTTGTGCAGGTCCACGGCGCCGCGCGCGATCAGGAGCCCTGCCCCGAGCTGCGACGCCGCGAGCACGACCAGCATCGCGAGCGCCGCGCGGCGCCCGAAGACGACCGCGGCCAGGAGCGCGCCGCTGGCGCCCGAGAGGAAGGGCCCAGGCGAGAGGCCAAGGAACAGCGGCCCGACGGCGCCGGTGGCCATGAGGAGGCCGACGATGATCAGGGCCTGCGCGCGCGGCGGCGCCAGGAAGCGCGCGCCCAGGAACGCCGCCCAGCACGCGCACACGAAGAGGAACGACGCGTCGACGCGCGGTGGCGGGCGGGCCACCAACATGACCACGAGCACGACGGGCACCACGAGGCTGATGCCGGTGATGTAGATGCGCGCCACGGAGTAGCGCCACTCGTGTAGGCGATCGCGGGCCTCGGCGGGCAACGGCACGCCTCTTCCTGCCGCGACGGCGGTCCGCTGCCAATCACCGCTGGCGCGATGAGTCAGGCGCTTGCGGCCGGGGGAATGCGACCATCACGAGCGGCGGCGGCACCGAGCGACAGAGCTCAGTACCAGTACTCGTTGCCGTCGGTGCAGCGCTTGATCCAGCGCCCGTAGCACTGGCCGTCCACGTAGTAGCCGTCCTCGACGTACTCGTCGTAGCAGTCGTAGGCGTCGCACCAGTGCTCGTAGTAGCTCGTGTCGACCCACTCGTCAGGGTCGCAGGAGCGCAGCCGCCAGCTCCACCAGCACACGACGTCGTCCTCGGCCTGCTCCGGCGTCTCGGGCGCGGCCGTGGGCATCATGGTCTCGGTGTCGGTGAAGCAGAAGCACTCGAAGCTCGACCACGAGCCCCCGAGGTCGGCGCACGCCGCGGCCCAGCGGCCGTTGTCGTCGCACGTGCACGCACCGTCGACGCAGTCGAAGCCGCTGTTGGGGTCGTCGTAGTGCGGCCCGCAGTCGGTCCACTCGGCGCAGGTCTCCGCGGCCTCGGCGGGCGGCGGCCCGGCGTCGCCGACGTTGACGACGCCGTCGCCGTCGTCGTCGCCGGGGACCTCGTCGTCGTCGGCGTGGGGCGCGGGCGGCGCGTCATCGGGCGCCGCGGGCGGCGGGTCCTCGTCGGGGGCCGGGGCGTCGCCCTGCGGTGCGGGCGCGGCCTGGCCGCGGGCCGGGGGGGCGGGCTCGGCGTCAGATCCGTCCCCGACCGCGTTGGCGCACGCGCCCGCAAGTATCGTTAGGAGCACCGGAATCCACCGCACGCCCCAATTATCGGCCCCGGTGCAGGGAAAGGTGCGAGAGGCCGCGCTCGTCAGCGGCGCCGGCGCCGTGCCACCGCCCCCAAGAGCGCCAGCCAGCCGAGCCACGCTGCCGCGTCCAGGGCCGAGCCCGTGCCGCGCGACGCGCACCCGCAGTCCTCGGGCGCGCCGGCGCCGTCGCCCTCACCCTCGCCTTCGCCCTCGCCGCCCAGGTCGATGCCGCCGCCGCCGGCGTCCACGTCGGAGCCCGTGCCGGCGTCGTCGCCACCGCCGCTGCCCGCGTCATCGCCGCCACCGCTGCCCGCGTCGGGCGCGGGCGGCTCGACGAAGTCGACGCTGTCGCTGTGGCTGTAGGTCTCCGTGGCGGTGGTCGACGACCCGGCGCAGGTCACGTAGCCGTAGTGCCACACGGGGCGCAGGAAGAACGAACCGCCGCTCGGCGCGCCGGTCACGCGCACCGTGACCACCACCGTGCGTGTGGCGCCAGGCGCCAGCGTGCCCTCGTCGATGCCGGCGGCGAGCGCGGCGGCGTTCACGGCGGCGCCCGAGACGTCGCCGGCGGCGCCGTCGGAAGTGACGCTCTGCAGCGCCAGCCCCGTCGGCAGCGTCAGCTGGAAGCGCAGGCCGGTGGCGTCGGCGGCGCCGGTGTTGTGCGCCGTGGACGTGAGGGTCAGCACGTCGTCGAGCTCCACGGCGGCGTCGCTGGCCGTGAGCGACGACGTCGTGAGGTTGGGCGCGTTGACGTCGATCTGGAACGCGGCCAGCGTGGGCACGAACGAGTCGCCGGTGGTGATGGTGCGCAGCACGGCGGCGCGCTGATCGGGGACGAGCTGATCGTCGGCCGACGAGAGCTCGACTGTGGTGACGTCCCAGCCCTGGCGCGCGCCGCTGACGGTGGCGCCGCCGATGGCGTCGTGGTTGCGCGTGCCGAAGGTGCCGACGGTGTCGAGCACGCCGTCGGCGTCGTTGATCTGGCCGCAGAAGAAGTTGTTGGCGGGGTTGTTCGGCCCATCGAGCGGCACGAAGGCGTCGGCCACCGTGGGCGCGATCTGCAGCTGATCGCCCGTGAGCTCGGCGTCGCCCTCGATGGCCGACAGCGCCACCTTGCCGTGGATCTCGCCCGACGGCGGCGCGCAGAACCCGCTCACGGCGTAGTCTTGCTGCGTGTCCTCGTCGACGAACGCGCCGCCCACGAACACCGTGAGGTTGCGCAGCGGCTCGGCGTCGTCGCGCACCACCACCACCAGCGTCCAGCCGGCGGCGTTGAGTGAGTTGATGGCGTCGTCTTGCGTGGCCGGCACGCCGCGCACCTCGTAGGTCCCCGAGCGGTGCGCGCGTACGAAGTCGGTGACCACCGCCGAGCGCAGGTAGTAGTTGACGGCGAAGCCGCTGAGCGCGGTCTCGGCGGTGGTGAGCGCGGTGGCGGCGTCGGGGCTCACCGCCAGCGACGCGCCGTCGCTCGCGAGCGTGACGGCCGACTCGAGCTCGGCCGTGACGTCCTCGGTGGCGTACTTGTAGCTGCCGCCCCACAAGAGCTCGGCGTAGAGGATCTCGGAGGGCTGCACCTCGGTGCCGCTGCGCAGCTCGAGGTAGGCCGACGAGCCGTTGTGGTGCCAGTCGTGGGTGGTGCCGACGAACCACGGGTTGGCCGCGTTGACGGGCGTTACGTCGGTGAGGTTCTCGAGCGTGACGAAGGTGCCGATGGAGTCCTCGAGCCCGGGGCCGTTCGCCGCCTGCTGCTTGGCGAGGCCCAGCGTGTTGCCGATGGCGACGACGCGGCCGGGCGCGGTGGTGGAGTAGCGCAGCTCGGCGGCAGCGCTCGGCGCCGACCAGGCGGCGACGGCGGCGAGCGCGATGGCACACGAGCAGACCAGCGTCGGGCGGAGCAACATGACGAACCCTCACGATGTCGCCGCGGTGCACCCGCGACGTGGTCGTGTGATGCCACGCTGAGCGGTGCGCGCAACTCGGGCTGACGACGCGCTGCGCCGACGACGTGCACGCGCGCCGTGCGTTCACGTCGATACCGTCAGCGGTGCCGGGTTTCGCGCGCTACCGGGCCGCGGGGAACGGCACACGCAGCGCGCGCGCCTGGCGCGCCACCGCGTTGCGCGCGCCGCGCAGCTCGAGCTCATCGGTGCCCACGTCGCGCAGCTCTTCGATGTCGAGCGGGTCCATGTCCTCGTCCACCAGCACGGCCGTCGTTTCGCGCGCCTGCGCGAAGGCGCGCGCCAAGGGCACGGCGCCGATGGAGGTGAAGAAGCCCTCGAGCACCTTCACGTCGCGCGCGTCGCGCAGGTCGACGAAGGCGCCGGCCAGGCACTCGGCCTCCTCGATATCGTCGATGACGAGGGCCGCGAGCATCAGGTGGCGCCAGGCCTCGGGGAGGCGCCGCACCACGCGCGCCACCGGCACGTCGGCGGCGTCGGCGCGCCGTTGCACGACGTCGAGCAGCACGGGAACCAGGTCGGCGCCGAGCGCTTGCTGCTCGTCGACGGAGATGGCGGCGAACGCGTTGTGTTGAGCCATCAGATCACCCCTCGGGCGCGATGATGGCAGCGGCGGATCGCGATCTGCATCCGCACTCGGGCGGGTGAGACGGTTTCTATCGAGCGGATCAATTCGCGCGCGTCACGGGCTCACGAGCGCGGTCGTGATCGAGTAGCGCGCCGCCGCACCGCTCGTGAGCGAGAACACTCGCAGCACGTAGGTCCCGTCGAGCGGGAGCACTCGCTCCAGGTGTTCGCCGTCGCTCGTGCCGTCGGCCACCGCGAGCACCTGCGCACCATCGAGGCCGAGCAGCATGAGGTCGAGGTCGCCGTCGGCCTGGCGGAAGGAGAGGTCGGCCACCAGCGTCTTGCCGGCCGTGCCGTCCACCAGGAGGTAGTCCTGATCGCTCTCGCACACGGCGAGCTGCGTCCCCGGCGCGGGGATGGCGGTGGCCGTTGCGGCGGTGTCGTTGGGCTCGGCGACATCGGGCGCGCAGTCGAGCTGGTTCTCCTTGGTGACGCTCAAGGTGTAGGGCCCCACCGCGCCGCCGGCGCCGGCGATGCGCACGAGCACCGTCTGATCGCCCTGCGCGTCGTAGGACAGCGCGGCCCCACCGGTGGCCGCCGGCGCCGCCGCCAGCACCTGGGTGCCGCTGCCGTCCATCACCTCGAGGGCGAGCTCGACGTCGGCGTCGTCGTAGGCGGCCACCACCACGAGGCGCTCGAAGTCTTCCAGCGGCACGGTCACGAGATCGACGTCGCCGACGCACACGGTGCGCGCCTCGGGCGGCAGCTCGCCGCCCAGGGGCACCACGGGCGCCGTGCCCGCGTCGTCGTCTGGCTCGGCGCCATCGGCGCTGCACGAGAACGGCGGCTCGTGCGTCACCCGCAGCTGGTAGGGCCCGCTCGAGGAGCCGAAGCCGCGCACGCGCAGGTACACGGTGCCGCTCGTGAAGAAGCGCTGGCGCAGCCGCTCCGGCGCCGCCGTGCCCGCGGCCTGGGCCACCAGGCCGCCCTCGTCGTCGAGGAAGGCGAGGTCCAGATCGGCGGCGCTGCCGTCGAACGACAGCGCCGCCGACAGCGCCTCGCCGGCCGCGACCTCGAGCTGGAACAGGTCGAGGTCGCCGGGGCACAACGTGGCGTTCAGGTCGACGTCGTCGGGCACCAGGTCGGGCGGCGTGGCGGTGATGAGCGAGTCGTTGCCGTTGGCGCCCTCGAAGAAGTCGAGCCCACACACGGTGGCGCTCCCGCGCTCGATGGTCAGGTCGTAGGGCGTGGCGGCCACCAGCGCGTTCACCCGCAGGAACACCACCTCGTCCTCTTGCGCGACATACTGCACGCGGCCGTCGCCGAACGGCGGCAACAGCGCGAAGCGCAGCGTGTTCTCGCCGCTCTCGTCGAGCAGCCACACGGTGGCGCGCGCGCGCGCCTCGGTGCCGGTGACGCTGGCGATGAGCAGGTCGCCGGCCACGAGCGCCACGCCGTACACGTCGTCGTCGTCGGGGCACATGCTCAGGTCGTCGAGCAGCACCACGCCGCCCGGGCCCACATCGACGATCTCGGCGTTGGCGGGCGTGTCGTGATCCTCGAAGCGGTCGTCCTCGCACGGGCCCTCGGGCAGCTCGCACCGCTGCGTCTGCACGTTGCACACCTGCGACAGCACGCAGTCGAAGTCGTTGAAGCAGGCGGGCGGCGGCACCTGGCATAGGAGCGTGAGCGGATCGCAGATGAGCGGCGCGTCGCAGTCGTCGTCGGTGCGGCACAGGTTCTCGCTCTCGCAGCGCCCGGCGCGCACGTTGCACACCAGGCCCGGGCCGCAGTGCTCGTCGGTGATGCACTGCACGCACTCGCACGAGCCGTTGCACTGGTTGCCCTGGCCGCAGTCGGCCACCACGGTCTCGGGCGCGCACTCGAATTGGCAGGGGCGCACGCACCGCCCGCTGACGGCGTCGCACGTCTCGTCGGGGTCACAGGCCAGCTCGGGGAAGCTGCTCGCCAACGTGCACGAGGCCTCCTCGATGCACTGGTTGTGCACGCGATCGCAGCCCTGCCCCACGGGGCAGTCGGTACGCTGGTTGCAGTTGCCGCTCTCGAGGATGCTGCGGCAGCGCCCGAGCGCGCAGAACTCCCCGGGCACGCACGGCGCCTCGGTGGAGCACTCCTCGCCGAAGCCGGGGCGCAGCTCGCACACCTGCGCGGGCAGCACGCACTGGTAGGCGGCCGACGGGCACGACTCGTCGCTCTCGCACTTGGGCCGCAGCACGCACTGGAACTCGAGGCAGATCTCGTCGGACAGGCAGCCGTTGGTGGGGCCGTTGGGCAGCGCGGGGTCGCAGTGCTTGATGGGGCGCGGCAGCTCGCGCGGGCAGCCCGCCACGGTCAGCGCCGTCGACGCGAGGGCCAACGACAGGGCGACCTGGGTGAGGGTGAGGGCGCGGTGCACGGCGTGGTGGCGGCGGGGGTCAGAAGGGACGCGGGAACGGGGTCACCTGCCCCACCAACGCGATGTCGGCGGGCGCACCCTGGATCGACGGCCAGTCGATGTCGAGCGCCTCCCACAGCTGCTCGTCACCCTCGAAGGTGCGCGCCACCTCGATGACCTGCTGCCCATACACGAAGACGCGGATGGTCGCGGTCGTGCGCGGATCGCCGTCGGTCTGGGCGCGCCAGTAGTGCGCCCACACCGTGAAGCGCGCGTCGAGCGCGGGGTGGATGACGTTGGTGTTCTCGGGCCCGTAGCCGTCGTCGTCGTCGACGTCGAGGCGGGGGTTCTCCTCGGGGTCGTCGGACCAGGGCGCGCCCACGGGCTCGCGGTTCGAGAAGTACACGTCGGTGTCGTGGTTGAAGGGCGCGCCGTCGTCGCGCGTGACGTGCAGGTCGAGGTCCGCGTGGGGGTGGTCCCACACCAGCTGGATGTGCAGGTCCTCGGTGGGCACCACGTCGAAGCACACCTCGGCGGGGTCGCACGAGCGCACGCCGGTGTTGTCGAACACGTGCAACAGCGCGCAGTACTCGCCGGGCACGTCGGTGGCCAGCTCCACGCGATCCGCCGTGGTCGACGACAAGACTGCTGTGCTGCCCGCCGGCCGGATCGACTGGCTCCACTCGTAGGCCTCGATGAGCGTGTCGGGGGTGCCGGGCGTGCTGCAGCGGCCGTCGATGCGCACGGTGTCGAACGGCTCGACGTCGTCGGCGCCGTCCACCAGCTCGACGCACGCGACCGGGCAGGCGGCGGCCTGGCCGCATGCCGGCATGCGCACCTCGGGCTCGTCGGGGTCGTTGGAGCGGATCACCAGCTCGCCGCAGTGGCGCTCGAGGTCGCCGGGGGCGAACACCAGGTCGAGCGCGATCTCGTTCGACGCGCTCACGGGGAAGCCCACCGGGCCGCTCGGGTTGACCCGGATGGCCTGGTCGCCGTCCACCTCGGGCTCGAAGAGCACCTCGTCGATGATGAGGTCGCGGATGCCGCAGTTCTTCACCGGGACGGGCGAGCGCGCCACGTCGTCGCGGCCGATGCGGTCGAACTCCACGGACTCGGGCACCTCGCAGATGTCGGGGAGGCCCGCGTCGACGGACGACACGGTGATGGGCACGTCCACGCGGCTGCGCGGCGCCGCGTCTTCCTGCGCGGTCACGATGAGGGTGGCGCCGATGTCCGAGACCACGAGCGGCCGCACCAGCACCACGATCTCCACCAGCTGACCGGGGAGCACCTCGTCGGGGAAGCCCTCCTCCAGGCGGAAGGCGGGGTCCGAGTCGTCGGCCAGCTCGGCGGCGAGCTCGCGCAGCGTCAGCGTGCGGTCGTTGCGCACCAGGAACGCGATGCGCGTGTCTTGGGCCACCGGCACGCCGTCGAGGTCGGCAGCCTCCGGCGTCACGCGCAAGCCCGGGCGCGGGCGCGCCAGGGGATCGGCCGCGCACCGGCACCCGGCCAGCACCGTGAGGCAGAGGAGCGCGGGGAGGAGGTGAGTGCGCACGGGTTCCCTCGGGCATCGCGGCCACGGCGCGCAGCCTCGCTGCCGCGCCAGCCCACCGCGCAAGGTCACGCGTACGGGCTCTGGGCCAGTGTAGCGGGGGGCCGGGTGCCGTCCAATGGCGGACGCCGGGAGATCGGGGCGGTTGTCAGCCACCCCGATCACACCGGTGACCCGCGGAATTCTGATGCTACGGTGCGGCCATGGACTGGGCCGCCGTGCTCTCGCCCGCGCAGCTCGAGGCCGCCACGCGCCTCGACGTGCCGGTGTGCGTGCTGGCGGGCGCGGGCAGCGGCAAGACGCGCGTCATCGTGCACCGCATCGCCTACCTGATCCTCGAGCGCCGGGTGGCGCCCGAGCGCATCATGGCCGTCACCTTCACCAACAAGGCCGCGGGCGAGATGCGCGAGCGCGCCGGCAAGCTGGTGCCCGGGCGCGGCGACAAGGTGCAGGTGGGCACGTTCCACGGCATCGCCGCGCGCCTCTTGCGCCGCTACGGCCGCGCCGTGGACGTGGCGCCGTCGTTCGTCATCTACGACGACGACGACTGGACGCGCCTGCTCTCGAAGATCGTGGTCAACGACCTCAACCTCAACAAGGACCTGGTGGGCGGCATCGCGCGCCTGCTCGAGAGCTGGATGGCCGAGGGCCTGGCGCCCGACGAGGTCCCCGCCACGCACGACCTGCTGTTCGAGTGGGCGCTCAAGGCCTACGCCATCTCGCGCGAGCGGCTCGACGCCATGGGCGCGCTCGACTTCGGCGGCCTGTTGCTCAAGCTGCGCGCGCTGGTGAAGGGCGAGGCGGGCCCCGTGGTGCGCGAGCTGGTGCGCCACGTCCTCGTCGACGAGTACCAAGACGTCAACCGCGTGCAGGCCGACATCGTGCTGGCGCTCGGCCGCGCCGCCGACTCGTTTGCCGTCGTGGGCGACGACGACCAGGCGATCTACGGCTGGCGCGGCGCCTCGGCCGCCAACCTCAAGCGCTTCCTCGACGCCGTGCCGGGCTCGCTCTTGGTGAAGCTCGAGGAGAACTACCGCTCCACCGCCACCATCCTCGAGGCCGCCAACGGGATCATCGCCAAGAACGAGCTGCGCCTCGGCAAGCTGCTGCGCCCCACGGGCGCGGAGGGTCGCCCGGTGCACGTGCTGCGCGGCCGCGACGACATCGAGGAGGCGCGCCGCGTGGTGTGGGACCTGCTCGACGAGGTGGGCCGCGGCGCGCGCCTCGATCAGATCGCCGTGCTCTACCGCACCAACGCCTTGTCGCGCCCGTTCGAGGACGCGCTGCGCCAGCAGAAGCTGCCGTACCGCGTGGTGGGCGGCGTGCGCTTCTACGATCGCAAGGAGGTGAAGGACGTGCTCGCCACGGTGCGCTGCGCGCTCAACCCCAGGAGCGACGTCGACGCCCTGCGGTGGCTGGCGGCGGTGCCCCGCGGCATCGGCGACACCACGGTGGGTAAGCTCGAGGCCGCCGCGCGCCGCGTGGGCGCGTCGATGGTGCAGGCCCTCGGCGACGACGCCCTGCACGAGGCGGCGGGCTTGAACGCGGCCACGCGCCGTCGCTGCGCCGCCGCCGCCGCCGAGATCGGCGAGCTGGGCGCGCGCCTGGCTCCGCT
>CAZONM010000113.1:0-14639 GCA_964580865.1 uncultured Myxococcales bacterium | reverse complement strand
CTGGCCGAGGCCATGGCGGCCCACGTGGTGTCGCGCGCGACCGCCGCCGCGCCGCGCGCGCCGCCGTTGGATGCGCGGGTGCGTCGCGCCATCGACCACATCCGCGCCTGCTTCGCCGAGCCCATCACCGTCGACGACGTGGCCGCGGCGAGCGGCACGAGCCGCTTCCATTTGAGCCGGCTGTTCAAGGCCGCGGTGGGCACCAGCCCCTATCAGTACCTGCTCGACGTGCGGCTGCTCGAGGCCGCGCGGCTGCTGCGGCGCGGCCGCCCGGTGACGGACGCGGCCTTGTCCGCAGGCTTCTCGGACCTGTCGCGCTTCGCGCGCATGTTTCAGCGGCGCTTCGGCGTCTTGCCGAGCGGCTACTCGAGCACGGCCGCGAAGTCGCCCGCGTCGATCGAGCCGTCGGCGTTGGTGTCGTAGAGCGGGTCGTACGAGCCGTCTTGGCGGCGCTCGTCCGGGACGCGCCCGCCCACGCGCAGCGCGATCTCCATGAGGTCCACGGCGTCGAGCCGGCCGTCGAGCGAGACGTCGCCCGGCAGGCGCGGGGCCACGACGCGCGGCATGGTCCAACGCGGGTCGACCTCGACGAGCACGGGGCGCGCGCCGAGCGCCATCGCGTTTTCGCCCGTAGCGGCCTCGAGCGCCGAGTCCTGCGCGGTGCCGTCCGCGAAGCGGGCGCGCACCGGCACGTGGAGCCGGTAGTCGCCGGTCACCGCCAGGTCGAGCACGCCGTCGTCGTCGAGTCCGGCGGTCAGCACGGGATATCCAGGCTGACGCAGCCATTGATCGAGGTCGGCCGACACGTCACCGCCCCCGGCCGCCGCCACCTCTTCCGCGAGCGCGTCCACCGACAGCCCCCCGGGGCCGCGCGCCACCATGCCCGCGAGCGCGTGCGCGAACACCTCGGCGCCGACCCGCTCCTCGAGCGCGCGCAGCACCCCCGAGCCCTTGTGGTAGGTGACGAGCACGTAGGCGTCGCGGTGGTCGTAGAGCTCCTCGTCGAGGATGGCGAGGTCGTCCTCGGGGCGCGTCTGGGTCAGGTACCAGACCGCGTTCATGCGCACGCCCGCGAGGCGAACGGCTTCGCCGTCGTCCCCCTCGGCCGCCGCGGTCTCACCGAGGGCGCGCCACGCCGAGTACTCGGCGAAGGCCTCCTGCAAGAACCCGCCGCCCACGTACTCCCCCGACGACGACAGGCCGCCCCACCACGAGTGCGCCAGCTCGTGGGCCGCGCCCTGCACCACGAGGTAGTCGAAGTCCGGCCAGGTGATGAAGTCGCCGAGCATGACGTTGCCGAGGAGGCCCATGCCGCCAAACGGGAAGCGCCCCGACACGGGCAGCACGTGCACCTCGTCGAACGGCAGCGCGCCGAACAGCGCCTCGTAGCGGGGCAGCACCCGCGCCATGGCCTCGGCGGTGCGGGCGAGCGGGCCGGCGGCGGCCTCGGCGGGCGTCGTGACCAGCACGCGCTTGCCGCCGTCGGCGACCACCTCGAGCGCCGCACCCCGCCGCGCCCAGGCGCCGAGCGTCTCCGTTGGCGTGACCACGGCGAAGCGGCGCACGCGCGTACCGTCGCCGGGCTCCTCGTCGACGATGGGCGCGCCCTGCCCGGCGGCCGCCGCCAGCTCCGGCGCGGTGCGCAGCGTGATCGAGCCGGTGAACGGGTCGGTGCCCGACAGGCTCATGAGGTACCACGCGGCGCCGGGCTCGCCGGGCAGGAGCACGCGCTCGTCGTCGGTGTAGGTGCAGGCGTCGAGCGACGGATCGAGCCGCGAGCGGCACGAGGGCGCGCCCTCGAGCACCAGGTGCACGTCCCACGCACCGTCGCCCGCGTCGGGCGCCTCGAGCCACTGCACGAGCGCACCGTACTCCTCGTCGGCGCGGAGGGTGGCCGGCGCGCCGTTCACGGTCAGCTCCGCGGCCGGTGCGATCAGGCCGTAGACGGGGAAGCCGTCGACGCCGTCCACGCTCACGGCGGCGTCGATGACCAGGCGCAGCACGTCGCCGCTCAGGTCCGCGTCGATGTCTTGCGTGACGATGTCGACCTGAGCGCCGAGCGCCGGGGCCGCGGCGAGGAGCAAGACCAAGGTGGGCGCGTTCACGGGGCCTCCAGCGTGAGGGTGCCGCCGGCGGTGGCGAGCGGGATGAAGCTGCCGTCGAGGTGGCGGGCGACGGCGTCGATGACGTCCACGCGGCTGGTGCCCGCCACGCGGGCGCGCAGCTCCAGGGTGGCCAGCGTGCCGTCGGCCACCTCGACCTCGCCAGCGTCGCGGGAGGGGCGCGTGCCCCCGAACGCGACGTCACCCTCGTCGACGCGCTCCACGAGAACGGCGCCGTCGCCGAGCACGGGCGCTTGCACCGGGGCCACCACGGCCACCAGCTCGTCGTCGATGCGCACGTGCAAGGAGAGCCCGAACACCGCGCCGACGGCGCGGCCTTCGACGGTGAGCAGCGCGTGGTCGCCGTCGACGTCGCCGCCCACGAGCACCGCGGGCCCATCGGGCGCCGCGTCCGCCACCCACCCGGGCGCGGGGGCGCAGGCCGCGAGCAGCGCCACGCCCGCCGGCATCCACCACCGAGATGATCCGTCCATGTCGACCTCCGCGGCCCCGAGCGCCGTGGGGGCATTACGCCACGGCGCGGATCGCACGGCTGCGCGATCCGTGCGTCATCGCCACGCGATTCGTGCCAGCGTCAGGGGTTGGCCGCGAGGATCTCGGCCATGGTCCGCAGCTGACGACGGAAGGTCTGCTCGAACAGCCACGCGACCGGCGCGTAGGGCTCGTTCACCAGCGCCCGCGTCTCCTCGATCAGCGTGGCGTAGAGCGCCTGCGCCTGGGGCAGCGTCCATTCGCCGCTCGCGGCCAGCGTGCGGCGCCCCACCGCCAGGTCCTTCTCGAGGTCGAGCAGGTCGTCCAGGCGCTGCCCGAGCTCGGCGATGCGGATCATCCACGCGAGCTCGTCGGTGCCCACCCAGCGCGCGGTGGCGCACGCGAGCATGCGCATGCTCACCTCGATCCCGCGCTGGCGCGGCGGGCCGCTGGCGCCCTCGCCGGTCTCGAGCGCCACCTCGTCGTACGGCCAGGCGGCGAGGTCGGCGAGCAGGGGACCGAGCAGCGCGCGCTCGACGCCGCGCGCGCTGGCGCGCCACTGCTCGAGCAGCGCCACGCAGAACGCGCCGAGCGGCTCGCCTGCGGGCACCACGCCGTCGTTCACCAGCGAAGCCAGGGCGTCGGCGCGGGCCCTGGGCGACAGGTGCCCCAGGCGATCGTCGAGGAGCTCGTCGAGGCCCAGGATGAGGAAGCTCGCCAGCGCGACGCGGTCGAGCGCCTCGCCGCACGACAGGCGCAACATGCCCGGCAACGCGCGGCACCCGAGGGTGGCGATGGCGTCGGCGCCCAGGCGCAACAGGCGCGCGCCGCCGGCGGCGGCGTCGAGCACGCGCGGGCGCCCGCGCGCGCACACTACGGCGCTGATCCCCAGCGGCGCGTAGGTGGCGAAGCCCGCGCGGATCTTGCGCAGGTACGGCGCCGCGAGCACCTCGGGCGGGGCCTGGTTCGCCACCACGCGCCGCCAGCCGTCCTCGACCAGGAAGTCGAGCACCGGCCCGAACGCCTGGTGCTCAGGGGGCGGGATGGCGGCCAAGACGGCGGCGGCGGTCACCCGCTCTGCGGGCGCCGGCATGGCGGGGCGGGAGTCGGTACGCAGCGCGACCACGGTGGAGTCCGCCGCGGCAGATAGGCGGCGCGCGCGCGGCGCGCAATGCGATGGGCGGGCCTCAGGGGTTTGGCGGGAACTGCCGCCGTGTACCGGGCGCCGGTTGTACGATGCGGCGATGGTGACCCTACCGAACGCTCTGAGCGCCTTTCGCATCCTGGCGGCTCCGGTGCTGCTCGCGCTCGCGTGGCGCGGGGCTCAGGGGCCGTTCGTGGTGCTGCTGATCGCGGCCCTCCTCTCCGACGTCGTCGACGGCAAGGTCGCGCGCTGGCTCGGGCAGTGCTCGGACTTCGGCGCGCGCCTCGACTCCTGGGGCGACCTCGCCACCTACACCACCGTCCCCGTCTGCGGACTGTGGCTGGTCCCCGAGGTCGCGCGTGCGGAGGCCCCGTTCGTGGTCCTGGTGGTGCTGGCGTACCTCGTGCCCATCGTGGTCGGCTTCCTCAAGTTCCGCGCGCTGACGAGCTACCACACGCGCGGCGCAGTCATCGGCGCCTACCTCCTCGGCGGCGCCGCGGTGGTGATCTTCCTCGGCGGGCCCGCGTGGCCCCTGCGCGTGGCGGCCGTGGTCATCGCGCTGGCCGAGCTCGAGGAGCTCGCGATCACCGCCGTCTTGCGCGCCCCGGCCATCAACGTGCGCGGGCTTGGCGCCGCGCTGGCGATCGCGCGCGACCAGCAGGCGCGCGACCGGGGCGCCGCGCCGTCTTGAGCGGGCCGCGACGGCGCTGTCGCGATCACCAGTTTTCTCTGGCCGGTGACCGGCGCGTGTCCGCCGTGACGCGCGCGGCACCTGCCTTGCTCATGGGGCCGGCATGAAACGCAAACCACCCATCGTCGCGTCCGCCCTGCCACCCCTCATCGCCGCGCTCACGTTCGGCTGCTCCGACGGGCAGCTCGCGCAGAGCGCGGTCGACGCGCCCTGCCCCGCGGGCGACGCCGACTGCGAGGCCGCGCCCACCACCGCGCCCATCGCCGCGGGCGCGCGCTACGCCCTCGAGATCCGACCCGTCATCGTCGGCGGCATGACCGTGGCCGCGACCTTGCGCTCGGGCGACGAGGCCATCGTCCAGGTCGACGACGGCGTGCTGCGCACGCTGGCGCCGGGCGTCGCCGCCGTGCTCGCGGTCGGCGACGACGGCGCCGTGGTCGACTTCACGCACCTGGTGGTGGTGAAGGCCGATCGCCTGACCCTGCACCGCGGCGGGGGCGCCGAGCGCGACGAGCGCGCGCTGCCCGAGCGCATCCAGCTCTTCCCCGGCGAGGAGCTGAGCCTGTCGTTGCGCACGTGGTACGGCGCGCAGGAGCTGGCCGGCGACGTGGGCGAGGCCTGGACGCTCAGCGATCCTGCCTTCCTCGTCGTCGACCAGGGCTTCCCGCAGGAGCGCCGCCTGCGCGCGCCCGCGTCCGGCACCGCCACCCTCACCGTCGACGCCGTTGGCCTCACGCACACGCTCGCCCTCGAGGTGATCCCATGACCGCCGCCCCGCGCATCGCCTCGCTCGCGCTGCTCGCCGCGCTGTGCACCGCGCTGTGCACCGCGCTCGCCTGCTCCGAAACCACTGTCACGGTGCTCACGCAGGCGCCGCCCGGGCGCGAGGCGTTCGTCGACAGCGAGACGCGCACGCTCACGCTCACCCGCGGCGTGGCGGTGGCGCTCGAGTGCACGGCGTGGACCGAGCAGTACGCCGGGCCGTGCCGCGATCTCTCCGTCGCCCCCGACGACGACGCGCTCGCGACCGTGTTGCCCGCGCACCTCGACGCGCTGCCCGGCCAAGCGGTGCGCTCCCGTGTGGGCACGGTCGACGAGACCAACGTGGTCGGCCCCTCGGATCGCGCGGGCGTGGTGCTGGTCGCCGCCGACGCGGGCACGACCGCGCTGACCGTGAGCACGCCCGACGGCCCCTCGATCACCCTCGAGCTCGTCGTGGCAGAGCCCCCCGCTCCTCCAGCTGACGGATGAGCTCGGCGCTCTTCACCGCGCGCCGCAGGTAGAGGTCGGCGCGGTCGGCGAGCGTGGCGTCGTCGAGATCGCCCTTCGCGCTGGCGCGCGCGAGCACGCGCCGGCGACGTGAGCTCACGTCCCACAGCGCCAAGGCCGCGCTCACGCTCACGTTGAAGCTCTCCACCATGCCGGCCATGGGCACGGTGAAGCGCGCGTCGGTGAGCGTGAGCGCGCGCTTCGACAGGCCCGCGTGCTCGCTGCCGAACACCAGAGCCACGTTGCCGTCGACCGGCACCTCGTCGACCGGCACGCAGCCGGGCCCCACGTCGGCCGCGAACAGCGAGAACCCGCGCGCCGACAGGTCGCCGAGGCACCGGGCCAGCCCCTGGTGACGCACGATCTCGATCCAGCGCTCGGCGCCCTTCGAGATGGCCTTGTTCTTCTCCCACTTGTTGGGCTGCTCGACGACGTGCAGCTCGGAGAGGCCGAGCCCCTCGGCCGTGCGCAACACCGCCGACACGTTATGCGGGTCGGAGAGGTTCTCCATCACCACCGTCACGGATCCGAGGCGCCGCTCGAGCACCGCCAGCACGCGCGCCAAGCGCCGCGCCGTCAGCTCGCGCGCCAACGGGTGCTCGTGCACGAGCGCGCGCAAACGCTCGTGCCGATCGCTCTGGTCGCCTCGGGACGTTGGTGTGGGGTGCATGGCGCGCGGCCGCCATGGAAGCAGGCGGCCATGCGCCCGGCAACGCGGCGCTCCACGCCCACCGCGGGCCGCACGCGGGCGCGCCCGCGTGCGGGACATGTCCCTGAAAACATTGGCGGATCAGCTCGACGCCCGCCCCCCATGGAGCGCTAGCATGGCGTCGTGCGCCTTGGGTCGCCCCGCCACCTCCCGACGATCGCCGCGCTCGCCGCGCTCCTCGCTGCGTGCCCGGACGAGCCCGATGGGCCCATCACCGACGGCGTGCCGCACACGTTCTTCCCCATCGAGACGGGCGACATCCACGCGCTCGATCGCGACGCCGCCGACGGCCCCATCGACTGCGCGTCCTGCCACAACGGCGACGACGCGTTCCAAGACTTCACGTGCGTCGGCTGCCACGAGCACCGGCAAGCGGGCGAGGAGCGCGACGGCTCCGTGGGCATGGACGCGCTGCACGTGGGCCAGCCGGGCTATCGCTTCGAGTCGCCGGCGTGCTTCCGCTGTCACCCCGCGGGGAAGGGCGCCGAGATCACGCGCCCCGAGCACGACGAGCACTTCCCCATCGAGCGCGGCACGGCGCACGGGCTCATGCGCTGCGGCGAGTGTCACCTGCGCGAGAACCAGCGCGCCGTGGTCACCTGCACCGGCTGCCACCGCGACACCGATGACGACGGCCAGGAAGATCACGGCGTGCCGGCCATGCTCGAGGCGCACGGCCCCGAGATGGCCGACCTGGGCTACCGCTGGATCACGGGCGAGTGCCTCGAGTGCCACGAGCGTTCGCAGGTGCCGGGCACGCTCGATCACACGCCGTTCCCTATCGCGCTCGCGCAGACGAACGGCGAGGATCACGACGACGTCAAGTGCGCCGAGTGCCACGCGAACAAGGGCGACCGCAAGGAGCTCACCTGCACCGCGTGCCACACGGCCACCGACGACGGCACCGACACCTTGCACGGCGAGCTCGCGATGTTCACGGCGCACGCCGACGCCAACGTGCCGGGCTATGAGTTCGCGTCGCGCTCGTGCTTCCTGTGCCACAAGCAGTCGCAGGTGCCCGGCACCTTCGATCACGACGAGTACTTCCCCATCGGCGACGGCAGCGAGCACGACCTCGACACCGTGGTCGACGACGACCCCGCCGACGCGTTCCCCGGCGTCCTTGTCGAATGCGCGAGCTGCCACGAAGGCAACCGCACGGAGCAGGTGACCTGCACCACCTGCCACGCGCACACGCAGCCCATCGCCGACCCGGCGCACGCGGGCTTCCCCGACTACCGCTTCGACGACGAGGCCTGCGTCTTCTGCCACCTGGGCGGCGTGCGGCGCTTCGATCATGCGGGCGCCTCGCCCTTCCCGGTGACCACGGCGGGCGACTCCCACCTGCTCGACGACGTCGCCACCGCCGCGGTGGACGGGCTCACCTGCGGGCAGTGCCACGCTAGCGTCACCGACCGCCACGAGATGCGCTGCGCCACCTGCCACGACCACGACCAGCCCACGTCACTCGCGCAGCACGGCGCCGAGCTATCGCGCTTCGGCTACGCGTGGGAGTCGAACGCCTGCCTGTCGTGCCACGCGACCTCGCAGGTGCCGGGCCTCGTCGACCACGAGCCCGAGTTCCCCCTGGCGCCGCCCTCGGGCGCCGGCGCGCACGAGCCGCTCTCGTGCCGCGACTGCCACCTCGATCCCATGAACCGCCGCGCGTCGTTGGCCTGCACCGCGTGCCACCAGCCGACCTCCGGCGCCGACGCCCGCGAGGTCCACGGCGAGCCCCGCCTCGACGAGGTGCACGGCGCCTTCCCCGAGTACATCTGGTCGCCCCAGAGCTGCGTCGGCTGCCACCCCGACGGCACCGCGGCGGGCGCGGCGGCCAACCTCGACCACCTGTGGTTCCCCGTCGACACGGGCGACACCCACGCGCTCACGAGCAAGGGCGGCACCGAGGTGTGCGCCGACTGTCACGGCGATCCGGCCGACTACGCCGTGGCCGCCATCGGCTGCGTCGGCTGCCACGAGCAGGTCGACGACGGTGGCGGCGCGCGCGACGCCCACGGGGCCGAGCGCCTGGGCGAGATCCACAGCGGCGTCGACGGCTACCTGCACGACGGGCCTACGTGCCTCGAGTGCCACCCGAACGGCGAGGCCACCGGCAACTTCGCGCACGTCGAGTTCCCCATCGCCACCGGCAGCGCGCACCAGACGGTCGCGTGCACGCAGTGCCACGACGCGAGCAAGCCCAAGGGCGACCTCACGGGCCTGTTGTGCGCCGAGTGCCACCGCACCGACGTCAACCTAAACCCCACGGTGGCGCAGATCCACGGCGGCCTGCCCGGCTTCGTCGACGCGTCACCCTCGTGCTACGGCTGCCACCCGAACGCCGAGCCGAGCCCGCCGTTCGACCACGAGCCGTTCTTCCCCATCCTGTCGGGCTCCGCACACGGCGCCATCTCCTGCGACGGCTGCCACATCAACCCGAACAACCGCGCCAACGTCACCTGCACCGGCTGCCACACCGACCAGGACCGCGACGGCCTCGACGATCACGACGTGTCGGCGATGCTGGCCGCGCACGGGCCCGACATGAGCGCGCTTGGGTACCAATGGTCGACGAGCGCATGCCGCGGGTGCCACGCGCGCGCCGAGGTGCCCGGGGTCATCGACCACGCGGGCGCGTTCCCCATCGTCGGCGCCGCGGTGCACGCCGGCACCTCGTGCGCGAGCTGCCACGCGAGCAAGCAAGACCGCGACGCGCTCGCATGCACCGGCTGCCACACCCTCGTCGACGACGGCACCGGCGCGCGCGACGTGCACGGTCAGCCGCGCATGCTCGAGCGCCACCTCGACGGCACGGTGCCCGGCTACACGTGGGATCCGCAGGCATGCTTCGGCTGCCACCAGCGATCGCAGGTGCCGGGCGTCATGGACCACGAGCGGTTCTTCCCCATCGGCGCGGGCTCTCTGCACCCCCTCGGCGCCGACATCGACACGCCGCCCGTGACCGTGGCGTGCGTCACCTGTCACGCCAACCCCGACGACGCCACCGACCTCTCATGCACGGGCTGCCACGCGCACGAGGAGTCGGTGCTCGCGCCCACCCACGACCTCTTCCCCGACTACCTCTGGGACAGCGCGAGCTGCGTGTTCTGCCACCAGGGCGGGCAGAAGAACCTCGCGCACCCGTTCTTCCCCGTGGAGCCCGGCGACGTGCACGCCGCCGACGACCCCGCCACTCCCGCCATCGACGGGCGCACCTGCGGCGAGTGCCACGCGAGCCAGACCAACCGCACGCTGCTCGCGTGCACCACGTGCCACCAGCACACCTCCACGCAGGCGACGGCCGACCACGGCGCCGCCATGGGGCGCTACGGCTATCGCTACGACTCCGGCGCCTGCTTCACCTGCCACGCCACCGCACAGGTGCCGGGGCTCTTCGATCACGAGCCCATCTACCCGCTCGCGGCGCCTTCGGGGAACGGTCTGCACGCGCCGCTGTCGTGCGCCGACTGCCACGCGAGCAAGAGCGACCGCGCGGGCTCGCTCACGTGTACGGTCTGCCACCAGCCCACCAGCGGCACCGACGCGCGCGAGGTGCACAGCCAAGCCCGCCTCGGCGAGGTGCACGCGGGCTTCCCCGGCTACGCGTGGACGCCGCGCATCTGCGTCGGCTGCCACAGCGACGGCACCGCCGAGACCGCGGCGCAGAACCTCGACCACATCTGGTTCCCCACCACGTCGGGGCTGCCGCACGCGGTGGCCACCACGGGCAACCCGAGCGGCCTCGCGTGCGCCGACTGCCACACCACCGGAGACTACGCGGCGTTCGACTGCCTGACCTGCCACCGCACCGTCACCGACCCGGGGCAACCCGCGCGCGAGGTGCACAGCCAGGCGCGCCTCGACCTCGTGCACCAAGGCGTAGGCGGCTACCGCTACGCCTCGCCCGACTGCTACGAATGCCACCCGAACGGCGAGCCCACCGGCGCCTTCGATCACACCGAGTTCCCCGTCGCCACCGGCGACGCGCACGCGGGCATCGGCTGCGCCGAGTGTCACGACCCGGCGCGCGCCAAGAGCGACCTCGCGGGTCTGTACTGCGCGCAGTGCCACGCCACCGAGACCACCAACCCCACCATCGCGCAGCTCCACAACGGCGTCCCCGACTTCGCCAACACCTCGCCCGAGTGCTACGGCTGCCACCCGAACGCCGAGCCCGTGGGGCCCATGGACCACACCGCGTACTTCCCCATCGCCGCCGGCAGCGCCCACGCCTCGGCCGCCTACATGGCGAAGGTGGGCGCGAGCCAGACGTCGTGCTCGGCGTGTCATGCGAGCCGCACCGATCGCACCAATGAGCTATGCGCCACGTGCCACGCCAGCGTGACGCCGGTGCCGACGTCGGCGCACACCTCGGTGCGCGGCTTCTCGAACACGTCGCCCCTGTGCAAGGCCTGCCACGCGGACTCGACGGTGCGGCGTCTCTCGACCCACCCGCGTCGTGGGCTCGGTGGCGTGTCGGGTGAGCGCGGCCCCACAGGCAACGGCACCTGGCACAACCACCACTCCTCGACGTGCCAGAACTGCCACATCGACGAGGCCGCGTGCCTCGCCTCCGCCACCTGTTACAACGACGGCACCGGCGGTCAGGTGAACCCACAGGCGCGAGCCGCCTATCGCACCGACAAGCCCTGGGCCTACGACTTCAAGAAGCACGGCTGCCTCGGCTGCCACAAGCACAAGAAGAGCAGCGAGGACAACCGCCATCTCGGGCAGGTGAATGGCTACGTCTCCTACGGCAACCCCAAGTGCAAGTTCTGCCACTGACGCGATGACCAAGACCCAGGCCGCCCTCGTCGTGCTTGTTGCCGCCGCGGTGGTCGGCGCGTGCACTCCGCCGGAGGAGCGTCCGAGCGAGGGCGAGGGCGAGGGCGAGGGCGAGGGCGAGGGCGAGGGCGAGGGCGAGGGGCTGCTCGCCGATGGCGCTTCCTGCGTCCAGCACGATGCGTGTCGGACCGGCTTCTGCACCACCGGGTGCGCGAGCGGCGACGGCTGCGACGCGTCGGTGCGCACGTGCCAGGCCGCCGCGCTCGGCGCCTTCGGGGACCCCTGCGACGACGCGATCACAGGCGCGCAGTGCGCCTCGGGCATCTGCAGCGCGCTCACCGGTGCGTGCGTCGACTGCAGCTCGAGCGTGTCCTGCGTCGACAGCGCGAAGGTGTGCGCCAAGCTGCGTGACGAGAGCGAGCGCTGCCTGGCGCCCGCCGCCGATGGCGAGGAGTGCTTCTTCGCCGACGATCACGGCGAGAGCCTGAGCCGCCCGTGCGCCGCGGGCCTGGAGTGCGGCCGCATCGACGAGCCCTCGGCCACCGAGGCGAGCGCGACGTGCGTCGTCCCCGCCGTCGAGGACGGCGCATGCGACGACTTCTCCGGGTGGCAGTTCCCGCCCGAGGACGGCTGCGCCGACGGGCTGTCGTGCGACGCCGCCACCGGGACCTGCACGCCCGTGTGAGGCCGTTGGCAAGGGTGGCGCGCCTGACTACGCGACCCCGATGGTCGAGCGCCCCGTCACCCTCAGCCTGCCGAACTGCGCCGACACCAACGCCGTGGCGATCGTGGTCGAGCGCGCGCCGCCTGCGCGCGTGGTGCGCGCGGGCGTGGCGTTGGCGTTCCTCTGGGGGGCCGCCCTGGTGTGCGTGTTCATCCCCGTGCTGCACTTCGTCCTGGTCCCCACCTTGGCGATCCTCGGGCCCGTCATCGCGGTCATGCGGCTTCTCGAGCGCGTGTCGTTGGTGGCGGTGCGGGGGCCATGCCCGCGCTGTCAGGTGGATCGGCGGTTCGAGGCGTCGGGTCGGTTCCGCGACGGGCGAGCGCTGCACTGCGACGGCTGCGGCAACGACGTGACAATCCGCGTCAAGCCGGATGCGATCCAGGTCACATAGCTAACATCTTGAAAATGCTGGCAAACATTGCCGCGCGACGCAATGCGGCGGCCGAAGCTTGCCATGGTGGTCCAATGTGGGATATGTCGCACATCATCACCTTTACCGATGGGACCACCCATGGACCGCAACTCCCTCCCCTTCCTCGCCACGGCCATCCTTGCTGCCGCCGGCGCCGCCTGCGGCGACGAACCCGCGCAGCTGTCCCCGGTGCCCGCCCCGAGCCGTGACCCCGTCGCCACCGTGTGTGACGCGCGCGTGACCGGCGTGGTCCCGTCGGGCACCTTGCCGGCGGCCCGCTCTGCCGACGTGATCGTTTGGTTCAGCGGCCACGCGTCGCGGGGCGAGGTGAAGGCGCGGCTCAGCGGTCCCGACGGCCCGGTGCCCGCTTCTCTTTCCATCGGCGACGGCGTGCTCGAGCTGCGGCCCGACGGCCTCTTGCGCCCGGGCAGCCACCTCGTGGAGGTGAGCGTGTGCGATAGCCACGCGGCGCGCCTCTTCGACGTGGGTGACGTGCACCATGCGCTGCAGGGCGGCGCCTTGGCGCAGCTGGCGGGCGCGCGCTTCGGGCTGGACCTGCGCTACGGCGCCATCGTCGAGCCGGCGCCGCGCGAGGGGCGCGACCTCATCGTACGCCGCCTGCTCGGCGGCGCGGTGGTGCTCGACCTGACCTTGGCCGACGAGGGGAGCCTGCTGGCCGCGGTGTCGCCCGGCGCGCTCGACGCCGGCGGCGTGGTCGTGGCCGCCGGGCCGTCGACGTCAACGAGCCCGCTGGCGCTCGAGAACCCGTACGGGCTCACGTCGTTCGCGAGCCTCGAGCTGGTGGCGGACGGGCGCGCCCTCACGCTGCGCGACGCCGCGCTGGTGCTCGGGTTCACCGACGACGGCATCGCCGACGCACGGTTGTCGGCCGAGGTCGACCTGCGCGCCTTCGGCGACGTCGACGGCCTCGCGGCCTGCGACCTGCTCGCGCTCCACACCATGGCCGGCTGCCGCCCCTGCAGCACCGACGGCGAGCCGAGCTGCTTCGCGCTCACGCTCGAGGGGCTCAGCTCGGCGAGGTAGGCGCCCGCGAGCGACGCACGGGGAGCGTTCGCGTGCACGTCGTCGTGCTCGGGTCGCTCAGTTCCCGAGGATACCGTCGTGGGCCACGATCACGCGGCCGCGCTCGCGCTTCGCCGAGTACAGGGCGCGGTCGGCGGCCTCGAGGAGCTGCTCGGGGTTGCCGATGGCGGGATCCTCGCTCGAGGCGATGCCGGCGGAGAAGTCGAGCGCCACGAGGTGCGAGGCCCATTGACCGCGATCCTTTCGGAGGCGCACCAAGGCCCGGTCGATGGCGATCACGGCCTTGTCGCGCGCGGTGTGCGGGAACATCACGGCGAACTCGTCGCCGCCGTAGCGTGCGCAGACGTCGACCTCACGCACCGCGCCCGTGAGGATGCCGGCTACGCAGCGCAGCGCCTCGTCACCTGCAGCGTGGCCAGCGATGTCGTTGATGCGCTTGAAGTGGTCGACGTCGACGAGCGCGCACGAGAGGTTGTGGCCGTAGCGGCGGGCCGTGGCCCACTCGCGGGCCAGCATGTCGACGTAGCGGCGGCGGTTGTAGATCCCCGTCACCGCGTCGGTCATCGCGGCGTGCTCGGAGCGCGCCAACAGCCCCTCGAGCTCGGTGTTGCGCTGGCGCAGCTCGTTGCGCACCTGGCGCGTGCGCAGGGCCGCGAAGATGCGCGCCTCGAGCTCCTCGTCGTCGACAGGCTTGGGCAGGTAGTCGTCGGCGCCCACGTTGAGCCCCTCGACGCGCTCGCGCACCTCGCGCTTCACCGTGAGCATGATGACGATGACGTCGCGCGTGCGCTCGCCCAAGCGCACCCACCGGCACACGCTGTAGCCGTCGATGTCGTCGAGCACGACGTCGAGCAGCACCACGTCGGGCGGGTCGGACCGGATCTGCTTGAGGGCATCGAGCCCGCCCGACGCCGTACTGACCGCGAAGCCGCGCTTCCGCAGCACCTCCGCCAGGTGCTCCCGCTGGGCACGGGAGTCCTCGACGAGCAGGATGCGCGCGGTGGAGTGATCCTCGCTCATGTTCGCCGCAGGTTAGCGCGAAGCCGGGGGGGCAAGGCACCTTGGCGCCTCCGGCTCGGTGCGCGCGCCTTCACCGGCAATCCACGGGTGGGGAGGCCTGCCCGATCGGTAGTCCGTCGCATCCGGCGCCAACGAGCGCCCCGATGCGGCCGACCCCGCCGCCGCCCCCGCCCGCGCCCGCCCCGGCGACCGCGCCCCCGCCTGGGGCTGCCGGGATCAGCGAGCCGGAGGCAGCGGCGCCCGCGCC
>CAZONM010000112.1:0-14705 GCA_964580865.1 uncultured Myxococcales bacterium | reverse complement strand
GCCGAGCTGCGGGCGCTGCTCGCGCTCGTCCGTGGCGACGCCGCCGACGAGCGCTTCGCGCTGGTGCGCCGCGTGGCCCCGCTGCGGCGCGCGCCGGCGCGCCGTGAGATGGTGGTCGGTGTCGACGGCCGCTACTACGAGATCGACGGCCGGCGCACCTCGCTGGCGCGGCAGCGCAGCCTGCGCCTGATCTTCCTCGCGCTGGTCGACGAGGCCGAGCGGCGCCCCGGCCACGGCCTGCGCCAGCCCGAGGTGCTGGCGCGCGGCTGGCCGGGCGAGAAGATGCGGGCCGACTCGGGCGCCACGCGCGTGTACACGTCGATCCGCCGGCTGCGCCGCGGCGGGCTCGAGGGCGTGCTGGTCACGCGCGACGACGGGTACCTGATCGATCCGCACGTGACGGTGCGCCGCGCGGCGCTCGTGCAGTAGTGCCGCACGCCGGGCCGTTGCGCAGCGCGGTGCCATCGTGCATCGCGCCCCGCCATGGCCACCGACGCGCATGCGCGCGCCCCCGAGCCCACCGAGCTTCCCGGCACGCAGAAGGCGTTGGCGCTGGTGGGCACGCTGCTCGGCATGCTCCTGGCCGCGCTCGATCAGACCATCGTGGCCACCGCGGGCCCGGCCATTCAGCGTGACCTGGCCATCGAGCCGTCGCTCTACACCTGGATCACCACGTCGTACCTGGTGGCCTCGACGGTGTGCGTGCCCATCTGGGGCAAGCTCTCGGACGCCCTCGGCCGCCGCCGCATCCTCCTAGCAGGTATCGGCGTCTTCCTGCTCGGCTCGGTGCTGTGCGGCCTGTCGGCCACGGCCACGCAGCTCATCCTCTTTCGCGCCGTGCAAGGCATCGGGTCGGCCTCGCTGTTCACGAGCGCGTTCACGGTCATCGCCGACCTGTTCACGCCGGCGGAGCGCGGGCGCTTCCAGGGCATCTTCGGCGCGGCCTTCGGGCTCTCGAGCGTGGTCGGGCCGATGATCGGCGGCTTCGTCACCGACACGGTGGGCTGGCACTGGTGCTTCTTCGTCAACCTCCCAGTGGGCGCGGTCGCCACCACGTTCATCGTGGCGCGCATGCCGCCGCTGCGCCGGCCGCGCGCACAGCCGCTCTCGCTCGACGTGGCGGGCGCGCTCACGCTGGCGTTGTTCGCGGTGCCGCTCATGCTTGGGCTCTCGCTCGGGCGCCTCGAGGCGCGCGCGGGCGAGATCGGCTGGCCGTGGCTGTCGTGGCCCATCGGCGCGCTTCTCGCCGCGGCGCTCGTGGGGCTCGCCGCCTTCCTCGCCGTCGAGGGGCGCGCGCGCGACCCCATCGTCGATCTCAAGCTCCTGCGCCTGCGCGTGGTGGCCGCCGGGCTCGCGGTGAACTTCCTGGCGGGGCTCGCGTTCCTCGGCGCCATCGTGTTCCTGCCGCTGTTCATGGTGGTGGTGGCGGGCGCCTCGGCGACCTCCGCCGGCTTGACCACGCTGCCGCTCACCATGGGGCTGTTCGTGGCCAACATCGCCAGCGGCCAGCTGGCGTCGCGCCTGGGGCGCACCAAACCCATCCTCCTCGTCACGCTGGCGTTCGCCGCTGCTGCGTTCGTGCTCCTCGCCCTCACGCTCGACGTCGACACGACCGAACGCGCGGTGTCGTGGCGCATGTTCCTCTTGGGCCTCGGCCTCGGCCCCGCCATCCCCCTCGTGCCCTTGACCATCCAAAACGCAGTGCCGCCGCCCGTCATCGGCGCCGTCACCAGCTTGTCGACGTTCTTTCGGCAGATGGGTGCCACCATGGGGCTCGCGGTGCTCGGCACGGTGTTCGCGGCCTCGCTGCCAGCGCTCGCGGGCGGGCTCGCGGGCGGCGAGGGCGGCGCGCCCGGGGGCGGCGCTGCCGCGCCGCTCGACGGCCCGGCCCTCGTCGCCTTCAAGCACGCCTTCGTCGACGCCGTGGGGCGCGTCTTCCTGTTCGCGGCCGCGTTTCAGGGGGCCGCGTTCGTGGCAGCGATGCTCTTGCCCGATCAGCGCCTGCGCGGCCGCGCGGCGCCGCCCGCGCCGAGCGAGTAGCTACTCCATCGATAGCGAGGGCAGCCCATCGACGCGCGTGACGCGCCAGGCGCCGCCGTCGTCGCGCCAGGTGAGCGTGAGCTCGAAGGTGCGCGCGTTGGTGTCGAGGAGGTCGGCGGCGCTCGCAACCTCGGGCGCGCCCTGCACCGCCAGCACCGTCACCTCGGAGGTGGCGCGCTCGCCCTCCACGGTCGTGGTCACGCCCTGCAGGCGCACGAACACGGGCCCGCGCTGCAGCGCGAAGAAGCCCAGGCGCACGAGGTCCTTCTTGGTGCGCTTGGCGCCGTCCGCGTAGTCGTCGGCGAGGATGGCGCCGGCGCCCTTGGCGTCCTTGGCCGCCAGCGCCGCCACCGCCTCGTCGAGCGCGCGGCGCATCTTGGCCTCGGGCGTCTCGCGGCTGCACGCGCACAGGAGTGTGGCGACGAGCACGGCGCAGGCCGCGAGCGTCACGCGCAGCGCTTCGCGGGGCGTGCGTGAGCGGCCTGCGCGAGGCGATCGGGGACGCGAGCTCATGGGGCCTCCTGCTGCCCGAGCCTACGGCAGCGCGCGACGGCGCGGCGGCATGGGATGATGCAGTGCGTTATCCGCGTCCGATCACAGACGGAAGCGAAGGCCCTCCACATCTGCGCCCTTGCCGCTACACTGAGGCGGGCGCGCTCCGCAGCAGGCGCCGTCGAGGTTTGTCCTGGTGAAGCTCAACCCCGGCTCGTGGTTTTCGAAGAACGCGGCCGACGCGCGCGCGCAGGGCTCCGCCAAGAAGCAGTCGGCGCGGCAGAAGCCCGGCGTGGCCGGCGCCGAGCCCCCCACCATTCGTGACGACGAGGATCTCATCGACACCGGCAGCGGCGACAGCGGCGCCAAGAAGAAGCAGCAGCTGGGCGGCGAGCATGCGCCCTCGGCGGCCACCCACAGCTCCATCGAGGGCAAGGCGCACATCATCAACAAGGGCGCCCTCGAGCAGGCCGCCATGGCCGGTCCGGGCAGCCTCGATCCGAGGTCGCTGGGCGCGCCCTCGGCGCCCGACGCCCGACGCTGGCTCGCCAAGCGCGGCGTCGAGCTGAAGCTGCCCGAGGGGTGGCGCTACCTCGGCCAGCAGCGCGACGGTCGCAGCGTCGCGTTCCACTCGTCGGGCACCTCCGACGGGCACTGCGTGGAGGTGAGCTTCTTCTCTCTGCGCGCCGACGTGCCGCTCGACAAGATCGCGCAGAGCTACACCGCCGAGGACCTCGAGGAGCTGATCCGACTCGGGCGCCTGTCGTCGTCGTCGGCGCAGAAGGTCGGCGAGGTCGATGGCCTGCTGCTCGTTGGCTACGGACCCGACTCGAAGGACGCCCTCGATCGGCTGGTGGTCGAGAAGGGCGCCGACGCCACCAACGAGGCGCTGTTCCTCGCCACCGACGGCACCGGGCTGCGCAGCATGTCGTGGCGCGGCGCGGTCAAGCGCGGCGACGAGAACCAGCTCGTGATCATCTCGTGCACGTCGCCGGTCGAGACGTTCCACGAGGCGCGCGCGGCGTACGACGCCATCCTGGCGGGCACCAACGTCACGCAGTGACCGGCGCGCGCGGCACCGCGCACCGACCAACCATCGTCATGCGGTGCGCGTCACGCGCTGAGCGCGGCCAGCGCGCCCTTGGCGTCGTCGAGGCTGTCGACGAGGCGCACCAGCTTCATGTCCTCGGGCTCGATGTACGCATGGTTGCTCGACACCATGGCGCGCTCCCACGAGTCGATGATCGGCTTCCAGTAGCTCGAGTCGACGAGGAGGAGCGGGCGCCGCGGCAGCTTGCCGGTCTGGATCTGGCACAACACCGTCGTCAGCTCGTCGTGCCCGCGACCGGCGTCGGGGAGCACCACGTAGGCCGAGGCGTTGCGCAACAGCGCCTCTTTGTGGGGGATGCGCTCGGTGAAGGTGACGTCGTCGACCGCCTGGCGCTTGCGCCGCTTGGGCGTCTCGGTGGCGCCGGGATCCCAGCACACGCGCTGCACCTCGCCCGCGCCGGACTTCACCGCGCTGGCGCCGTTGCCCTCGTCGCCCACGCGCACGGGGTGCCCCTCGCCCGCCACGTGCTCGGCGATGAGCCGCGCCAGCGCCAGCGCCGGGTCGGTGGGCGCGAGCTGCGCGCCGCCCAGGAAGGTCACCGCCTGCTCCTGCCGGGTGGCGACGTAGCTCGCCAGCTTGAGCTCGCGCACCATGCGCTTGTAGAGCGCCTCGGGCTCGTCCTCGAACGCGCGCACCCCTGGCTTGCCCTCGACGAAGTCCATGGCGGCGTGCGGATCGTCGGTGACGAGCACCTGGTCGAGGAGCCCGGCCAAGAGGTTCTGACCGTTCCGCTCGGCCGAGGCACGCCACGCGTCGAGGATCGGCTGCCAGTACGCCTTGCCGGCCAGCACGATGGGATCGCGCGTACGCCCCTCGCGCGCCAACACCAGGACCTCGAGGAGCTCGTCGAGCGTGCCGAAGCCGCCGGGGAAGACCACGATGCCGCGCACGTTCTCGTAGAGCGCAAACTTGCGGAACGCGAACAGCTGGATCTCGTGGGCGCGCTCGATGGCCGGGCTGACCTTCTGCTCCGCTGGCAGGTGAATGTTGAAGCCGAGCGTGCGCTGGTCGTCGAGGTGCGCCAGGCGCGACACGCCCTCGATGACGTGCTGGGAGAGCTTCTGCGGCAGGCGCTCGCGCTCCGCGATAAAGCCCGAGGGAACGGCATGCATGGCGCCCGGCCCCGCGCCCGTCTTCGGCGGGATGCCGCGCGTGGCGAGCTCACCGCCGAACGCCTGCGCGAGGGCGTAGTACCCGTCGCCGGGCTTGAGGCGCGCGCCGCCGAAGAACACCACGCTGGGCGCCTGTCGGCGCAGCTCGCCGAAGGCCGTGCGGAAGTCGGCCAGGTGCTTCTTGAAGATCGAGTCGAGCGTGTCGTCCTCGGCCTGGGCGCGCAGCTCGACGAGCGACGTGGCCTTGGGCTCGGCCCACGCCGACAGCCTCTCCGCCTCATGGGCCACGCTCGGCACCGGTGCCTCTGGGGCTGGCGGTGGCGCGGCGGGCGCGGCCTTGCGCGGCGCGCTGGCCTTCTTCGGCTTGCCGGCGGCGGTGGTCGTGGTGCGGCGATGAACGGAGCGTTTGCCGTGGACGGTCGTCACCTGCCGATTCTGTAGGTTTTGCGCCCCGAGGTCCAGCCGACCGGCCGCGGTGGGGCGCCCGTTGCGCGAGGCTCCGATCACGCCGCGCCGCGGCGCGGAGCCCGCCTCGCGCTACTTCGCCAGGCAGTAGTCGGCGCCCACGTTGGTCTTGCACCCGTCGAACAGGCGCACGTAGCGCGTGAGCGCGTAGTCGGGGATCTTGGCCCGATCGATACGCACCGCGTTGGGGCGGGTGATCTTGCCCTCCCACCACATGGCCTCGTCGGCGAGCTTGTCGGCGGCGCCGGGATCGACGGCGCGGATGGCGATGGTCTTGGTGATCTTGGCCTCGGCGGCCAGGGTAGCGGCCAGCAGCGAGGCCTCCTCGAGCACCTTCTTGCGATCGATGCCGAGCCACGTGACCTGCGCGACCACGTGGGAGGGATCGCTGTCGTCGAAGTTGAACACCACCACGCGCCCGGGGAGCGCGGCGTCGACGGCGGCCTTGGCGTCACCCTCGACCTTCTTGCCGATCTCGTCGCACGTGGCGCCCGCGCGCTCACCCTTCTCGACGGCGGCGAGCAACACCGGCAGCTTGACCTTGGCCATGGAGGCCACTTTCTGGTCCCGTGCCTTGCCCTTGAGCTTGGCCACCGCGGGCTGCACGATGGCGTCGAGGTAGCCGCAATAGAGGCGGAACTCCTCCTCCGTCAGATCGACCGCAGCCCGCGCCGGACCTCCGGCCAGGGCGAGTGCGAGCAACGCGGCAACGACGACGTGGCGACGACAGAGCATGGGACCCTCACGCGAGAGCGCGGAATCTACTCGACCAACGATCGCGCCTGTCAAGGCGCCCCTCCCGAGCCCACTGTCAGCCCGCCGCGTGAATCCGTCAGGGTTGTGCCGCGGCGCACCACCAGCGACGTCGGGGGGCGCGGGTGGATTCAAACGGTCCACCTGCTACAGTCCCGGCGCCCCGGCGCCAGGAGACCCACATGCAGCGTTTCGCCGTCGTCAGCCTCGTCTTGCTCACCAGTGCGAGCGCCGCCGCCGCACCGTCCCCCGTGCTCGACGTGCGCACCCACCGCATCGGCGCGCGCGTCGTCGAGCGGGCGCGCCCGGTGGTCGACGGCGTCCCCGTGGAGGGCGCGGATCGTGTCTCCCTCGACGGTCGCCTGGTGCGCGAGCCGCGGTCGCTCGTTCCGCTCACGGCGTTCGAGGTCGATGAAGCGCACGCGGTGGCCGCGGCCTGCGCCCAGGTGCGCGGCTGCCTGTTTCGCGACCCCACCGTCGAGAACACCGCCGGCTTCGGGCGCGCCGTGTGGCTCGCGCGCGGCGACGGGCTCGTGGCCACCTGGCGCGTGCGCGTGCCGACCTGGCGCCTGCAGGACGTGCGCGACGTGTGGGTCGACGCCGCCACCGGCGAGGTGCTTCGCGCGCAGCCGACGATCCTGTTCGGCGGAGGCGGAGGTGAGGGTGAGGGCGAGGGTGAGGGCGAGGGTGAAGGCGAGGGCGAGGGCGAGGGTGAAGGTGAAGGCGAAGGCGAGGGTGAAGGTGAAGGTGAAGGTGAAGGCGAGGGCGAGCCCGGGCCCGCGCCCACGGCCGCGCAGCTCTTCCCGAACGATCAGCCCTCCGGCCCCGACGCCGACCTCGAGGACGAGCTGACGCTCGGCGCCCTCGACGGCCTGCTGCCTCTCGGCCTCGGCGCCAACCTCATCGGCGAGCACTTCGAGACCGCCAACTGCTGCAAGCACTACCTGTGCAACGACGGGACGCAGACCTGCCTCGACGACCTGCCGCCGGGCGGCCTGGCGCGCGACGTCGCCACCTGCGCGGAGGCCGACACGCCTGGCGCCATCAACTCGGTGATCGACCTGGCGATCCCCACCGCGTCGTTGCCCTTCGACCTCTCGCAGATCGGCTTCGACGGCGACATGCTCTACGCCCAGGTGGCGTTCTGCGCCGAGCTGCCGCGCGCCCAGAGCCAGGCGGGCACGGGCCCGAGCGGCGAGGACGGCTGGTTCGCCGATCCCGTCGACGCCGAGCGCCTCGAGGGGCGCCGCCCGTGCGGCTCCTCCGACTCGTCGCTGGGCGCAGCCGATCTGGCCGGCTGCGCGGCCGAAGAGGACGCGTTCGCCGAGGTGGCCGCCTACCACGCGTCGTGGGACTTCTTCCAGCACATCCGCGACATCTTCGACGACACCTTCTGCCTCGAAGAGCAGTCCATGCGCTGCGACGACCAGGGGCGCTCCCTCGACGACGACGGCAACCCGGTGTCGGGCACCACCCGCGCGGCCCTGCCCTTCCACATCGCGGTCAACATGATGATCCCCGAGGTCGACCTGCAGTCGATGGCGCTGCAGATCGCGCCGCCGCCCTTGGGCGGCGGCCGCGGCGAGTCGGAGGAGCGCCCCATCATCATCGACGACTTCCAGCGCATCCCGAACGCCGCGTTCATCCCCGCGCTCGAGGGCGGACCCATCAACATCCCGCCGGAGTTCCAAGCGCTGGCGGCGCTGTTCTCGCGCCCCTTCGACTCGAACACCTACTTCCAGGGCTTCCGCGACTTCGCCTACGACGGCGACATCGTGCGCCACGAGTTCACCCACGGCATCGTCCACACGCTCAACCCGCAGCTCGCCAGCAACGGCGTCGATGATTGGGGCTCGCACGTGGAGCCGGGCGCCATGAACGAGGGTTGGTCGGACTATTTCTCGGCCTCGTACGCCAACGATCCAGAGGTGGGTGAGTACGCCTCCGAGGGCCTGACCGAGGCGGGCGAGACCGGCCTGCGCAACAACGACAACGACAAGCGCTGCCCCGAGTCCTTGATCGGCGAGGTGCACGGCGACAGCGAGCCCTGGGCGGGCGCGCTGTGGTCCATCCGCGCGTCCCTGGGCGGCGACACGGCAAAGATCGAGGGGCTCGAGCGGGCCGTGCTGCAAGCGATCGCGGTGTCCGCGCCCGACGAGGACTTTGGTACCGCCTCGGCCGCGCTGGTGTCCGCCATCCGCGCCGAGAGCACGCTCGGCGGCACCGTGGCCGACGCGGCGCAGGCCGAGCTCGACGCGCGCGGCCTGTCGGACTGCGCGCGCATCGTGTCGCTTTCCACCGCCGATGACGACGGTGCGTTCGACGCCACGCCGTTCGCGCAGATCTTCCAACCCGGCAAGGCCGACGTGGGCCTCACCAACTACGCCCCCGGCGTGCTGCAATTCCGCGTGGCTGTGCCGCCCGGGTCCGGCGGGTTCACGCTCACCTGGTCGCAGGGCGCGGGCGGCCTCGCCGGCGCCGTGGGCGGCGGCGGCGGCGACGCCGAGCCCATGAGCGTGCTCGTGGTGGAGGGCGAGGAGCGCATCACGTGGACCTACGAGGGCTCGGGCGGCAGCTTGGCCACGCCCACCAACGGCGCCGGCGAGGAGATCGCGTTCGACGTGAGCGCTGAAGCATCGGTGGCCACGATTGGCGAGCCGGACCAATCCACGGGTCAGGCCGACGCGAGCTTCACCTACACGCTCGAGAGCGACCCGTGCGCCGCGCGCGCGTTCGTCGTGCAGATCGTGGCGCCCGCCGGCGGCGCCAACCTCACCAACATCGACGTCGAGAACCTGGCGACCGAGAGCGAGTGCGAGGACGAGCCGCCGCCGGGACCGCCGGACGACTGCGACTGCAACCACGCCGGCGATCGCGGCACGCTGGTGGCGCCCGCGGGCCTGGCGCTGGTCGCGATCGCGCTCCTGCGCCGCCGCCGATAGGCGCCAGCGCGAGCAACCGCGTGTGCGAATACGCGCGGCCGCGACGCGCCGTTCGCGTGCGCGCGGGCTTGCATCGCGGCACGGTCGGTGCTCGGCTGCGGGCATGACCAGGCGGCCGGGCTCGGGCAAGACGCGCGTCAACCGCGAGGGCACCGGGCCCCAGATCGACCAAGCGCCCACGAGCGGCTCCGGCGGCGCCGGGCCGCTCGAGCGCCTCACCGCCTTTCACGTCGAGATTCGGCGCGCCATGGCGGCGCTCACTGACCTGTTCGACGCCGCCAGCCGCGGCGCCCCCGACCCAAGGGCGGCGTCGGCCTTGCGCGAGTTCTTCGCGGGCCCGTTGTTGTGGCACGACGAGGACGAGGAGGTGGGGCTGTTTCCCCGCCTGCGGCGCGTCGAGCTCGCCGACGCCGAGCGCGCCGTCATCGACGCGACCAGCCGCGGGCACGATCGCATGGAGGAGCTGCTCGAGCACCTCGGACCACTCCTGGCGGGCCTGATCGCCGGCTCCTGCACCGGCCCCGATCTCGCCGCCGGCGCGGTGGAGGCGCGCGCGTTGCGTAACCTGCTCGACGCGCACATGCGGCTCGAGGAGGAGTCGCTGTTTCCACTGGCGGCCCAGCGCCTCGGCCGCGACGAGCTCGACGAGCTCGGCCGCGAGATGGACGCCCGCCACGGCGACGAGAAGGCGCGCCCGCGCCGCGCCATCGAGCTGTAGCGCGCTGGGGCGCGCGCTAGCGCGCGCCGCGCCCCAAGCGGAACGACCGCGCGAAGCCCGTGCGCGTGTCCTCGATCTGCACCTCGACCAGGCCCGCGGGATCGATGAGGTAGCGCTCCTCCACCTCGGGTCCGTCGGCGCGCCGCTCCACGACCACGCCGACCAGATCGCCGCGCGCGCGCAGCGCCGGGTCGAAGGGGAAGCGGACGTCGCCAAACGGCATGACGTCACCCACGGGATCGCCGGCGTCGTCGACGCGGCTGCACTCGACGAAGCGGAAGTGCCCGAGGTTGTGCGCGGCGCGATAGCGCCGGCTGACCATGACCGAGGCCTGTCCCGTGGGCTGCGCCGTGTCGGGCAGGAAGATCGGATCGAAGGCCAGCGCGCGCCCGCCGTCACGCTCGCGGAACACGCCGAAGCAGCGCGAGAACCGATCGGCGAGCGAGAAGCCGAGCGCGCCGTCGGCCGCGATGGCGAGACCGATGGCCGTGGACGCCGCGGGGTACGGCGAGCGGTGCACGCGGCGGCCGAAGCGCTCCTTGAGCACGCGCGCCACCAGCGGCAGCCCGCTGCCACCGCCCACGAGGTAGAGGCCCGCGATGTCGGCCAGGGGGTCGTCGCCGTCGTCGAGGCCGCGCAAGAGCGGCGCCATGGCGCTCACGGTCTGCTCCACCAATGGCGCGCATGCCGCGTACAGGTCGTCGACGGGGATCTGCACCTCGCCGCGCCCAGCGGCGCTCAGGTCGATGGTGACCCGGCGGGCCTGTGGCGTGATGCGCTCCTTCACGTCGCGGCACTGATCGAGGAGCGCGGCGCGCGCGTGCGCCGAGAGCGCGCCTGTGAGCAGGCCGGCGCGCGCGCACGCGAGCTCGCACAGCGCCTCATCGAAGTCGTCGCCGCCCAGGCGGTTGAGGCCCGCCGTGGCCAGCACGTCGTGGTGCCCGGCGTCGACCTTGACCAGCGACGCGTCGAAGGTGCCACCGCCCAGGTCGTACACCACCACGCGCGTGCGGCGCGCGGTGACCGTGCGCTCTTGGCGGTGCGTGTACTCGAGGCCCGCGGCCGAGGGCTCGTTCAACAGCGCCGTGACCTCGAAGCCGGCGGCGCGGAAGGCCTCGAGCGTGATGAAGCGCTGCGCGCCGTGCGCGTGCGCCGGCACCGCCACCGCCGCGGAGGATGCGCCGGCGGCCGCCCGCGGCGCGTTCGACGACGTGCGCAGCGCCTGGCGCACGTGCGCGAGGAACCCGGTGAGGAGCTCGAGGATGGGGACCTGCGCGTCGCCCACGCGCACCGGCGTGTCGCACGTGACGTCGGGCGACGCCAACGCGCGCTTGAAGCTGCGCACGAGTGGCGCGCCGTCGCGCGCGGCCGCGAGCGCCTCGAAGCCGTACACCAGGCGGCCGCCCTGGGTGGCCACCACGCTCGGCACGTGCTCGTGCGCGTCTCCCGCCTCGTCGAGGAACGACACCACCGGAAAATTCCCGCGATCGGCGCAGGCCACCAGGGTCCGGGTGGTGCCGAAGTCGATACCGAACGTCATGCCGACCCCCACGGCGAGCCCGATAGTCCAAGCGCGCGCGGCTGACGAGGTGGCGCGCGCCGACCGTTCACGCCGGCCCCGCGAGCCGCTGCGCGCGCGCAAAGGGCCCGTCGCGCTCGATCAAGACGCCACCGCCGAGCACGACGTCACCGTCGTAGCACACGGCCGCCTGGCCGAGCGCCACGCCGCCGATGGGCTCGTCGACCTCGAGCTCGACGGCGTCGCCGTCCACGCGCCAGCGCGCCGCCTGCGCCTTGTGCCGCGCGCGCACTTGCACCGCCACCGTGTTCGGCCAGGTGTGCAGCGGCTGCGCCAGGAGGAGCGGCGCGGCGCGCACCCGTCGCACGCGCAGATCGTGAGCGCCGCCGACGACCACGCGCCCGGTGTGTCCGTCGACGTCGACGACGTAGCGGCGCTCACCCGGCACCACCGACGACACGCCCGTCCCACGGCGCTGGCCGACCGTGAAGTGGTGCACGCCCGCATGCTGGCGCAGGACCGCGCCACGCACATCGTGGAGCGCGCCGGCCACGCCCCCGCCGCTGACCTGCTCGACGACGGACGCGTGGTCGCCGTCGGGCACGAAGCAGATCTCTTGGCTGTCGGGCTTGCTCGCCACCGGCAGGCCCGCCCGCTTCGCCAACGCGCGCACCAGCGGCTTGTCGAGCTCCCCGAGGGGCAGCTCGAGGTCCGCGATGTCCTCTGCGGGCGTTCCATAGAGCCAGTAGCTCTGATCGCGCGCCCGGTGGGCGGCGCGCGCCAACGCGACGCGCCCGTCGCGCCACACCTTGCGCGCGTAGTGACCCGTGGCCAGCGCGGCGCCGAGCGAGCGCGCCGTGCGCAAGAGATCGCCGAGCTTGATCTCGTGGTTGCATGCGAGGCACGGGATGGGCGTGAGGCCCTGGCGGTAGGCCTCGGCGAACGGGCGCACCACCGCGTCATAGAAGCGCGCGCGCGCGTCGACCGCGTGGAAGGGGATGCCGAGCGCCTCCGCCACGCGCCGCGCGTCGCTCAGGTCGTCCACCGAGCAGCAGCGCCCCTGGTGCTGGGCCAGCGCGCCGACGTCCGTCGTGGGTGCGTCGGGCGCCAGCCGCAGCGAGACGCCGATGACCTCGTGACCGGCCTCGCGCAACAGCCACGCAGCCACGGAGGAGTCGACGCCGCCGGACAGCGCCACCACCACGCGCCGCGGGTGCGCGGCGCGCGCCGGCACGAAGCGCGCCGCGCGCAGATCGGGCGGATCCTCCGTGGCCACGAGGCGAGCATGACAGGCGGGGCGTGTGGGCCAAGGCGGCTTTCGCCCCGAAAGGTGTGGTAGGCATGGCACGTGGACGCGCTGCGCGACGCCGTGCTGGCGCGGGGCCTCGTGACCCCGCAGGAGCTCGAGGCGCTCATGGCCTGGGCGCCGTACCAGGGCGTGCGCCTGGCGGAGCGCCTGTACCGCTCGGGCCTCGTGAGCGACGCCGAGCTCATGGACCTGTTCCGCGCGCTCGGCGCCACCGACGGCACCGAGGACCTGCTCGCGGGCACACCGCCCCCCGCCGCGCTCGGGGCGCTCACCAAGCACCTCGCCGAGAAGCACCGCACCATCGGCCTGCGCGTGGAGCGCGCGCGCCTCGTCGTCGGCATGCTCGACCCTTCGGACACCGAGGCGCTCGAGCGGCTCACGTTCTTCTGCGGGCTCGCAGTGGAGCCGCGTGCCATCCGTCCGCGGGTGTTGTTCGGCGCGCTCCACGACGCCTACGGCATCCCCAGGGTCCTCCCCGACGCGGCCTTCCTGGCGTCGCGCCGCAAGGACGCCGTGCCCCACAGCGACGAGGGCGACGCGCTTCCGGCGCCCTCGCCGGATCAGCCGGTGCGCGTGTTCGGCGCCGCCACCGAGCCCGTGGGCGACCCGCGCAATTCCGAGCTCGCGCGCAGCGTCGCCGCCATGTTCGGCGCCGTGCCCGACACGCGCCCCGGCGAGGGCAGCGACCTGACCAACGCCCTCGAGCAGGTCCTGAAGGACACGCGCCCGTCGTCGACGCCGCGCTTCCCCGACGACCGGCTGGAGGACCTCGAGCGCCTACGCTCGACCATGCCGCCCGCGAGCGTGGTGGAGGCGCGCGACTCACTGCCGCCGCAGGTGCTGCGCCTGTTGGTGCCGCCGCTGCGCTCGGCGGTGTTGTTCTTGGTGCGCGACAGCGTCGCCGTGGGCTGGGACGGCCGCACGCCGAACCAGGGGCGCGAGCGTGTGCGCGACGTGCTCTTGCCGCTCACGGCCGCGTCGGTGTTCGAGCGCGCCGTGACCTGGAAGCGCGTGGCGCTCGGCAACGCGGGCGACCCCACCACCACCGAGCGCATCCTGTTTCGCCACCTCGCGCTCTCGGTGCCGTCGTCGTTCGCGGTGGTCCCCATCGTGGTCGGCGAGCGCGTCACGGCGCTGCTCTACGTCGACCGCGGCGAGGGCATGCTCGACGACGCGCAGATCGACGTGGCGCGGCGCGCGGGCAACGCGCTCGCCGACGGCCTGGCGCCGTTCGTCGCCGCGGGCACGCTGTTTCCGAACGTCAAGGCGCCGCCGCTGCCGCCCCTGCCCGTCGTCAGGGCTTGAGGGCGCGCGCCGCCAGCGCCGGCAGCGCCGCTGCGCCCGGGCGCGCCAGCGGCGTACCGTCGACGTCGGTGGGCGCGTGGGCGGCGTCGAACGCGACGTGCCCGGGGCGAGGCAAGAAGCGCGGCTCGGACGTGCGCTTGGCGAAGCGGTTCCACGGGCACACCTCTTGGCACACGTCGCAGCCCGCGGCCCACCCGTGCCCGGTCATGCCGGGCGCGTCGCCGCGCGCGTCGCCCGCCTCCTCGATGTTCCAGGTGACCAGGCAGCGGCGCGCGTCGACGACGTGGGGCGCCACGATGGCGCCCGTGGGGCACGCGTCGAGGCACGCGGTGCACGTGCCGCACGCCTCGGTCACGGGCGCCCGCGCGCACGGGCCGAGGTCGAGATCGGTCGCGAGCCCGCCCAAGAACGTCCACGTGCCGAGCCCGCGGTGGATCAAGAGGCCGCTCTTGCCCACGAAGCCGAGCCCCGCGGCCTTGGCCCACGCGCGCTCGAGCACCGCGTCGACGTCCAGGAAGGGGGCGCACCGCCCGCCGCCGGCGCGCTCGAGCAGCTGGCGGCGCAGGCGGCGCAGGCGGCGGCGCAGGAAGCCGTGGTAATCGCTGCCCCACGCGTAGCGCGAGACGCGGGCCGTGCCCGACAGCACCGCAGCGTCGAGGAAGTCGCCGTGGTCGCCGGTGTAGTAGCTCTGCACCACCACGAGCACGCTGGTGGCCCACGGCAGGCGCCGGCGCAGGTCGGTGCGCTGGTCGAGGGTCTCGGCCATCCAGGGGAACGGGTCGAGGCGGCCGGCGGCGACCGCGTCCGCCAGGCGCGGCGCGTCGGCCAGCGGCGTGTCGGCGGGGACCACCTCGGCGTCGTCGAAGCCCTCGGCGAGCGCGCGCGCCTTGAGCCAAGCGCCGAGCGCCCCCGGGTCGCCCGGGGTGCTCACGACGGGCG
>CAZONM010000111.1:0-14713 GCA_964580865.1 uncultured Myxococcales bacterium | reverse complement strand
CTGGCGCGCCATCGCCCGCGCGGCGCCGGCCGCGACCACCGCGGCGCGAGCGGCGGCGCCGACGACGGTGCTCACCCGACGGGGCGTCGCCCGACGCGGCTGAGGGAGTCTCCGCCGACGCGTCGTCGCCGCCGTCATCGCCCTCGCCGCCGTCGTCGTTGGCGTCGTCCTCACCGGATGCCGTGGTGTCGTCGTGACCGGCGTGATCCCGCGGCGCAGGAGTCGCGCCCTCGTCGCCTCCCTCGTCGTCGTCGCTCTCGTCGTCGTCGGCGGCCTCACCGTTCTCCGGCGCGCTCGCCTGGCCGTCCGGGCCGCGCGCGGCGTCGCCGCCGCTGCCGCGGCGACGACGGCGTCGTCGCCGGCGCTTGCGGGGCCCCGCGTCGTCGGCCTCGCCCACCTGCGGCTGCGACGCGTCAGGCGCGCCCTCGGCGTCGGCGAGCGCGATGTCGGGCGCCGAGCCGAACAGCGCCTCGGTGAGCGGGTCGTCGAAGTGTTCGACGGCCGACCTCGCGGGGGCGCGCGCGGGGGCGTCGCGCTCGCGGCCGTGCATGGCCGGCTCATCGCGGCGCTCGCCGCCCTCCTCGACCTCGCGCGCGCGGGCCTCGGCGGCGCGGGCCTCGTCCTCAGCCAGGCGCTGGTCGGCGGCGAGGATGGTCTCTTCGTCGGCGAGGAAGCGGGGCACCGGGCCGATGGACGGCGGCGGACCTAGCGTCTGCCCTGCGAAGGCCGAGGACGACTCGTCGCGACGTCGGCGGCGCCGGCCGCGCTCACCGTCGACCAGCCGCGGGTCGCGGATCTGCTGCGCGGCGTCGAGGCCGGCGCGCCCGCGCCGCTCCTCGTCGTAGCGGATCTCGCTGCCCTGCAGGCGTACGTCGGCCTGCACGTCGACCAAGCACTGGTGCTCCTCGGACATGTCGAGGAGATCGCGCCGCTTCATGGTGTTGATGAGGTTGGCGACGTCGACGGGCACGCGCACCGTCAGGCGCGCCAGCTGGTGCGCCGACTTCGACAGGCGGTTGGTGAGCTGCCGCAGCGCGCTCACCGCCAGGCCCTTGGGGTCGCGCACCACGCCGGTGCCGGCGCAGTGGGGGCAGGGAGTGTGGCTCACGAGCCGGTGCGCCTGGCGTAGGCGCTGGCGCGTGATCTCGAGCGTGCCGTTCTCCGAGATGCGCCCGATCTTCACGCGCGCCTTGTCGTCGCGCATGGCGTCGCGCAGCGCGCGCTCGACGTCGCGATCGTGGCGGCGGTTCATCATGTCGATGAAGTCGACCACGATGATGCCGCCGAGGTCGCGCAGCCGAAGCTGCCGGGCCACCTCGCGCGCGGCCTCGAGGTTGGTCTTGTACACCGTGGCCTCGTGGTCGCTCTCGCGCGTCGACTTGCCCGAGTTGACGTCGATGGCCACGAGCGCCTCGGTCTGGTCGACGATCAGGTAGCCGCCCGACGGCAGGCGCACCTGGCGCTCGAACAGCTCCTCGATGGCGCCCTCGATGCCGAGCTTCTCGAACAGCGGCTGGCGCCCCTCGTAGCGCTCCAGCAGCGACAGCGAGTCGGGGCTGCGCTCCTCGAAGTAGCTCTTGAGCTCCTCGAACTCGTCCTCGGCGTCGATGACGATCTTGGCGATGTCGGGCGCCAGATAATCGCGCACCGTGCGCACCACGAGGTCGGGCTCGCGGTACAGCAGGGTAGGCGCGCGGCCGAGCTGGCCGCCGCGATCGATCTGCTCCCACACCTTCGCCAGCGCCTTGAGGTCGCGGTAGAGGTCGATCATGGGCCGGTTCATGCCAGCGGTGCGGATGATCACCGCCATGCCGTCGGGCACGTCGAGGTGCCCAAGCATGTCGCGCGCGCGTCGGCGCGCCGCCTCGTCCTCGATCTTGCGCGACACGCCGCCGCCGGAGTCGTCGCTGTGCATGAGCACCACGTAACGGCCGGGCAGCGACAGGTACGTGGTGACGGCGGCGCCCTTGGAGCCGATCTCGTCCTTGGTGATCTGCACGACCAGCTCCTGGCCGCGCTTCAGGACCTCGCTGATCTTGGGGCGGCGCTGGCCGCGCAGCTCCGCCGGGTAGAGCGACGGGCGCACCTCGGAGAGGGCGAGGAAGGCCTGCTTCTCGTCGCCGAACTCGATGAACGCCGCCTCGAGGCTGTCCTCGACGTTGGCGACGATGCCCTTGTAGATGTTGCCTTTTTGCTTGGTGCGCGACGTGCTGTCGATGTCGAGATCGACGAGGCGTCCGTCCTCAATGATGGCGACGCGGATCTCTTCGGCCGCGCTCGCGTTGATGACCAACTGCTTCGACATGATGTTCTCTAGGGTCTTTGGGTGGACCGAAGAGCTTCTCGTCGAGTGGTCCGCACCAAGACGGACGGCACGGGAGGGATCCGGCGTGCTTCATCCGTCGCAGTCCTGGAGGCATCCGACGAAGGTGAGCGCGCCCGTGACCACATCGCCCGCGTACGGCTCGCACGTCTTCGGTGCGCCCGTCTTCCGAGTGATTGTGGAGGCGTTTGCCTGAGTGAGCACGCGCTCGGCCCTTCGGTGGCCAACTTCGCAATGGCGCGTCCCAGGGGGGAGGCGCCGCAAGCCAAGTCGGCGGAAATGTTGGCGGATTCGTAACAGAGGGATCGCCATCGCGCAAGCCGGGCGGTCGCCGGCGCGTCCCACCGCGGCCGGACGCGGCCGAACGGTCACCGAACGGGCCGGCATGCGGCGCTCGCTCCCCCGTCAGACACCAAGCCAGCGGCTCGGCGCTCAGCTCGCCAGGCGCTCGAACGTGTCGCGCACGATGAGCACCACCATGAGCCCGAGGAGCGCGATCATGCCGATGCCGTTGACCCACACCTGGAAGCCGGCGTGAATGTCGCGCCGGATGGCGCCCTCGACGGTGAGGAACAACATCTTGATGCCGTCGAGCGACGGCACCGGCAACAGGTTGAAGAGCCCGAGCACCACGCTGATCCAGGCCAGCATGGCCAGGAAGTAGCGCGCACCCCGCTCCGCTTGGTCTTTGAGATCGTCGACGATGGCGACGATGCTCGACATCTTGACGTCGTCCTCCCACCGCAAGAGCGCGCCGAGGGCCGCCAGTGTGTCCATGGACTTGATGCGGCACAGCTCGAGGCTCGCGAGGGCGGTGCGCGGCAGCGTGGTGCGCGGATAGAGGAGCTGAGGCGCCACGCCGATGCGCCAGCCGCCGCCGATCTGCTTCTCGGCGGTGACGGAGATGACCTGCTCCACGCCCCCTCTGAGCACGGTGAGGGCGATGGGCGCGCCCTGGCTCGCGAGGATGCGCCCGCGAAAGTCGCCGTCGTCGAGGGGCTTGCCGTCCACGGCCACTACCACGTCGCCGCTTTGGAGGCCCGCGGCCGCCGCCGGTCCGCCGGCGATCACCTGCTGCAGCTCCACCGCGGGGCCGGCCACGGGCGAGGGCCAAGCCCAGAGGTAGACGAAGAAGAGCATGGCAGCGAGCACGTAGTTGGCGCCCGGGCCGGCGGCCAGCACGAGCCAGCGCTTCCAGCGGGCCGCGTTGACGAAGCTCTTCGGGTCGTCGAGCGCGCCGGGCTCCAGCGAGCTCATGCCCTTGATCTGCACGAAGCCGCCGAGGGGCAGCGCGGCGAGCTGGTACTCGATCTCGCCGCGGCGGAAGCCCCACAGGCGCGGGCCGAAGCCGATGGAGAACCGCAAGACGCGCATGCCGAGGAGGCGCGCGGCCGCGTAGTGGCCGAGCTCATGCCACGCGATGAGGAAGCCCACGCCGAGCACGGCGAGGGCGACTTGGAGGGCCGACATGTCACGGAACACCGGGACATCCTATCCAAGTCGGCGCGCAGGCGCTGGCTGCGGCTCGCCGCGCCCACGGCGGGCCTCGACCGCGCAGCGCCGCTAGGGCGCGCGGGCGCTCGTTGACACCCGACGATCCTCGACGTACCTCCGCCCCCGACCGTGCCGCGGCTCACACCTGCGGCATTGGTGACGTGCCCGGCATGCCGCCGCGGCCAGAAAGGTTCCGATGTTCGCCGAGAAGAAGAAGGAAATCGTCGAGAAGTATCAGCGCAAGCCGGGCGACACCGGGTCGCCCGAGGTGCAGATCGCGCTCCTCACGGAGAGCATCAACAGCCTCACCGAGCACTTCAAGACCCACAAGCACGACCACCACGGTCGTCGGGGCCTGATGCGCCAGGTGTCGCAGCGCCGCAGCCTGCTCACCTACCTCAAGGGCAAGGACCTCGAGCGCTACAAGAAGGTCATCGACCAGCTTGGCCTGCGCAAGTAGCGGTCTTGCCGACGCGGCGACCTGGTGGTCGCCGCGCTCGTCTCCAGCGTCTGTGGTTCGCGTTTCACGTTCGTAGAACAACCACGAGGAAGCTGGATGGAGAATGCGGTCCCCGGGCGAGCGCGCGCGTGCTCGACCGCCGACCGCATCCGTCATCCGGTTCTCCTCGATTCACCAGGAGAATCTCATGTCGTTCGCCAAGCCCGGCGAGATCACGCTCGCCCACAACTCCGAGAAGTTCCACTCCATCGCCCTCGAGATCGGCGGCGACGCGCCGCTCACGTTCGAGGTGGGCCGCGTGGCCAAGCAGGCGTCGGGCGCCGTGTGGGTGCGTTGGGGCGACTCGGTCGTCCTCGTCACGGTGTGCCAGACCAAGGAGCCGAAGGAGAACATCGACTTCTTCCCGCTCACCGTCGAGTACCAGGAGAAGATGTACTCGGCCGGCAAGATCCCCGGCGGCTTCTTCAAGCGCGAGGCGCGGCCGCGCGACGAGGAGATCCTCAACTGCCGCATCATCGATCGCTCCATTCGGCCCCTGTTCCCCGAGGGCTACCGGAACGACGTGCAGGTCATCGCCACCGTCGTGTCGTTCGACGGCCAGCACAACACCGACATCATGGCGCTGTGCGGCGCCTCCATGGCCATCCACGTCAGTGAGATCCCGTGGGCCGAGAGCTCGGGCCCCATCGCCGGGCTGCGCATGGGGCGCATCGACGGCAAGCTCGTCATCAACCCCACCGTGGAGATGCGCGGCAAGGGTGACCTCGACGTGGTGGTGAGCGTCTCCAAGGACGCCATCGTGATGGTGGAGGGCGGCGCCGCCGAGATCGCGGAGAGCGAGCTCATCGACGCGCTGTTCACGGCGCACAAGGAAGGCCAGAAGGTCATCGCGGCCATCCACCAGATGCGCGAGGTCATGGGCAAGCCCAAGCTCACGTTCACGCCGCCGCCGAAGGACGAGGCGCTCTTCGCCAAGGTGCTCGGCGCCGCCGAGAAGCACGGCCTCAAGGCGGCCCTCGGCATCAGGAACAAGATCGAGCGCTACGGCACCCTCGACAGCCTCAAGAAGAAGATCCAGGAGACGCTCAAGGCCGACCTGGGCGACGAGGTCTTCGCCGCCAAGAAGAAGCTCATCAGCGAGCTGTATGGCGAGGTGAAGTACCAGGTGATGCGCGAGGGCGCGCTCAAGACCAAGCAGCGCCTCGACGGTCGCAAGTACGACGAGGTGCGGCCCATCAACTGCGAGGTGGCCACGCTGCCGCGCACCCACGGCTCGGCGTTGTTCACGCGCGGCGAGACGCAGGCGCTCGTGTCGATCACCCTCGGCACCAAGGACGACGAGCAGAAGATCGACAACCTGCTCGGTGAGTCGTACCGGCGCTACATGCTGCACTACAACTTCCCACCCTTCTCGGTGGGCGAGGCGCGGCCGCTGCGCGGCTCCTCGCGCCGCGAGATCGGCCACGGCGCGCTGGCCGAGCGCGCGCTCGCGCGCATGATCCCCGACGAGGAGGTGTTCCCCTACACCATCCGCATCGTCTCGGAGATCACCGAGTCGAACGGCAGCTCGTCGATGGCCACGGTGTGCGGCGGCACCATGGCGCTGTACGACTGCGGCGTGCCCATGAAGGCGCCGGTGGCGGGCATCGCCATGGGGCTCATCAAGGAGGGCAACGACCTCGCCATCCTGTCGGACATCCTGGGCGACGAGGACCACCTCGGCGACATGGACTTCAAGGTGTGCGGCACCGACAAGGGCGTCACCGCCATCCAGATGGACATCAAGATCGACGGGCTGACGCGCGAGATCATGGCGACGGCGCTCGATCAGGCCAAGGAAGGTCGCAAGATCATCCTCAAGCAGATGGCGGCGGCCATCGCCGAGCCGCGCAAGGAGCTGTCGCTCTGGGCGCCGCGCATCACCACCATCCGCATCAACCCGGACAAGATCCGCGACGTCATCGGCCCCGGCGGCAAGGTCATCCGCGACATCGTGGCCAAGACCGGCGCCAAGATCGACATCACCGACGACGGCACCGTGCGCATCGCGGCCGTGGGCGGCGAGAGCGGCGAGCGCGCGCGCCAGATCATCGAGGACCTCACGCGCGAGGCCGAGGTCAACCGCATCTACAAGGGTCTGGTGCGCAAGATCGTGGAGTTCGGCGCGTTCGTGGAGCTGTTCCCCGGTACCGACGGCCTGGTGCACGTCAGCGAGCTGTCGGACAAGCGCGTGGAGCGCGTCACCGACGTGCTGCAAGAGGGCGACGAGGTGGTGGTCAAGGTGCTCAGCATCGACCGCGACGGCAAGATCCGCCTCTCGCGCCGCGCCGCCGTGGGCAAGACGCCGGGCGAGATCGACCTGACGCCGCCGCCGCCGCGCGAGGGTGGCGACGATCGCGGTGACCGCGGTGACCGCGGCGGACGCGACCGCGGCCCGCGGCGCGACCGCGACCGCGACCGTGGCCCGCCGCAGGCGTGAGCGCGTAGCGCACGTGCGAGCACGACAGGCATGCCGGGCGCAATCGCGCCCGGCGCGGGAGCCGTGCGGAGGGGCGGTTGACCATGGTCATGACCATGGTTAGAATTTGGTCATGTCGAAGACCATCCAGGCCTCGCGCTTCAAGGCGACGTGCCTGAAGCTCATGGACGAGGTGGCTGCCACCGGCGAGCCCGTGACCATCACGAAGAACGGGCGCCCCGTGGCCCAGCTGGTGCCCGTGCGAGCGGTGCCGAAGACCCTCTTTGGCAAGGGCCGCGGGAGGATCGAGGTCATCGGTGACATCATCTCGCCGATTGACGCGTCGTGGGACGCGGCCGGGTGATCCTGATCGACACCCATGTGCTGGTCTGGCTGTGGGAGGGCTCACCGAAGCTCGGCGCGCGATCGCGGCGGCTGATCGACCGCGCACAGGCAAAGCAGCAGCTGCTGGTGTCGGCGATCTCGTTTTGGGAGGTCGCGACGCTGGTGCACCGGGCGCGGCTGCGCCTCGACGTTCACGTCGGTACCTGGCGCCGCGACCTGCTCGCGGACGGCGTGCGCGAGGTGGCGATCGACGGGCGCATCGGCGTGGAGGCCGCCCAGTTGGCCGGGCTTCACGGTGACCGAGCCGATCGCCTCATCGTCGCCACCGCCGTGGTAGAAGGCGCCGACCTCGTCACCGCCGATGCCCAACTGCTCGACTGGCGCGGCGCCGTCAGGCGCCTCGACGCGCGCGACTGAGCCTCATGCGTTCTCGTGCTGGCGATGATGCATGCGTGCTCGGAGCGCGAACCCTCGCGACGCGCCGCGTCGAGACGGGATCCCCAATGGCCGAGCGCCGCTGCTTCTGCTTGAATCGCAGCAACATGAAGCTGTCTGGGGTTTCTCGCGCGATCGCCCTCGCGCTCGCGCTCGTCGCCGCGTACGGCTGCACCGGCGGTCTGTCGTGCGGCTCGGGCTCCGGCTGCACCAACGCGTACGTGCCGATCCCGGCGGACGATCCGCGCGTGCCCAACGGCCGCGAGCCCGTCGACGACGGTGTGCGCATGCGCATGACGCAGGCGGCGCTCGACTTCCTCGCGGACAACATCCGGCAGATCATCGCGGGCGCGCTCGGCAGCGACCCGAGCGATCCGACCATCGTCATCTCTCAGACCAGCGCCGTGGACATCGGCGGCGGCGTGTCGCTCGGTGTTGGGCCTGCCGAGACGCATCCTTACGAGATCTACATCGACGGACAGGCGCTCTCCGACAACATGATCCTGGAGTTCGTCGGCGACGACGCAGGGGAAACCAACGCCGTCAGGGTCCGTGCCGCCAATGTGCCGGTGGGCATCGATGCGCGCATGTTCTTCGAGACCGACATCCTCTTCTTCACCGCAACCGCCGCATGCGACCTCTTCGGAACCAACGCCGGACTCGGTGGCCGACCGTGGTTCACGACCTTGACCCTCGACATGTTGGTGAAGCCGCGCGTGGGCAACGGCGCGGAGTGCGACGCGGGCGTCGGTGAATGCCTCAAGATCGACGTCGACGTGACCGACGCGTCCATTGGCAGCTTCAGCTTCGGCGACCTCGAGGCGTCTACTCCGCCGATCGTTCGCTGTAACGACGGCCTCGGCGAGTGCTCCGAGGAGTGCAGCGACCCGTTCCCCGGGTTCGACCCAGAAGATGAGTGCGAGACCGTCTGTGTCGTCGTTGACGTCCTCGTCGACAGCTTGGCGCTCCTGGCGGGCCTGGTGAACGACCTCATTGGCGGCTTCCTCCCGCCCGTGCTTGAGATCGCGATCGGCAACGCCCTCGACGAGTTCGACGGCTCCCCGCTCGCGGCCTCGGGCCGCCTCGACCTCGCCTCCTTCGCGCCCGGCGTCTTGCCCGACTCGGCCCTCGACGTGGGCTACGGCGTGGGCCCCACCGCCGGCGCCTTCGACGTGAATGATCCCGCGGGCGTGAACGGCGCGCAGGGCATGGACATCATCTTCAAGTCGCTGTTCGAGGCTGCGCCCTCGCTCGACGATCCGGCGTTCCCCGTGCCGCACCCCTGCGCCAAGGTCATCGCCGGCAACGACTTCAGCGCGCTCTACGGCGGCTTCCGCTTCGAGGCGCCGAACGCCGAGCCGCTCACCGGCGTGTACGACGGCGCGGTCTATCACCTGGGCGCGTCGCTCGCCGAAGACGCGGTGAACCAACTCCTGTTCGGCATCTACAACTCGGGCGCCCTCTGCCTCGAGCTCTCCACCGACGCCGTGCACCAGCTCACGGGCGGCGCCTTCCCCGTCTCGGCCGGCCTGGTCGACGTGCTCACCGGCGGCAAGCTGCGCCAGTACGCGGCGCCCGACGCGCCCGTGATCATCGCGCTCAACCCGAGCCAGCCGCCCGTGGTCACCTATGGCGCCGGCACCGACGAGGAGGGACACCTGATCATCGACTGGCCGAAGGTGGAGGTGTCGTTCTACGTGCTGATGAACGAGCGCTTCGCGCGCGTGTTCGGCGTGGAGGCAGACATCGACCTGCAGATGACGGTGTTCAACGAGCCCGGCACCGGCACGCTGCACATCGGCATCATCGACGGGCCGAACATCAGCGGCTTCGTCGAGACCTACAACGAGCTGTTGCCCGGCGTGGCCTTCACCGAGGTGCTCGAGGGGCTCATCGGCACCCTGTTCGACGCCGCGCTCGGCGACGGGCTCGCCTTCGACTTCGACGTGGGCCCCATGCTGTCGGACGCGCTCGGCGCGCCGATCTACGTGCAGATGCTCGGCCTCGAGACCATCCCCTCGAGCGACCCCGAGTTCTTGAACGTGTACCTACAGCTCACCGACACCGAGCCGAACCCGATGTTCGCGCACACGCCGCCCGTGCGCATCGTCGAGCGCGAGCCGCTCTCGCTGCCGAGCGTGGAGGAGCGGCGCGCCGCGCTCACCGACGAGCTGCGCCTCGAGGGCGTCGACGGCGATCTCGAGTACCTGGCGCAGGTCGACTTCGGCGCCTGGCGCGGGCCCTTCACGCCCGACGGCGACGAGGTGGTCATCCGCGACCCCAAGCTGCGCCTGGTGGGCCACCACGTCGTCACGCTGCGCGCGCGCGATCCGCGCGACATCAACTCGCTCGATCCCGTGGGCACGCGCACCGCGGTGTGGGTCGACCCCGAGCCGCCCCACGTGTCGCTGGCCGTGCGTGAGCGAGAGCTCGTCGCCGAGGGGAGCGACGCCGTGGTGCGGCCCGACGACCTGACCTGGCAGTGGCAGCTCGACGACGGCGCGTGGAGCGAGCCCTCGTCGCTGTCGCGCCGCGCCGTCGACGAGCTCGACGCGCGGCGCGTCGCAGTGCGCGCCATCGACCTGGCGGGCAACGTGTCGCGCCCGGCGGCGCTCGACCTCGCCACCGAGAGGAAGCGCCTCGACCAGGAGGCCGTGGGCGGGCCGGACTTCGGCTGCGCGCAGGCCAGGGACGCGGCGTGGCTCGGCGCGCTCGCTTTGGCCCTGCTGGGGGCCGCGCGGCGCCGCGGGCGGGCCTCGGCCGGCTGACGGATCGCGCGGACACAACCGCCTACACCTCGGGCCGATAACCACCGCATGACGCGGGGTGTTGTCGCCTCGATGCTCGCCGTCGGCGCGCTGGCGCTCGCCGCCGCGTGCCCCTCGGAGGCGGACGGCCCGGAAGGTCCTGGCGCGCCAGCGTGCGTCACCGACGCCGATTGCGGCGGCGGGCAGGTGTGCGGCCTCGACGGCGACTGCACGCTGCCGGTTGGTGGCGGCGACCCGCCGGGCGACGATCCGCCCTCCGACGATCCGCCCTCCGACGACCCGCCCTCCGACGACCCGCCCTCCGACGACCCGCCGCCCGACGATCCGCCGCCCGATGATCCCGTGCCACCGCCGACGCCCGGCAGCGGGCGCTTGGTGGTCACGGCGGGTCCCGAGCTGGTCGAGGCCCTGCCGGGGTGCGGGTGCACGGCGTCGGCGCCCGCGGCCAACGTCGACCTGAGCTACGGCGTGGCCGGCGACCTGTGCGGCAAGCCCACGGGGAGCGTCGAGTGCGGCGTGGACGGGCCGGGGTGCCGGTGCTCGGTGGGCCCCGGCCTCGGCGACGCGCTGTGGGGCGCGGGCCGCGCCGAGGAGCCGCGCCAGCCCGGGGAGATCTGGATCATCGACGAGCAGATCGTGCACGAGGCGGGCGGCGACGGCACCTTCGTGGTGCGCGCGGCGCTGGCCGACGACTGTCAGCTCTCGCCCGGCAGCCTCGCGCTGTCGACGAACTACGCGTGCTGCTTGCTCGACTGCGACGGCTCGCTCGGCAACGCGTGCTACGACTACACGCAAGGCGGCCTGTCGTGCGCCACCTTCTGCGAGGCGGAGGCAACCTTCGCCACCAACGCCGACTGCATGGCGCGCGGCCCCACGCCCGTGCGCGTGCGCGTGGACGACGGCGCCACCGCGCGCGAGTGGTGCGTCACCCTGTCCGACGGCGACACCATCGACGCGGTGACCGTGCGGCGCACGAGCGGGACCTTCTCGGTGCAGACCGTGGACAGCCGCGCGCGAGAGATCACGCCCGGCGCCGACTGCCCCTGACGCTCCACTCACGCTACAACCGGGTCATGCGCATGCACCGCGACGACCTGGCTCGCATGCTCGACGGGTGGCTCACGCCATCCACCTTCACCGACGCGGCCGAGAACGGCATGCAGGTGGAGGGCACCGCCGACGTCGGGCGCGTGGTGTGCGGCGTCACCGCGTCGCTGGAGCTCATCGAGCGCGCGCTCGAGGCCGGCGCCGACACCATCATCGTGCACCACGGCCTGGTGTGGGGCGGGGGTATGCGCCGCCTCGACGGGTGGCTCGGCGCGCGCGTGCGCCGCCTCATCAAGGCCGACGTCAACCTGTTCGCCTACCACCTGCCGCTCGACGCGCACCCGGAGCTCGGCAACAACGCCGAGCTGGCGCGCGCGCTCGGCGTCGTCGACACGCGCCCCTTTGGGCGTTACCAAGGGCAGCTCATCGGCGTCGCCGGCGCGCTGCTCGAGCCGCTCGGCCCCGCGGCCTTCCTCGAGCGCGTGGTCGCGACCGTCGGCCCCGTGCATGCGGCGAGCCGCGTTGTGGGCACGGTGCGCACCGTGGGCATCTGCAGCGGCGGCGCCGCGTCCATGTTGCACGACGCCATCGCCGAGCGCCTCGACGTGTTTGTCACCGGCGAGCCGGCCGAGTGGTCGCACGCGCTCTCGGCCGAGACCCGTGTGGGCTTCGTGGCCGCCGGGCACCACGCCACCGAGCGCTTCGGACCAAGGGCGCTGGCCGCGCGCCTGGCCGCGCACGGCCTCGACGCCCGCTTCATCGATGTGGAGAACGCCGCATGAGCGCGCCTCGGCACCTCGGCGCCGTCCTCGTGTTGCTCGGCGTGGGCGCGTGCCCGCGCGAGCTGCACGAGCTCGGTGTCAACCTCGCGCCCGTGGCGCGCGTGGTGGCGCCGCAGCTTTGGCCCGCCGGCGAGCCTGTGTCGTTCGACCCGAGCTACAGCGAGGACCCCGAGGGCGGGCCGCTGCGCTTCCGCGTGACCTTCGGCGACGGCACGCCCGACGCCGAGGGCGGGGGCATCGTGGAGCACGTGTACGCGGCGCCCGCCACCTACGGCGTGGAGCTCGTCGCCACCGACGAGCAGGGCCTCGACGAGCGCGTGCGGACGCAGGTGGTGATCATCGGCGACGCGCTCGAGGCGTGCACCTGCGAGCTGCCGTGCGCCGAGAGCGCGCTGTGCGTGGGCGACACCTGCCGCACCTTCGCGAGCTCCGTCGACGACGACGACAACCCGCTGGAAGGCGCTCAGCTCGCCTGCCCGTGAGGCGGCAGCCCGAAGGCGCGCGGGCGCCCGTCGATCACGCGCACGTCGCCGCGCGCCAGCGCCGCGAGCACCGCGGGGAACAAGCGGTGCTCCTCCGCCTGGATGCGCGCCGTCAGCGTCGCCTCGTCGTCGTCATCGCGGATGGCGACCGCGGCCTGCGCCAGGATGGGTCCGGTGTCGACGCCCGCGTCGACCAGGTGCACGGTGCAGCCGGTGACGCGCGCGCCGTGCGCCAGCGCTTGCCGCGGCGCATGCATGCCGGGGAAGGCAGGGCAGAGCGCCGGGTGCACGTTGAGCACGCGGCGCGTCCAGCGCTCGAGGAAGTGGGCGGTCAGCACGCGCATGAAGCCGGCGAGCACCACCGCCTCCACGCGGTGGGCCGCGAGGGCCGCGTGCACCGCGTCCTCGAAGGCCTCGCGGCTGCGCCCCTTGTGGTCCTCCACGAGGGCCGGCACGCCGGCGGCGGCGGCGCGCTCGAGCGCCTTCACGCCGGCGACGTTGCTCACCACCACCGCAACCGAGACGGCCTGCGCCGGGTCGCGGGTGGCGTCGAGGATGGCCGCGAGGTTGCTGCCGCTGCCCGACACCAGCACGCCCAGGCGCAGCGGATCGCCGGGCGGGCAGGGGGCGCGCTCGATGAGCGGCACGCCCGGGGTCACGCGAACACCACCTCGCCAGCCCCGGCGGTGACCTCGCCGATGACGCGAGCGTCGTGGCCGTGGGTCTGCAAGAACGCGCAGGTGGCGTCGGCGGCGGAGCGGGCGACCACCACGCAGAAGCCGACGCCCAGGTTGAAGGTGCGCCGCAGCTCGGGCTCGGCGACGGGACCGCCTCGGCGTAACACGTCGTAGATGGCGGGCTCGTCCCACGACGAGCCGAGGACGCGCGCGGCGGTGAACGACGGGAAGCCGCGCGTGAGGTTCTCGGGCAGGCCGCCGCCCGTGATGTGCGCCATGGCGTGCACGTCGGCGCCGCTCTTGAGCAGCGCGACGATGGCGCGGACGTACAGGCGCGTGGGCTCGAGCAGCCAATCGACCAGCGGCCGGCCCGCGACCACGTCGTCGAGCTTGTGGCCCATGACGTCGAGGAGCACCTTGCGCGCGAGCGAGTACCCGTTCGAGTGCAGGCCCGACGAGGCGAGGCCGATGATGGCGTCGCCCGGCGCCACGCGTGACCCGTCGATGATCTTGGCGCGATCGACCACGCCCACGGCGAAGCCCGCGAGATCGTAGTGACCGTGCGCGTACAGCCCCGGCAGCTCGGCGGTCTCGCCGCCGATGAGGGCGCAGTCGCAGTCGGCGCAAGCGCGCGCGATGCCCGACACGACGGCGGCCATGTGCGCCGGCGCCAGCTTGCCGGTGGCGTAGTAGTCGAGGAAGAACAGCGGGCGCGCGCCACTCGTGAGCACGTCGTTGACGCACATGGCTACCAGGTCTTGCCCGATGCGATCGTGCCGATTGGCGGCCACGGCCACGAGCAGCTTGGTGCCGACGCCGTCGGTGCCCGAGACCAGCACCGGGTCGCCGAGGTCGCCCAGGGCGTCCTTGAGCGAGAACAGGCCCCCGAAGCCGCCGATGCCCGACAAGACACCGGGCACGTGGGTGCGGCGGGCCTCGCCGACGATGAGGTCCACGGCGGCGTCGCCGGCGTCGATGTCGACCCCGCTGTCGGCGTAGCTTACCGGCTTGCCCGTCATGCGCAGACCCTCGCTGGGCGCGTTAGGGGATCGGGCATGAGCGGGCAAGTGCGCTCTCGTCTCGCGGCCCCCGGTTTCGGGTAGTGTCGGGCTCGTGGAGACGCTGCTTGTCCTCGCCGACGCCCCCGCGATCCGCCCCGCGCGTTGGTCGCGCGTGCGCGACGACGCCCAGGCGCAAGCGCTGGCCACCGCCTTCCTGCTCGACGTCGCCGACACCGCCGGGCGCTGGCGCGCGCAGCAGCTCGGCGCCGACCTGAACCGGCGGGTCGCGCTCTACGTGCATCAGGGACGCGATCACCCGGCTATCGTCGACGCCGCGCGCCGCGCGGGCGCGCGCCTCGAGCCCGCCGAGGGGGCCGACGCGGCCACGCGCCTGCGCTGCGCGTTCGAGGCCGAGCACGCGCGCGGCGCGCGCGCGGTGCG
>CAZONM010000110.1:0-14885 GCA_964580865.1 uncultured Myxococcales bacterium | reverse complement strand
CTCCTTCACCCTCTCCTTCACCCTCTCCTTCCCCCTCTCCTTCACCCTCTCCTTCACCCTCTCCTTCACCCTCTCCTTCACCCTCTCCTTCCCCCTCTCCTTCACCCTCTCCTTCCCCCTCTCCTTCCCCCTCTCCTTCCCCCTCTCCTTCACCGGCGGCCTCGGGTAGGCACGACCCCGAGACGCACCGGTCCGTGCCCGAGCACTCCTCGTCGGAGACGCACATCTGCGCCGCGATGCAGCGGCTGCAGCCCGATGCGATCGCGACAGCGATGAGCGTGAGGACCACGACGCGACGCGGGCGCACCATGAGCGGATGGTAGCCGGTTCCGCGCGCTCGTCGCCACGGCCGCTCTCCGCCGCCCGCTACCCGGTCTCGATGTCGACGCTGAGGAAGTACGCGTCCACGACCTCGTCGTCACCGTAGTCGAACACCTGCAGAAACAGCGTCTCGCCGGGGCCCAGCTCGAAGGTCACCTCCGAGCAGACGCAGGTCTCGGTACCCAGCCGATCGTCGTTGTCGGTGAGAGCGTTGCCGAGGGCGTCGCGCACGACGAGCACGGAGTCGAAGCGCCGGCACTGCCACTGCGGCGCCTGCTCGTGCGTGGCGGCGCGGACCAGCACGCTCTCGGCGCGCGGGTTGTACACCGCGACGACGTCCTCGTCGCCCGCGGGGGACAGGCGCGCGCGAATCACGGCGTCGTCGGTGATGGGCCCGTGCGCCGTCGCCACGCCGAAGTCGTTCCCCTGGTGCAAGGGGTCGGGCTCGGCGTGCGGTGAGCCGTCCTCGTTCGGCTCCACCTCGGTCACCGTCGTCACCTCGAGGACGCAGTCGTCGCACGTATCGCCCGCGACGGTGTTGCCGTCGTCGCAGGTCTCCGGCGCCATGGCCACGCGGTCGCCGCACGTGGAGCTCGTCGTGAAGGTCGCCGCCAGCTGGTAGGCGCCGAAGGCGGCGTTGTCCTCGAAGTCGAGCACGGTCACCCACACCGACGACGCGCCGGGGAGCTGCACCGTGCGCGCGCGGGAGCACCGGAGCGTCGCGCCGTCGTCGAACTCCTGGATGTTCGCAAGCGGTGCGGGGCGCACCAGGATCATGGTGTCGACGTCGGTGGGGCAGGCGCCGATGGCAGGGACGCCGATGACGAGGTCGATGAGTACCGGATCATCGGTGGGGTTCTGGAACAGGAACGTGTCTTCGTCGCCGATCGGTGCGCTGGCGGCATGGATCACCACGTCGCCATCGAAGGGCCCGTTGAAGCCCGCGATCTGATCGAAGGCCCTCGGGTCGGCGTCGTTGCCGGTGCGGCTACCGCTCGGGCTCGGCGTGCCGTCGTCGTTGGGCTCGACCTCGACGACGTCACCCTCACCCTCACCCTCGCCCTCGCCCTCACCCTCACCCTCACCCTCGCCCTCACCCTCGCCTTCACCTTCACCCTCGCCTTCACCTTCACCCTCGCCCTCACCTTCGGTCGCCGACGCTGCGCACACGGCGTCCTTGCACACCAAGGGTGACGGGCAGTGCGCGTCGTCGGCACAAGGTAGCGCGCCGACCAGGCGGCAAGCGGGCACTGCGCCCGTCACGATCGCCATCGCGAGAAGGGCCCACGACCTCGTCTTCCAGCAGTGGGGCGCGCGCGATCGCACACTCGCATGGTACGCCAGCGCGCAACCTGCGACGAGCGCGGGCGGTGACGGCGGCTGCACCGTGCGCACGCGCGTCCAGCGTGCCGCTCGGATCCGCGCGCTGTGCTCTCGCGCACCCCTCGGGGGCTGCCGGCATCCAAACGACGCAGGAGCCCCAATGACCTTCGCGCTTCGCCTGTTCCTCGTTGCCGCCGTGGTGGCGACGTCCGCGATTGGGTGTAGCACCGTCGCCGGTGCCGCCATGCTCGAACCCGGCGCCACCCCGCCCGCGGTGCGCGCCCTCGATCAAACCGGGAGCCAGCGTACCCTCGACGAGTTCCGCGGCAGCCCCGTGGTCGTCTTCTTCTATCCGAAGGACGGCACGCCGGGCTGCACGACGGAGGCGTGCGCGTTCCGCGATGCCTGGTCGCGCTACGACGAGGCGGGTGTGGCCGTGGTGGGCGTGTCCACCGACAGCGTCGCCGCGCACGCGCGCTTCGCGGCAGAGCACGGGCTGCCGTTTCCACTCCTCGCCGACACGGACGCGGCCATCGCGCGCGCCTGGGGCGTGGGCGTGACCCTTGGCATGACGCACCGCGTGTCGTTCCTGCTCGGCGCCGACGGACGCGTGGCGCGGGTCTTCCCCGACGTGGATCCGGGCGTCCACGCCGACGAGGTGCTGGCCGCCGCGGCCATGCTCCCCGCGGCGGCGACGGGGCCGAGCAAACCCTGACGGTCCGTACGGAACAGATCGCCCAGTACCCGCGTTGCTCCTCCACCGCACGGCGTCGTGCGCCTGGAGGCACCATGGCGGGCTCGAGCTTGACGGTCGCACCACTCGGAACGCGCGTCGCCTGGATGCGCGACTTCGCCATCATCGGCGCCTTCTCGGGCGCCCTGGCGCCGGCCTTCTTCTGGTCGCACCAAACGGGCTACCTCGCGGCGTGCGGCGTCGGCGGGGCCGCGCTCGGCGTGCTGCTCGGCCTGGTGCTGCCGCCGCTCTTGCTCGGCCCGGTCGCGCGCTGGCCTTTCGGCGTCCTCTTGGTGCTTGGCCTCGGTGTGGGCGCCCTGTGGGGGGCAGGGGCGGGCTTCGTCGGCGGCGTGACCCAGTTCGGCGTCCACGACCGCCTCCAGCTCGCCGCGCTCTCGACCACGTGCGGCGCGATCGCGGGGGCGCTGCAGCTCGGCTGGTTCTGGCTGCCCTACACGCTGCGCAAGGCGCGAGGTCGATCGACCTGGCCCGTGGTCGTCGCCGCGTGCCTCGTGAGCGGCGGGCTTGGGATCGCCGCCCTCACGCTCCTCGGGATGTGAACCGGCGCCCGGTAGCGTCGACCGGCCTTCCCCTTGGCGCAGCCGCGCGCCGCGGCTACGCCACGTGGGTGCCGCGTGTGCCCGGCGCTCGATCGGCCGCCGCATCGGCGCGGGAGGATCCATGACCCGCACCTTTCACGGCTCGTGTCACTGCGGCGCCGTACGCTTCGAGGTCGATCTCGATCTCGCCGACGACGACGTCATCGAGTGCGACTGCTCCATCTGCACCAAGAAGGGCATCGTGCACGTCATCGTGCCGCCCACGCGCTTTCGATTGCTCACGCCCAATGCGCCGCTGACGACCTACACGTTCGGCACGCACGTCGCCAAGCACCGGTTCTGCTCCACCTGCGGCATGCACCCGTTCTACACGCCGCGCAGCCACCCCGATCAGGTCGACGTCAACGTGCGGTGCCTCGACGATCTCGACTGGCGTACGCTCCGGCTCACGCCCTTCCACGGTCGGGCATGGGACGAGAACATCGATGCGCTACGCGGAGCTCAGCGCGATCGCGAGCGCTGAGCAGCTGCGCCCTTCAGGTACGTCGACGCGCCAGCAACAGTGCCGCCGCCACCAAGCCGGCCAGCAGGGCGCTCGCCGGCGCACCGCCGGCCGCACCGTCGCAGCCGCAGCCGCCGGGGGGCGCTGTGCCCGGGCAGGCGTCGCCGACGCCGTCCTGGTCGGCGTCTTCCTGGAGCGGGTTCACGTCGTAGGGGCAGTTGTCGCAGGCGTCGCTGACGTCGTCCGCGTCCTCGTCGGGGAACTTGGGGTTCGTGGCGCGGCTCTGCATGTTGCCCGGATGCGAGATGTCCACCGAGCGCGCCGGCGTCCCGCCGTTGGCGAAGATGCCGCACGGATCACCGAGCTCCTCGCCGTTGCTCTGGCCGTCGCCGTCGGCGTCGGCGTCGAACAGCGCCGCCCAGGCGCCCACGGTGCTCGGCGGGTCGGTGAGGCGCATCTGGGTGCGGAACGCGTTGCCGAAGGCGTTGAAGTCGGCGTAGTTGCCGTCGGGTGCGTGGCAGGTCTCGCAGCGGAAGTCGCTGCCGTTGGGGATGTCGTTGACGTAGCTGTTATGCGCCAGCGCGGCGGGCGCGACGGCGAGGATGGTTACGGTGACGACGCGCGCGGTGGTCAGGTACATGGTGGTCCTCATGGGCGGTGGCCGCTGACGAACGGGGCGCAGCCTAGCACCAGCCCGTTTGATCTGCACCACCGACCGAGGGGCCGAGGATCGCTCGACTCGACCGCTCGTCACGGGCCTTCATCCGGCGGCCAACGGGTTGCGCAACGCGGCGCCCCTCGGCACGCTCGGACGACGGCAGCGACCACCCAGGGACAGCTTGCCGGGCCGCCCCCCAAGGCCTCTGCGGCCGTGCCTCCCATGCGCGACCTCGCTGGCACCACCATGATCGTCACGGGCGCGACCGCGGGCATCGGCCTCGAGACCGCGCGCGCGCTGTGCGCCCGTGGCGCGCGCGTTCACCTGGCGTGCCGATCGCCCGCCAAGGCCGAGCCCGTGCTCGACGAGCTGCGCCGCGCGCACGGCGCTCGCGCCGCCGAGCCCCTGCCGCTCGATCTTGCCGACCTCGGAAGTGTGCGCACGGCGGCGGCGCGCTTCCTCGAGACCGGCGAGCCCCTGCACGTCCTCGTCAACAACGCCGGAGTCGCCGGCATCCGCGGCCTCACCAAGGACGGCGTCGAGCTCACCTTCGGCACCAATCACCTGGGCCACTTCCTGTTCACGGTGCTGTTGCTCGATCGCCTCCGACGGTGTGCCCCGTCGCGCATCGTGCACGTGTCGTCGAAGTCGCATGCCATGGTCCGCGCCATTCCGTTCGACCGCCTGCGCGCGCGCACCGGCCTGTTGGTGATCCGCGACTACGCCGTCTCCAAGCTCGCCAACAACCTGTTCTCGGCCGAGCTCGCGCGCCGCCTCGCGGGCACGGGGGTCACGAGCTACGCCGTACATCCGGGCGTCGTCATGAGCGACATCTGGAAGCCCATCCCGGCCGCGCTGCGCCCCCTGTGGTTTCGCCTGCGCGGCATGGTGACCAACGAGGAGGGCGCGCGCACGTCGGTGTACTGCGCCACGGCGCCGGAGCTGGCGGGCCACTCCGGGCGCTACTACGCGGAATGTCGCGAAGTGGCGCCGAACGCCGCCACTGGTGACGTCGAGCTGGCGCGTCGCCTGTGGGAGTGGAGCGAGCAGGCGTGCGGCCTGGCGCCGTCAGCGACGTCGTAGGGCGACGAGGTCACGCGGCCAGGGCGTCGGCCAGCGCGCGCGCTACGTCGGAGCGCAGCACCGGCACCACGCCGCCGCCGCCCACGATGTTGACGATGCGCGAGGGCGCGCCGCGGCACACGGCGCCCCACGGCGGATCGACGCCGAGGCCCACCGACGCATAGGCGGAGAAGTCGACGGTGAGGTCGAGCGCCGTGACTCCGTCGGTCGTGCACAGGAGGTTCGGCCGCGGTTGCGCGTCCACGATCTCCTGGGCCACGAAGCCGCCGCCGCGCTCGTCGGCCGCTGCTCGCGCGCACACCTCGGACCAGCTCGGCTCGAGGTCGGGCCAGGCCGCGCGCACGCGCTCGGCGAAGCCCGGCGCGGTGCGGTCGCGGCCGATGAACACGGCTCGGCCGCCGTAGTCCCACGCGCGCTTGAGGACATAGCGGTCGGGGTCCCCGGCAACGCGCGCCACCAGCTCGGCGCCGCGGAGCTCGCGCGTCCACGGCACGGCCTCGGCCACGGCGCCGCGCTCGTCGTCGGTGAGGCCGGCGGCGGCTGCCAGCTCGTCGTCGACGACGGAGCTGGTCAGGAGCGCGAACACGGACTTGACCTCGGCCACCGACGCCGCCGGGTTGAGCAGCACTGCGCGCGCGCCGACCTCATCGAACAGGAGGCGGCGTGCCTCGCCGCGCGGATCGACGCCGGGCTCGTCGATGCGGCGCACGAACAGGTGGCGATAGACCAGGTCGTAGCGCCGCGACCCCACCCGCACGTCGTCGTCGCCGCCGGTGATGAGGTCGGGGTGGATCACGTCGGTGGGCGTGCCAAGCTCGGAGAAGCGCGCGCGCAGGTGCGCGAGCTCGGTGAGCTGCGCGTCGTTCCTGCGGCACAGAATCGCCATGCGCCCGGGCGTCTGGCCCGGGCGCACCCGCGCGTAACCGGCGAGCAGCGCCTGGTACAACGCGCCCGTGTTCGAGCCGTTGGCGTCGAGCCAGCGGGCGCGCGTGGCCGCGTCGACGCCCGCGGCGTCCCCGATGACGTCGACGAGCGCGCGTGCGGCGATGTCGGAGTAGCCCTGCATGGCCGGGATGGTGGCGTTCAGCTCCAGCGCCTGCAGCGACGCGCCTTCGAAGAAGTCGACGCGCGTGGTGGCGAGCATGGTGAGCGGTCGCGCCACCGCTAGCGCTGCCTCGAGGGGCGAGAGCGCGCCGAGCATGCGCGCGCGCAGCTCGGGGCGCGCCAGCGCCAAGCGCGCCATGGCCACGCCCGCCGACGACAAGAGCCGGGCCAGCCGCTGGCGCCGCACGAGCTCGCGCTCGTCGAGGATCACCGGGAGCAGCGCGATGGGGATCGCGCGCCGAGCACCGTCGGGCGTGACCACGGCCAGGCCGCGCTCGTCCGCCAATCGCGCCAGGGCCGGCCCGAGGCGCTGCGCGCGCCGCAGGAGCGCAGCCGAAAGGCGCGCCTCGACGTTACCGGCGGAGGTCACGGGAGCTCCGCGACGTCGTCGCCGAGCTCCTGCAAGGCGGCGGCAGCGCGCCCGCGCACGGGCGAGCTGCCGAGCGCGTAGGTCTGGGCCCACGCGAAGTCTGCGCGCGCACCCGCGTCGTCGCCTCGGGCCTTCTTGAGCAGGCCGCGCTCGAGCCGGGCCTCGGCCAGCGTGCCTTGGTAGCCGCGCGTGGCGATGCAGGCGTCGAGGTCGGCGAGGGCGCTGGCGGCGTCACCCGCGCGCATGTGCGCGCGCCCCCGCTGCAAGAGCGCCTCGGGGTACGCGTACTCGTCGTTGCGAAAGCCGTCGATGACGCGGGTGAGATCGGCAACGGCGGCCAGCGGCTTGCCTTGCTCGAGCTGCGCCTGGCCACGCAGCGCGTACGCGCGCGCCAACACGCTGGTGTCGGCGCCGCGCGTGATCACGGCCGTGGCGCGCGCCTCGGCGACCACCCAATCGGCGCTCTTGGCGGCCTCGAGCCCATCGGTGAGGTCCTTGCGGCTTGCGTCTGCGTCGGCACTGCTGCGCGGTCGGGCGTTGACCACCTGGCCGCGCGCGTTGGCGTCGATCTCCGCCTGCGAGCTGGCGATGAACGAGCGCACCCCGCGCAACATGCCGACGAGCAAGAGCGCCGCGAGCGCGGCGACGATCAGCTTGCCGCCGTGCAGCGCCAACACCGCGCGCACCTGGTCGCCGAGCGACGTCTCGATCTCCGGCGGCGGCGTCATGGCGCCGCTCGTCACCACGCGCACCTGGTTGGGGGGCGGAGGCGCCACGGGTGGGGCTCCCGCGAACCCTCCAGTGCCGATGTGCCCGGCGATGCGCTCCATGGTGCCGGTGCGCCCCGCCGGCGCCGGTGGAACGGTGGCGAGCAAGTGCTCGGTGGCGAGCTTGAGCGTGGCGTCGGCGGCGGCGGGGGCCGCCAACCGCGCGAGCTGGGATCGCGTGTACGCGTCCTCGGGGCGCAGGCGCAGGTAGCGGCGCCAGTACACGAGCGCCTTGTAGAGGTTGCCCTCCTGCCGAGAGAGCTGCCCGGCGCGCTGCAGCAGCACCGGATCCGCGGGGCGCATCGCGAGCTCGCGCTCCACCTCCGCGAGCTTCGGGTTCTTCGACGGACCGAAGGTGATGCCGTGGGCCTGGCGCAGGCCCTCGAGGAGCCGCGCCGCCTCCTCGTGCCCGGGCGCCAAGGTGGCCGCGCGGAACAGCTGCAGGGCGGCAGCGTCGCGGCCCGGCGTGCCCGACTGCAGGAGGCTCTTGGCCGTGGTCACCAGCGCGTCGGCCTGACGATGACGCACCACCGCCGCGGTGTCCGGGTCGCGCAAAAGCTCCGCCAGGACGTGCGGGTGCTCGCGGCGCTGCTCCTCGAGGAGCGGGCGGATCCACGACGCCACGGTGGCGGCGTCTGCCGGGCGGCCGGCGCGGTCGGGGCACATCATGATCGCAACCAGGTCGTCGATGGCCTCGGGCAGCGCGGGATCGAGCTCGATCAGCGGCTGCGCGTTGCCCTCGAGCACGCGCGAGACGATGGCGCCGACCGAGTCCCCCTCGTACGGCTTCTTGCCCGCGAGGAGCTCGTAGAGGATGACGCCGGCGGTGTAGAGGTCCGAGCGCCCGTCGATGGGCTCGGCGTGAATCTGCTCCGGGCTCATGTAGGCGGGCGTGCCCAGCGTCGAGCCGGTCTGCGTGAGCGCGGTGGCGTCGAGCTCGCGCGCCACGCCGAAGTCGGCGATCTTCACGACCCCTTCGCGCGAGACGAGCAGGTTCGAGGGCTTGAGGTCGCGGTGGACGATGTGCTCGGCGTGCGCGGCGCTCAGGCCGTCGATGAGCTGGGCGAAGATCTCGAGCGCGGCCGCGTGGGGCAGGGGACGGAGCACGCGCAACAGATCGTGGATGGTGCCGCCGTCGACGAACTCCACCGCGAGGTAGGCCGGGTGACCCTCGCCCACGTCGAGCACGCCCACGATGTTCTGGTGGTGCAGCCGCTGGGTGGCGCGCGCCTCGCGCAGGAACCGCTCGCGCACCTCCTCGAGGTGCAGCAGGTGCTCGTGGACCAGCTTGAGCGCGGCGGTCCGGCCTTGGCGGTCGTGGGCCCGGTACACCACGCCCATGCCGCCCTGCGCGAGCTCGGCGTCGATCACCCAGGGCCCCACCTCGGCGGCCTGCAGCTCCACCACCGAGCGCGGCGCGGCACGGCGCGGGGCCGGCGCCGACGAGTGCTCCGCCAGGGTGCCCCGCGGTGCGGCGGCCGGCTCCGGCGCGGCCGCGTGCGCTTGTGCTCGTCGTCGGGCGCGCTGCGGCGTCGGCGTGGGCATCATGGTCTCGCCCCCCTCGAGCGCCGCCAGCGCGCGCTCGAGGTCCTCCTCCAGGCAGCAGTACGCGTCGTGCGGCGGCAGGCTAGCCTGGGAGCGCGCCGCCAGCGCCGGATCGGCGAACGCGACGTGCAAGCGCCCGCCGGTGGTCGCGAAGGGCACGGCGCGCGCCCGCACCCATGACGTCGCGTTGACGGGCGTCAGGTGCAGGGCGTCTGCCGTCCAGCGCTCGGGTGGCGGCGCGGCCGGCAGCTCGCACGCCGCGCTCAGCGCGGCCAAGACCCGCTCGGGTGCGACGCCGGCGAGCCGCAGCGCGGTCGACGGCAGATGGCCGGCGGCGAAGTGCTGCGCGGCCGAGGCCAGCTCCGCCTCGGAGACCGCGCCACGCGCGCGCAAGGCGGCAACCATGCGGGCGCCCAGGTCGGCTCGGTCGGAGGTGATCACCACCGCCGACGTTAGCAGGTTGCCGTTGCCTTTCGGCTGGTGGGCGCGCATGGTGTGGCGCGTAACCCTCGGAGTGACGTCTCTGTGGCGCTCACGTCGGCGCGGTTGCATCGAGGTGTGGCGGCAGGTGAGCAACGCGAGCAACGCCGACGACGCGACCTCCCCCGGGAAGCTCACCAACGCGGTGCTGCGCGGCTCCGCCGTCACGCTCATCGAGCAGGCTGCCGGCACGCTCATTCGCTTCGGCTCGAACCTCGTGATTACCCGCCTGCTGGCACCCGAGCACTTCGGCGTGATGGCCATCGTCACGGTGTTCCTGACGGGCATTCACCTGTTCTCCGATATCGGCGTTGGACCGAACATCATCCAGGGCAAGCGGGGGGATGACCCGATCTTCCTCGACACCGCGTGGACGGTGCAGGCCCTGCGCGGCGCTATCCTCACGGTCATCGCCGCCGCTGCGGGTTGGCCGCTGGCACGAATCTACGGCGTTCCCGAGCTAGCGTACCTTCTGCCGGCAGCAGGATTGACGGCCGTCATCGGTGGCTTGGAGTCGACGAAGGTCTTCACCACGGCGCGTTCGCTCTCGTTCGTCATTCGCTCGGTTCTCGATCTGTTGACCCAAGTCGCTGGCGTCGCCGCCATCATCGGCTTCGCGTGGTGGTACCGCTCCGTGTGGGCGCTGATCGTTGGGCAGTGGGTCTCGACCGTTCTCCGCGTCGTGCTCACCCACGCGATGCTCCCGGGCCACAACAACCGTTTCCGGTGGGATCGCGATGCGCGCCGGTCGATCATCGAATTCGGGCGTTGGGTCGTTGTCTCGACGATGTTCACGTTTCTTGCTGGGCAAAGCGATCGCTTGATTCTCGGTAAGCTGATCACCACCGCCGAGCTCGGGGTGTACTCCATCGGTGCGAACATCGCTGCGTTGCCGTTGCAGATCATCCAGCAGGTTTCACACCGAGTGTTCTTCCCGGTGGTGTCTGCTGCGATGCGCAGCGCCGAGCACGATGTGACCACGATCCGCCGCAGCCGGGTCAGGTTGTTGACCACGCTCGCACCCGTACTGGCGCTCGCCATCGCCCTGGCAGAGCCGGCCATCGCCTTCCTCTACGACGAGCGGTATCTCGGGGCTGGCCTCATCGCCACGTACCTCGCAATCGGCACCTGGGTGGGCGCCATCTCGAACTCCTACTCGGTCGTGTTGCTGGCCGCGGGCCGCCCGAAGGCGTTGAGCTTCGCGAACGCCGCCAAGCTGTTTGCCTTCACGATACCGCTCTGGTTCGCCGCCACGCACTACGGCGCTGAGGGCGCCGCACTGGTCGTCGGCCTTTCCGAGCTCGCGTTCTTGGTGGTCGCTCAGGCGATCGCGCGGAAGGGCGGCATGGCCACCATCGCGGCCGACTATGCGATCACGGTGGGCGTCGCCGTGCTCTCCGGGCTCTACGTCGGCCTGCACCACTTGGTGCTCGAGGCAACGGGCGTACGGCTCGTCGCGCTCGCCGTGCCCACGCTGCTGGGGCTCGCCTTGGCGGCGGTGCTCGCCAAGAAGCTGCGCCTGCTCGCACCCGCCGAGCCTGCTAAGACTGCCGCGTGACCCTCACCGTTCATCGCTCGGTGTGCCCGCACGACTGCCCCGACTGCTGCGGGCTCATGGTCGACGTCGACGACGAGGGCGGCCGCGTGGTCGCCGTGCGCGGCGATCCCGAGCACGGCTTCACGCGCGGCGTCTTGTGCCCCAAGGTCGCCCATTACGAGCGCACCGTGCACGCCGACGGGCGCGTGCTGACGCCGCTGGTGCGCGTGGGCGCGAAGGGCGAGGCGCGCTTCGCGCCGACGTCGTGGGACGAGGCGGTGGCGCGTATCGTCGAGCGCTGGCGGTCCATCAGCGCCGACGCGGGCGCCGAGGCCATCCTGCCGGTGTCGTACGCGGGCACCATGGGGCTCATCCAGCGCAACGCCACGCACGCGCTCTTTCACAAGCTCGGCGCGTCGCGCCTCGACCGCGGCATCTGCACGCCCGCGCAAGACGCGGGCTGGAAGCAGGTCATGGGCGACACGCCCGGCCCCGACCCCGAGGACGTGGTCCACTCCGACCTCGTCATCCTGTGGGGCATCAACGCCCTCGCCACCAACCTGCACTTCCTCAACCTGGTCAAAGAGGCGCGGCGGCGCGGCGCGCACGTCGTGCTCATCGACACCTGGCGGCAGCCCACCGCCGCCTTCGCCGACGAGGTGGTGCTGGTACGCCCCGGCTTCGACGGCGCGCTCGCCCTCGGCATGCTGGCGGTGCTCGCCGACGAGGCGCTCATCGATCGCGCCTTCCTCGCCGAGCACGTCGACGTCGAGGGGTTCGCGGCCCTGGAGCGCGTCGCGTGCGCCGAGCACCGGCCCGAGCGCGCGGCCGAGCGCTGTGGTGTCGCCGCGGCCACCATCGTCGCGCTGGCGCGTCGCTATGCGCGGGCGCGCGCGCCGTTCATCCGCGTGGGCGGTGGTCCGTTTCGCGCCGCCAACGGCGCGGCGTCGCTGCGAGCCATGTTGGCGCTGCCGGCCGCGGTGGGCGCGTGGCGCACCACGGGCGGGGGCCTGTTGGCGAGCGCGGGCACGGGCGGCGCCGTCGACGTCGCGTCGTTCGTGCGGGAGGACCTGCAGCCGAAGCCCACGCGCGTCGTCAGCCTCAACCAATTGGGTCACGCGCTCACCGAGCTGTCGGCCCCTCCCGTGCTGTCCATCTACGTCTCGCACTGCAACCCGGCCGCGGTCTGCCCCGACCAGGGCGCGGTGCTGCGCGGACTGTCACGCGAAGACCTGTTCACCGTGGTGCACGAGCGCTTCCTCACCGACACCGCCCGCTACGCCGACGTGGTGCTGCCCGCGCCCACGATGCTCGAGACCGCCGACCTCTATCGCAGCTATGGGCAGTTCTGGCTGCAGCGCACGCGCCCCGCCATCGCGCCGCTCGGCGAGAGCCGCTCCAACTGGGACACGGCGCGCACGCTGGCGCGCGCGCTCGGGTTCACCGACGATGTCTTTCAGCGCACCGCCGACGAGCACATCGACGCGCTGCTGGCGTCGCCGTCGCCCATGCGCGCGGCCGAGCACGCGGCCGCGCTGACGGCCGGCGCGCCGACCAAGCTCACGCCGCAGCGCGGGCGCTGGCGCACACCCACGGGCAGGATCCGCATCGCGCCCACCGCCGAGCAGCCGGCCTTCGTGTTGGCAGCCGCTGACAGCGTCGACGACGAGACGCGCCGGCGCTACCCGCTGCGGCTGCACCCCACGCCCGCGCTCCACCGGCTCAACTCGTCGTTCACCGAGCGCGCGGACCTCATCGACAAGCTGCGCGCGCCGCGCCCCACGCTGCGCGTGCACCCGAGCGAGGCGGCCCGCCGCGCCCTCGTCGATGGCGACGAGGTAGTGGCCTTCAATGACCTCGGCGAAGCCCGGGTGATCTTGGTCGCAACCGACGACGTTCCCCCCGGCGTGGCGGTGGCCGAGGGCGTGTACTCGCTGGCTGAGGCCGGCGGCTCCACGGTGAACGCGCTGATGTCCCAGCGCCTCACCGACTTCGGGCAGGGCAGCACGTTCTCCGATAACCGCGTAGAGCTGCGCGCGGCCCGATAGCGCGGTGACGCGCTACTGCGGCTCGAGCTTGCCGGCGATCACCGGCAGGTCGTCGGCGTCGTCGATGGCGGCGCCACGGATCATGGGCGGCCCGTCGAGCTCGATGGCCGCGGGTCGCGCCGCCACAGCGGGCACGGGCGCGGCCTGAGGGAAGCGCGTGAACAAGACCCAGTCGTCGTCGTCGATGGGCATGTCGTAGGCGCGCGCGTGTTGGCGTACGTAGAGCCCGGCGACGCCCCAGCTGAGGATGATGGCGGCGGCCTTGGCCGCGACCACGGGCGGCGCGAGCACGAAGGGCAGCGCCGCCTGCACCAGGTCCGCGATGAAGCGCGCCCCCAGCGTGGGCAAGACCAGCGCCGCCAGCGCCAGGTAGCCGGCGGGATCGGCGCGCAGCGCGGCGATCCCGCCGGGCACATGGAAGAACCCGAACGTGGTCCCTGTGCGCAGGTAGAGCACCAACGCCATGGGCGCCCACGCGAGCAGCAAGATCCCCACGATGAGCGCGATGACGGGGCCCGCGCCGGCACCACCGGACTCGGGCTCGGCGAAGGCGGGCGCGCCGTCGGGCTCACCGAAGCCCGTGAGCTTGACGTCGCCGTCGAAGCCCCCCGCACCGTGGTCAGGGAATTCGATCTCCGTCGCGCCGGGCAGGTCATCGACGGCGCCGTGCTCCACGAACACCGGGCGCTCCCGCGACTCGGGCGAAAGGTCGAGCGTGCCGCTCAGGCCGAAGGCCAACAGGATCGGCGGCCCCCAGGTGAAGAGCACCACAAAGACCGCCGCTGGGATGAGCGCGCCAAAGTCGAACAGCTCGTCGGCGCTCACCTCGGGAAATTGGATCGGCTCGGCGCGCGTGACCTTCATGGCGCGCATGGCCATCTTGATGGCGGCCACGTACACAAGCACGGCGGCCAGGCGCTGCGCGAGGCCGATGGGCAGCGCGCCGACCACCGCCACCGTGGCGAAGAAGAGCGCGCCGTGCAGCGTGGCGAACGACCGGAGGATCTGCGCCCAGTGCGTCGACGGTCGCGGCGGCTCGCCGCTCCTGCGATACAGGCCTGACCCGCACTCGCACGCCAGGTCTGGCGCCGGCTTCGGCTCGAAGCGGCGCGCATTGCACCGACGACAGTACAGCTCCACCGGGCGCCCGGAGATCATGCGCTCATGTTCGATCGATCACCGCTGCGCGCGCCAGCGATCGCTTCGGCGCCGTTTGCCGCTCGGCGCCGAAGCGGAGTAGGGTCCGCCGAGGGTCGGCGGGTGTACTACAGCGAGTTCAACCAGGCGCGCGCCGCGTTGGTCTGCCGCATCGCTCGCGGCGGCGACGAGGAGAACGACTTCGGGCCGCACATCGAGCGCCTGGTCTCGGCCGCCGAGGCCGTCCATGGCGGAGGCCTGCGCTTGGCCCTGCTCATCATCATCGATCCGGGCCACCCGCTGCCCAACAGCGTGTGGCGACGCAAGGTGGCCGAGGCCACGTCGAACGCGCACTTTCGGCCTTACTTCGCCGTGGTCACCGACAACCCGCTGGCGCGCGGCATGCTCACGGCGCTGTCGTGGCTGCGGCCGCAGCGCTTCGAGGCGCACGTGGGCCCTGCCGAGGACAAGGCCCTGGCGTGGCTCGAGGCGAAGCGCGGCGAGCCGGTGCCCGAGCTGCGCATCATGCTCGAGCGCCTCATGCGCAAAGACCCGAACCGGCGCGCGACACCGCCCGCGGCCGCCGCGCGCTGACCCCTGAGATCAGGGCCGGCGGCCGGCTCACGACGACGTGGGGGCGGCCGCCGGGATGGTGAACGAGAACGCCGTGCCCGCGCCGACCGCGCTCTCGACACCGATGTGCCCGCCGTGGGCCTC
>CAZONM010000109.1:0-14909 GCA_964580865.1 uncultured Myxococcales bacterium | reverse complement strand
CTGGGCGAGCTCTTGGCGGGCGCGCAGGTGATCGAGCTCGGCGCGGCGCAGCGCGAGCGGCGCTTGCGTGGCCGCCTCCACGCGCGCCGCGATGGCCTGCCGGTGGCGCGCCGCGCTCTCCACACGGCGCTCGGCCAGGGCCACCAGCTTCTTGGCCGTCACCGCCGCGAAGTACGCGCGTGTGGCCGTGTAGCGCAGGGCCGCGCGCACCTGCTCGGCGGCGCGGTTCGCGACGTCGACGCCGGCGACGGCGTTCTGCAGGAGCGGGAACGCGCGGCCGTTGAAGATCGGCACCGCCAGCGTGAGCGAACCCGTGAGCACGTTGGCGGCCTGCACCACCACCGGCTTGGCGTCGGCGGCGTCGGCGCGGATCTGGCCGGCCGACGCGCGCAGCTCGGCGGCCTGGTCGAGGAGCTGTTGCTGCTCGGCGGGGTCGGGCTCGACCTGCGCGCCGATCTCGATGGCCGCCGCCAGGCCCTCGAAGAGCTGCGCCTGCCGCTCGGCGGCGTCGGGGTCGATGAACGAGGCGGTGCGATCGGCGCACGTGAGCCCGTCCTCGGCGCCGCCCAAGCACGTGAGCGAGTACGACGCGCCGGCGGTGAGCGTGGGCAACAGCGCCGCCCACGCGCGCCGCAGCGCGGCCTCCTGCTGGATGACGCGCTCGGCGGCGCTGCGAGCGTCGGCGGCGTCACGGCCGGCGGCCTCGAGCACGTCGCTGAGCGTGAGGGTGGCGCGGTGGTCCGGCTCGGCGAGCTCGACGAGGCCGGCAGCGTCACCGGCGCCGCGCGCGGCGCTGGGGGCGACGACCGCGGGGGTGGCGGCGCCGAAGGCCTGCGCGGACCCGGCCGCGCCGTCGGCGAGGCCCTCGCCCGGAAACTCCTGCGACCACGCCGGTATGGCGGCGACGACCAGGGCCGCCAGGAGTACGAACGGGGGAGCGGGGCTCGACGCTCGCATCGCGCCCCGACAGATGGTATCCCACACCGGTTTTCGCAAGGTCCGCGCCGCGGGCCGCGCATGAGCTTGTGGCAGCGCCTGGAGCACAGGCGGGAGCTGGCATGGATACGTTCAAGGTCGGTGACAAGGCGGTCTATCCGGGCCACGGCGTGGCCGAGGTGGTCGCGATCGATCGCAAGACCATCTCGGGTCAGCAGGAGCAGACGTTCTACATCCTGCGCATCCTCGACAACGGCATGAAGATCATGATCCCCACGTCGAACGTGAAGACCGTGGGCATGCGCGAGATCATCTCCTCCGACGAGGCCGACGAGGTGTTTCGCATCCTGCGCAAGAAGGAGAAGGTCGTCGAGTCGACGACGTGGAACCGGCGCTACCGCGAGTACATGGAGAAGATCCGCACGGGCAGCGTCTTCGAGGTCGCCAAGGTGCTGCGCGACCTCTACCTGCTCAAGGGTGACAAGGACCTGAGCTTCGGCGAGCGCAAGATGCTCGACACGGCGCGCTCGCTCCTCGTCAAAGAGATCGCCATCGCGAAGACCATGTCGGAGGACGAGGTCGAGCGCGAGTTCAAGACGATCTTCAAGGTCTGACGACGACGGTTGTGCGGCCCCCCGGCGGGTCGCGTGGGAGGGGACATGCTCGGGCTCATCGTGCTCGCGGCCGAGAACGGCACAGGCCTGGCGCCGCATGCGTTGCTGGAGGCGCTGTTGGGCGCGCCGCTGCTCGCGCGTGGCATCGCCGCCGCGCTGCCCGGCGACGAAGCGGTCACCGGCGTGCTGGTGGTGCCCGGCGATCTCCTCGAGCGGGTCAAGGCCGACGTGGTCGATCGCTTCGGCCTCGACGAGATCGATCGCGTGGTCGCCGGCGGGCCGGGGCGCCGCGCCGCGTTGATGGCCGGCCTCGACGCCCTGCCGCCCGACGTCGACTACGTGATCATCCAGGAGGGCGCGCGCGTGCTCGCGCCCACGGGGCTCGTGGATCGCGTCGCGGCCGCCGCCCGCGGCGCCGACGCGGCGGTGCCCGCGGTGACGCTCAAGGACGCCGTGGTGGCCGACGAGGGCGGCAGCCTGGTGGCGCTCGACGTGCGCCCGCGCCTGCGCGCGGTGCAGGGGCCGCAGGCCTTCAAGCTGTCGGCGCTGCGCCAGGCGCTGTCCTCGGTCGACGACGGCGAGCGTGGCGAGGCCGAGCTGGTGGCGGCGTCGGGCGGCAGCGTCCATGTCGTCGCCGGCGACGACGACAACCTGCTGGTGCGCGATGCCGCCGACGTGGGCCGCGCGCTCGAGGTGTTCTCGCGGCGCGCCGTCGACTTCGCGTTCCTCTATCCGCGCGACCTCTTGCCTGACGATCCGCTCGCCAAGGCGCTCGACGCCGGTGAGCCGCGTGACGGCTCGGCCACGCGCGACGGCACGCTGGTCGGCGGCGCGCCCGTCGACACCAAGTCCGACTCACCGGTCGTGTGAGCGACGACCCGGCGCGGAGCTTCTTCGACGCCGCGCGCGCGGAGCCCGCGCGGCGCCGGGCGCACCCGGTGCACCTGGTGCTGGTGGGCGCCGTCGTGGTCGCCGTGGTGGCGGTCCTCGCGCCCACGCGCGACGAGCTGCTCTACCACCTGCACGCTCCGCCGGCCGTTGACCTCGGCGCCGTGGCCGGGCTGCCAACCGGCGCGCCCATCCCCGTGGGCGCCCGCGTGCAGGCGAGCGCCGTGCTTGGCAACCACGCGGCGGAGATCCCGCTCTTTCGGCGCGGCTCGCTGCGCTTCGGGCCCATCGTGGTGCGCCAGGTCATGGGGGCGCCGCTCTTCGTCGAGTACGACCCCGCGGTGCACCCAACGTGGGGCCCGTTCGTGCAGGTGGAGCTCGACGGACGCGTGCTGTCGTTCGCCGACGCCGCCCTCGACGACGCGCGCGCGGTGCTCGCGGGGCAAGGGCTGTCGGTGCCCGCCGACGCGCGCGTGGTGGTGGTCGACGAGCGCCCGGGTCAGATGAACCGGTACGTGATGGCGTGGACGGGCGGGCTCGCGCTCGTGATCCTGGCGCTGCGCTCCCTGCGGCCGGGGTCGCTTTCGCTGTGGCGCCGACGACGCTAAAGGATCTGCATGGTGCAGCGGATCTTCAGCTCGATGACGCGACAGAAGGAGGAGCTGACGCCGCTCCGCCCCGGCAAGCTCGGCCTCTACGTGTGCGGCGTGACGCCGTACGACTTCAGCCACGTGGGCCACGCGCGCGTGTATGTGGTGTTCGATACCGTGGTGCGCTGGCTGCGCCGCGACCACCAGGTCACGTACGTGCGCAACTTCACCGACGTGGAGGACAAGATCATCAAGCGCGCGCGAGAGAGCGGCGAGGAGCCGCTGGCGCTGGCCGAGCGCTTCGCCCAGGCGTACCTCGAGGACATGGCGGCCCTGGCCGTGGGGCGCGCCGACGTCGAGCCGCGCGTGTCGACGCACATGCGCGAGATCATCGAGTTCATCAGCGCCCTCGAGGACAAGGGCTTCGCCTACCGCGTGCCCTCGGCCACCGGCGTGGCGGGCGCGGGCTTCGACGTGTACTTCCGCGTGCGCAAGATGGACGCCGCGCGCTACCTGCAGCTGTCGGGGCGCTCGCTCGAGGACATGCGCGCCGGCGCGCGCGTGGCCGTGGACGAGCGCAAGGACGATCCCCTCGACTTCGCGCTGTGGAAGAGCGCCAAGCCCAGCGAGATCGCGTGGGACTCGCCGTGGGGCAAGGGCCGCCCCGGGTGGCACATCGAGTGCTCGGCCATGAGCGAGAAGCACCTGGGCGTCACCTTCGACATCCACGGCGGCGGCAAGGACCTGTTGTTTCCGCATCACACCAACGAGATCGCGCAGAGCGAGTGCCGCCACGACGGCGCCGTCATGGCGCGCATCTGGATGCACAACGGCTTCGTCAACGTGGAGGCGAGCGACACCACCGGCGTCGACGCCGACCTGGTGGAGGAGATCACCGACGAGCACGGCCAGCGCGTGAAGGTGGTGAAGATGTCGAAGTCGCTCGGCAACTTCTTCACCATCCGCGAGGTGCTGGCCCGCTACACGCCCGAGGCGCTGCGCACGCTCCTGCTGTCGACGCACTACCGCAGCCCCATCGCGTTCTCCGAGCGCTTGGTGGAGGAGGCGGAGCGCCGCGCGCAGCGCGTGCACGAGACGCGACGCCGCGTGCGCCGCTACCTCGAGAAGAACGCGCCCGAGGACGGCCCGAGCCTCGAGACCGTGTTCTCTCGGCCCGGCGCGCCCTTTCGCCCGCTGGCGGACTTCACGGAGGCCATGGAAGACGACTTCAACACGCCCAAGGCGTTCGCCGCGCACAACGAGCTCCTGAAGGTGGCGAACCTGCTCGTCGACGGGAAGGAGAAGGAGCTGACGGGGCAGAAGCTCAAGCCCGCGCAGCGCGCGCGCCTGCTCGGCGAGTGGACGCGCGCCATGGAGCAGATCGGCGCGGTGCTGGGCGTGGGCGAGCGCGATCCCGAGGGCTTCCTCGAGGAGCAGCGCGCGCTCGGGCTGAAGACGCGCGGCGTGCCCGAGGCCGAGGTGCGGCGCCTGCTCGACGAGCGCGCGCAGGCCAAGGTGGCCAAGGACTTCGCCCGCGCCGACGAGGCGCGCGCGGCGCTCGGGCGCATGGGCGTGGAGGTGCGCGACACGCCCGAGGGCGTGGAGTGGAACATCGCGTGAACCGGCGTCGGGGCCGGCGATCGCTCGGGCGCGGCGTGAGCCCGGCGCGCAGCGAGCGCGCTGACCGACCGGGCGGGGGTCAGCTCTTGGTCTCGGTCTTCGACGGGGGGGTAGGCACGCGGTCGCCGTCGGCCGTCTTGCCCTCGATGGTCTTGACGTCGTCCTCGCCCTTCATGGCCTTGCGGAAGTTGTTGACCGCGCCCCCGAGGCCCGCGGCCAGGTCCGGCAGCCGACGCGCGCCGAACAGCAGCAACACGATGAGCAGGATGACGACCAGCTCGCCCATCCCGATGCCGAACGGCATGACGTCCTCCGCGAGGGCCGCCGCAAAGACACGGTGGAACGCCTCGTCACTATCTCGGTAGCGACAAAAATCGTCCCCGACAAGGCATGGCCCCCGCCGTCTCCGTGCTCCTGCCCATCCGCGACGCCGCGCCCACGCTGCCTACGGCGCTCGGGAGCGTGCTGCGCAGCCGCGCGGTCGAGCTCGAGGTGGTGGCAGTGCTGCACGCGTGCAGCGATAGGTCGGCGGACGTGCTCGCGCGTGTGGCCCGGCGCGACGCGCGGGTGATCGTCGTGGAGGCGCCCGCCGCGTTGTCGCTCGGCGGCGCGCTTGAGGCGGGTCGCGCGCGCTGTGGCGCGCCGCTCATCGCGCGCATGGACGCTGACGACGTCATGCACCCCGATCGCCTGGCCGCCGACGTGGCATGGCTGACGAAACGGCCCCGCGCTGGGGCCGTGGCCTGCCGGGCGCGCTTGGCGCCGCGCCGCGCCCACGTCGACGGCCGCCACGTGGGCATGGCGGCGTACCTCGCGTGGCAGAACGCCGCGCTCACCGGGGCCGATCATGAGCGCGAGCTGTGGATCGAACAGCCGCTGTGTCACCCGGCGACGACGTTCCGTGCCGCCGCGCTCGCGTCCGTGGGCGGGTATCGCACCGCGCCCGCACCGTTCCCCGAGGACTACGACCTGTTCCTGCGCCTGGCGCGCGACGGGTGGGCGCTCGAGAAGCGCGCGGCGCTCCAGCACGCATGGCGCGTGCACCCGGGCCAGAGCACCCGCACGCCGCGTGACCTCTTGGCGTTGGTCAAGGCCGAGCACCTCGTGGCGCGCTTCGGGCTGGGGTCACGCCCGGTCGTCGTGTGCGGCGCGGGTAAGGAGGGCCGCCGCATCGCGCGCGCCCTGGCGGGCCAAGGGGTGGAGCCCGCCGCGTTCGTCGACGTCGCGCCAGACAAGGTGGGCCGGCGGCGGCGTCACGTCGTCGTGCGGCACGTCGACGAGCTCGCTAGCCTGCGTGCCGAGCTGCCCGGCGCGTTCGCGCTCGGCGCCGTGGGCACGAGCGGCGCGCGCGGCGTGGTGCGCGCGGGCCTCGAGCGCGCCGGTTTCGTGGAGGGCGCGAGCTTCGTCATGGTCGCCTGACGAGCGCTGCGCGCGCACCGCTCGTCGGTCGACGGCCACCTCGAGTAGCCTCGTCCCCATGGGAGAAAGGGGGCCATCGCCGAACGGTCCGCGCAGCGCACCGACGCTCGTGGTGGGCGTGCTCACCACCATGTGCCTGCTCAACTTCATCGACCGCTACGCGCCGTCGGCGGTGAAGGACCTGTTCAAGGCCGACTTGGGGCTCACCGACGAGCAGACCGGTCTGGTGTTCTCGGCGTTCATCTTCGTCTACACGCTCGCGTGTCCGGTGTTCGGCTCGTTGGCCGAGCGCGGCAATCGCCCGCGCCTCCTCGCCATCGGCGTGGCGCTGTGGTCGTTGGCCACGGTGGCCGCCGCCTTCGCCGACGGCTTCGCCATGCTGCTGCTCACGCGCGCGCTCGTGGGCATCGGCGAGGCCGCGTTCATCACCATCAGCCCCGCCATGATCGCTGACCTGTACCCACCCGCGCGTCGCAACCGCGCGCTCACGGTGCTGAACGTGGCCGTGCCCCTCGGGGTAGCTATCGGCTTCACGCTCGCCGGCACGTTTGGCCAGTGGTGGGGCTGGCGCGCGGCCTTCGTGATCGTGGGGCTGCCGGGCCTCCTGTTGTCGCTCGTTGCCTTGCGCCTGCACGATCCGCCGCGCGGCGGCTTCGACGACGACGCCGAGCCCGTGCCGCCGCCGCCCTGGTCGGGCGCGCTGCGCGGGCTCGCCGCCAACCGGCGCTGGCTCTTCGCCACGGGCGGCTACGTCGCGATGACCTTCGCCATGGGAGGCATCGGCGACTGGTTCCCCACGTTCCTGTCGCGCGAGCGCGGCTTCTCCTACGCCGAGGCCGGCACCGTGGCAGGCCTGTCCATCGTCGTCGGCGGCCTGGTGGGCACGGTGCTCGGCGGCGCGTTGGCCGACCTGCTGACGGGACGAATGCGCGAGGCGTACTTCGTGGTGTGCGGCGCCTCGTGCGTGCCGGGGCTCGCGCTGGCGGCGTGGGCCGTGTTCTTCGCGCAAGGCGCCCTGTCGATCACCGTCGCGCTCACCGTCGCGCAGGTCTTTCTGTGGATGTACAACGCGCCCGTCAACGCGCTCTTGGTCAACGGCCTCGACGCCGGCGTGCGCGCGCGCGGCTTCGCCGTGTCGCTCATGCTCACGCACCTGCTCGGCGACGTCCCGAGCCCGCCGCTCATCGGCGCGGTGTCGAGCGCCACGGGCAGCGTGGCGCAGGGCATCGGGCTCGCGTTGGCGGCGGTGGGCGTGGCGGCCGTCGTGTGGCTCATCGGCGCGGCGCGGTTGGGGTGCGCGGCCCGGGCGTGAGCACGTCAGGTTGCCGAGGTGCGACCGACGCGATTGCGTGCCTGCGCCAGAGGCGGCAGGACGCTTTCGTGGTCGAGGTGGCGTTGCAGGAGACGCGGGCGTGATCCCGGCAAGAAACGATCGGGCGCTGTACGCGATCGTCGGGGTGCTCGTCACCCTCGTGTTGCTCGTCGATTTCGAGATCCTGCCGCTCGGCATCCCGGCGTGGTCCCTCTACCTCATCCCGGTGGTCGCGTGCCTGTTCGCCTGGCGGCCCACGGCGCCGCTGGTGGTGGCCGTCGTCGCCGCCGTGCTCAACGTGGCCGGCTACCTGTTCAAGCCGCTGCCAGTCGACGCCGAGATCGTGCGCATCGCGCAGGTGAACCGCGTCTTCGGCTTCCTGACGCTGCTGCTCTTGGGCGTCACCATCCGGCAGTTCGTGCGGGCGAAGGTGCGGAGCGCCGAAGACGCGTGGGTGGCCGCGGGCAAGAACCAGCTCGCGGCGCGCCTGCAGGGCGAGCTGAGCATCGACGAGCTCGGCCAGCGCGCGCTCTCGTTCCTGGCGCACTACCTGGATGCGCAAGTTGGCGCTGCCTACCTGCGGCTCGATGACGGCCAGCTCCGTCGCTGTGGGACCTTCGCGCGCGGCGGCGCCAACGCAGCGCCGGAGCTCATCGCACCGGGCGAGGGGCTGGTAGGTCAAGCGGCGGCGGAGGGTCGCGTGCTCGCGCTCGACGCGCTGCCGGCAGGGTACGTCGAGGTCCGCTCGGCCACGGGCGCGGCCGTGCCGCGCGCGCTCTTGGTCGTGCCCACGGTGATCGACGGTGCGGCCAACGGCGTGCTCGAGCTTGGCTTCCTCGCCGCCCCGAGCGCGCGCGTGCGCACCTTGCTCGACGAGGTGTCGCAGACCCTCGGCACCGCGTGTCGCTCGGCGCGGTACCGGCAGCGGCAGCACGAGCTCTTGGAGGAGACGCGGCGCCAGGCCGAGGAGCTCCTGGCGCAGCAAGACGCGCTGCGCGCGGGGAACGACAAGCTGCATGCGGCCAACGAGGAGCTGCGCGCCGCCAACGACACCCTCGACGAGCAAGGGCGCGCGCTGGCGCGCACGGCCACCGACTTCGAGCGCGCCAGCCGCTACAAGTCGGAGTTCCTCGCGAACATGTCGCACGAGCTGCGCACGCCCCTCAACAGCCTGCTGATCCTCGCGCGTCTCCTCGCCGAGAATGCCGGTGGCAACCTCACGGCGGAGCAGGTCAAGTTCGCCGCCAGCATCGCCGCGTCGGGAAACGACCTCCTGACATTGATCAACGACATCCTCGACCTGTCGAAGATCGAGGCAGGGCGCGTAGCGCTGCAGGTGGAGCCGGTGACCATCGCCGGCGTCCTCGACGACCTGCGGCGACGCTTCGCGCCGCTGGCGGCCGAGAAGAAGCTCGAGCTGCGCCTCCGATCTGAGGCCGACTGCCCCACCACCATCGAGACCGATCGGCTGCGCCTGCAGCAGATCCTCACGAACCTCGTGTCAAACGCGCTCAAGTTCACCGACGCCGGCCACGTCGAGGTGAAGGTAAGCCCGGCGCCCGCCCGGCGCGTGGCGTTCGCGGTCGCCGACACCGGCATCGGCATCGCGCCCGAGCACCATCAGGGGATCTTCGAGGCCTTCAGCCAAGCCGACGGCACCACCAGCCGCAAGTACGGCGGCACCGGGCTCGGCCTGTCGATCTCCCGCGAGCTGGCGGCCCTCCTCGGCGGTGACGTCGCGCTCGAGAGCACACCGGGCAAGGGCAGCACGTTCACCGTCACGGTCGCGCGGCGCCTGGCCGTCGAGGCCGGTGCGCCCGCGGCGACCACGCGGGCCGCGCTGCACGACGCTGCACCCGCGGTGCGGGGTGGCGCGCGCCGCAGCGTGCTGGTGGTGGAAGACGACGCTGCGCTGCGAGACGCGCTCAGCGCGATGCTGCGCGCGCGCGGGCTCGACGTGGCGGGGGCCGCGAGCGCCGCCGAGGCGACGGCGATGCTCGCGGCGGCCACCTTCGACTGCCTGGTGCTCGATCTCATCCTGCCGGACGTGAGCGGTGTGGAGTGGCTCGAGCGCGCAGGCAACGGCGCGGGCGCGCTACCGCCGGTCATCGTGCACACCGCGCGCGCGCTGTCGGCCGACGATGAGCACCGCCTGCGGCAATGGGCTCGCGCCGTCATCGTCAAGGGCGCGAGCTCCCCGGAGCGGTTGTTCGACGAGGTCCATCGCCTGCTGCACGGCGACGCGACCGCGGGCGAGGGCGCCGCCAGCGCGCGGGTGCCGCCGGCGCCCGACGCCACCTTGACCGGGCGCCGCGTGCTCTTGGTCGAGGACGACATCCGCAACGTGTTCGCGCTCACCAGCATGCTCGAGCCCCGCGGCGTCGCCGTCGACGTGGCGCGCACCGGCGTCGAGGCGCTGGCGCGCCTGGAACACGCACCGCGCGTCGACCTGGTGCTGATGGATGTCATGCTGCCCGAGCTCGACGGCCTCGAGGCCACCAAGCGCATCCGGGTCCACCAGCAGTACCGCGCGGTGCCCATCATCACGCTGACGGCCAAGGCGATGCCCGACGATCGCGATCGCAGCCTGGCGGCGGGCGCCAACGACCACCTGACCAAGCCCGTCGACGGTGAGCGATTGTTGGCGGCCCTGCGCACCTGGTTGACGCCGTGACGACGATACTCGTGCCGCCGTACGACAAGCTCGCGCCGCTGCTCGAGGAGCTCTTGCGCCGTCGGCACGTCGACTTCCGCGGCTACGCGCGCCCGGCGCTCGAACGCGGCGTCGCGCGCGCGCAAGCGGCGCTCGGCGTCACGGACATCATGGCGCTGACGGCGCTGGTGCGGCGGGAGGCGGCGGCGCTCACCTCGGTGGCGCGGGCGCTCACCAACAGCGTCACGGAGCTGTTCCGCGATCCGTCGCACTTCCGCGCCTGGCGCGACGACGTCGTGCCGCTGTTGGCCACCTACCCGTCGATCCGCGTGTGGGTGGCAGGGTGCGGCACCGGCGAGGAGGCGTACTCACTGGCCGTCATCTTGCGCGAGGCCGGGCTGCTCGAGCGCTCCTTGGTGTACGCCACCGACATCGACGAGCAGGCGCTGAGCACGGGCGCGGCGGGTGTGTACTCTGCTGAGCACGCCGCGGCCTTCGAGCGGAACTACCTCGCCGCGGGCGGTCGCGGGCGCTTGTCGGATCACGTGCACCAGCAGGGCGGCACCATTCGCTTCGACGATCAGCTGCGCGCGCGCGTGATGTTCTCCGAGCACAGCCTCGCGACCGACGGCGCGTTCGCTGAGGTGCAGGCGGTGTCGTGCCGCAATGTGCTCATCTACTTCGCGCACGAGCTCCGTGAGCGCGCGCTCACCATCTTCGTCGACACGCTGTGCGCGCGCGGTTTCCTTGCGCTCGGGGCGTCGGAGTCGCTGGCCGCGTCGCGCGGCGGCGAGCGCTTCGAGCCCTTCGTTGGCCCCGAGCGCCTCTTCCGGAGGGTGTGATGGCGCCCATGGGCAGCGCACCGGTCGCTCGGCCGGTCATCCTCATCGTCGATGACGTGCCGGCCAACCTCGTGGCGCTCGAGGCCATGCTGCGCCGCGAGGACATCGAGATCGTCACAGCGCCGTCGGGCGCGGCGGCGCTCGAGGTCCTGTTGGCGCGCGACGTGGCGCTCGCCATCGTCGACGTCCAGATGCCCGAGATGGACGGGTTCGCGCTGGCCGAGCTCATGCGGGGCGTGGAGAAGACGCGGTACGTGCCCATCATCTTTGTCACCGCCGGCGCGCGCGACCAGTCCCGCGTGTTCCAAGGGTACGACGCCGGCGCCGTGGACTTCCTGTTCAAGCCCGTCGAGCCGCACGTCCTGCGCAGCAAGGTGGAGGTGTTCGCCACCCTCGAGCGGCACCGGCAGCTGTTGCGCGAGCAAGACCGCATGCGCGAGATGTTCATGGGCATCCTCGGTCACGACCTGCGCAACCCGTTGAGCGGCATCATCATGTGCGCGCAGATCCTGCTCGGCCGCGCCGATGACGAGTCGCTGCGCGAGCCGCTGACCCGCATCCTCGCGAGCGGCCAACGCATGACGCGCATGGTGGAACAACTGCTCGATCTCACGCGCCTGCGCTTGGGGACGGGCATCGCGCTGACGCGCTCCGTCGTCGATCTGGGCAGCGTGGTCCGCGGCGTGCTCGACGAGTCGGAGGAGTCGCGGGCGCGCGGGCGGCTGCAGGTCGAGGGCGACGTCACCGGGCGCTGGGACGCTGACCGGCTGCAGCAGGTGGTGGCGAACCTGGTGGGCAACGCCCTGCAGCACGGCGCGCCCGGCACGCCCATCGCCGTGCGCATCGACGGCTCCGACCCCGCGCGCGTCGTCCTCGCCGTGCACAACCAGGGCGCGCCCATCCCCGACGAGCTGCGGCCGGTCTTGTTCGCGCCCTTTCGTGGCCAGCAGCGCGAGCGCAAGGGTGGCGGCCTTGGCCTCGGCCTGTACATCACCGAACAGCTCGTGCTGGCGCACGGCGGAACCATCGCGTTCACCTCCGACGCGAGCGCCGGTACGTGCTTCACGGTGACGCTGCCGCGGGCGACCTGACGCGCTGCGGCACGAACTAATCGGATGTTTCTTTCAACGAACGTTCGTCAAAATAACCCTGGCCCCGGGCGCTCACGCCGCTAGGCTTTCGCCAGCGAGGCCAACCATGGGCGATCCCCCCGTCGAGAAGCGCTTCCGCATCCTGTGCGAGATCACGCGCGCGCAGCACTTCGCCTGGCGCGAGGCCGTGCAGCGCGTGGCGCCGAACCTCGACGCCACCGAGGTGGTCAAGGAGATGTGGCGCGTCACCGGCGACGGGACCGGCGAGGCCTACGTCAAGCACCTGGACGCGAGCAGGCCCCTGCCGCAGCAGGTCGCGGAGAGCATCGCCTTCTCCTCGGTGTGCATGGGCGAGGACGCGGTGGTGGAGCTCGGGCGCGACGGCACGGAGGCGTTCGTGCGCCACCGCGGTTGCCCCTGGCACACCTGGCACGAGCGCAAGGGGCTGCTGGCCGAGGACCGCCCGGGCTGCGACGCGTGGTTCGAGGGCACCGTGGCCACCATCAACCGCACGCTGCACACCTCGCTGCGCGTGGAGACGCTCAAGGCGCTGCCCGACGGCGACGACTGCTGCCTGCGTCGCTTCTCGGTGGAGGGCTGACCGGTCGTGGCGCGCGGGCCGCGGGCCGACAGCGCCTTGCTCGCCGACGGTGGCGAGGTGTTGCTGCTCGGCAACGAGGCCATCGTGCGCGGCGCGCTCGAAGCCGGCGTGGCCTTCGCCACCGGCTATCCGGGCACGCCGTCGTCGGAGGTCACCGACGCCTTCGCCGCGCTGTCCGACACCGTGGGCGTCGGCTTCGAGTACGCGGTCAACGAGAAGATCGCCGTGGAGCTGGCCTTCGCCGCCTCGCTCGCGGGTGCGCGCTCGTTGGTGGCCATGAAGCACCTCGGGCTGTCGTCCGCCGGCGATCCCCTCAGCACCATCCCGTACATGGGCGTGGGCGCGGGCATGGTCATCGTGAGCGCCGGCGACCCGGGCTGCCACACGAGCCCCAACGAGCAGGACCAGCGGCATCTGGCCGACATGCTGCACCTGCCCACGCTCGATCCCGCGACGCCAGACGAGGCGCTGCGCTTGACGCGCTTCGCTTTCGAGCTTTCGGAATCGTCAAACTTACCGGTGCTGCTGCGCCCGACTACGCGGGTGTGCCACGCGCGCGCGCCCGTGCGCCTGGGACCGCGGCGCGCGCCCGTGGTGCGTGGCTTCGTGCGCGATCCCGCGCGCCTCTTGCCGGTGCCGGTGAACGCGCGGCGCCTGCGCGGCCAGATCGAGGAGCGCCTGGCGCGCGCCCGCCGCGCCATCCTCGACGACGGCGGCGCGTTCTCGCGCGTGGGGCAGGGGCGGCGCGCGGTGCTCTCGTCGGGCGCCGCCGCGGCCCTGTGCGCCGACGTGCTGGCCGAGCCGCTGCGCGAGCGCGCGCGCGACGACGGGCTCGCGTTCTTGCGCGTGGCGGCCGTGCACCCGCTGCCCGCGGAGTGGCTGGTGGAGCAGCTGCGGGGCCTCGACGAGCTGCTCGTCGTCGAGGAGCTGTCGCCGTTCCTCGAGGACGCGCTGCGCAGCCTGGCGTCGGTGCACGGGCTGCCCGTGCGCATCCTCGGGCAGCGCACCGCGCACGTGCCAACGCACGGCGAGCTAACCCGCGCCGCTGTGGCGCAGGCGGTGGTGGCCGCGCTCGCGCTGCCGCTCACCGTCGATGCCACGCCCGCCGCGGGCCCGCCGCTGCCCGCGCGCCCGCCCATCCTGTGCTCGGGGTGCCCGCACCGCAGCGCGTTCGTGGCGGTCAAGGCGGTCTTCGGCGACGACGCGCTGATGTTCAACGACATCGGCTGCTACACGCTGGGGGCGTCGCCGCCGTTCGACGCCGGCGACGCGCTGGTGTCGATGGGATCGGGCATCGCGCTGGCGGCGGGCGTGTCGCGCATGCTCAAGCAGCGCACCGTGGCCTTCCTGGGCGACTCGACGTTCTTTCACTCGGGCATGCCCGCGCTGCTCGACGTAGTGAAGGAAGACGCCGACGTGGTGGCCGTGGTGCTCGACAACGACGTCACCGCCATGACGGGCTTTCAGGAGAGCCCGCTGGTCCAGATCGGGGCCGGCAAGAGCGGCGGGCACGGCGACGCGCGCGTGCGCCGGCGCGTCGACATCGCGACCATCGTGCGCGCCCTCGGCGTCACGCACGTGGAGCGCGTGGACCCGTGGCAAACGGCGGCCACGCACGCGGCCTTCGAGCGCGCGCGCGACGCGACGGGGCCGAGCGTGCTCATCCTCGAGCGGCCATGCCCGGTGTTCTTGCACCGCGAGGGCATCGAGAACCCGCCCATCGTCGACGACGCGCCCGCGCGCGCGCCCGCGCGCACCCAGGTGGATAACGACACGTGTCGCAAGTGCGGGCGCGAGGCGCTCGGCCATCGCTGCCGGCAGTCGGTGATGAAGCCCTTCGAGCGTTCGATGGCGCGGGCGCGCGCGCTCGAGGAGCACAACGATCCGCCAGTTGCGCGCCCCGCCGTGGCCCCGTGCGCGACCCGCTGCCCGCTGTTCCTGTGCATCCAGGGCTACGCCACGCACATCGCCGCGGGCCAGTACGGACACGCGCTCGAGCTGATCCTCGACGGGCTGCCGCTGCCCGAGGCGGTGTGCCGCGTGTGCCACCGCCCCTGCGAGCAGGTGTGCGCTCGCGCGGCCACCGACGCGCCCGTGGCCATCAACGACCTCAAGCGCTTCGTGGTCGAGTGGGCCAACGATCACCCGCAGGAGGTGCGTTCGCAGCCGCGCGAGAGCGAGCACGGGCGCGCCGTGGCGGTGGTGGGCGCGGGGCCCGCGGGTCTGGCCGCCGCGTACGACCTACGCGCGCGCGGCTACCGCGTGGACCTCTACGAGGCGCGCGACGCGGCCGGCGGGCTGTTGCGCTGGGGCATCCCCGCCTACCGCTTGCCGCGCGAGGCG